>CALDKM010000236.1:0-4745 GCA_937898875.1 uncultured Pseudomonadota bacterium | reverse complement strand
GGGTTCGCAGGCGCCGCGTCCTTGACGCGCGCCGGGACGTCGAACACGGCGTCGCGCGCGCCCTCGCGCGCGATCTGCACGATCATGCGGCCCGCGCCCACGACCTCGCCGGGCTCGGGTCCCGCGAGCGTCACGACACCCGCGACCTCGGAGACGAGCGTCGTGTAGTTGAGCCGGTTCTGCGCCAGCGCGACCTGCGACTGCGCGGACTCGACTGCGGACTCGGCCGTGCGCAGCATCGCCTCGGCCTGGTCGTACGACGCTCGCGACACCGAGTTGTCGGTGATCAGGTCCTTCATCCGCGCGAAGTTGTTGCGCGCCTCGACGAGGCGCGCCTGCGCCGCGGACGACTGCGCCCTCGCCGCCTGCAGCGCGCTCTCCTCGTTCTGCGGATCGAGCCGCGCGATCACCTGGCCGGACCGGACCGCGTCGCCGACCTGGACCATTCGCTCGACCATGCGTCCGTCGACCCTGAACGAGAGGTTGACCTCGGTCTGCGCCTGTACGCTGCCCGTGAGCGCCACACTGTCGCCTCCCGAACGCTCGCCGACCGTGATCGCGCGCACCGGCCGGATCTCCGGCGCCGGCGCTTCCTGGGCTCGCTGGCATGCCGCCAACAGCGTCACCGCAGCGAGCGCGAGCACCGCTGCGCGCGCGCGGCGCGTCGGCCCGACATCCCTATCGACAGTCACGTGGCGATCCCCTTCTCGAAGTGTCGCGCATTCTCGCCGTTGTTGCAGCGCAGCGCAATCCCGCCCGCCCGGGCCGGGTGCGGACCCGCACGGCTCGCCGCGCGATGTCCTCCCATCCCGCTCACCTTTCGTTCGACGTCGGGTCCGACGCCGAGGCGACCGGCACCGCCCCGCCCGCCTTCGGCATGCGAATGCCGAGATAGGCGACCGCGATCGCGAGCAGCGGGCTCGCGAGGTTGAACACCGCGTACGGCAGGTAGCTGAACGTCGCCACACCCAGCGTGGCCGCCATGTAAGCCCCGCAGCTGTTCCACGGAACGAGCGCGGAGGTCGGCGTCGCGGAGGCGCCGACGCTCCGCGTCAGCACGAACGGCGCGAACCCGCGCTTCTCGAACGCTCCCTTGAACATGCGGCCGGGCAGCACGATCGCGATGTACTGGTCGGCGGTTACGATGTTCGTCCCGACCACCGACGCCACCAGCGTCGCAACGAGCCTGCCCGCCGACTTCGCGGACTCGATGACCGGCGTAATCAGGCGGTCGAGCACCCCCGCCTTCTCGACCACGCCACCGAACGCCAGCGCCGTGATGATGAGCCAGATCGTGTTGAGCATGCTCGACATGCCGCCGCGACTCACGAGCTGATCGATCATCGACACGCCGGTCGTTCCGGTATAGCCGCTCGCGAGCGCGAGCCAGATGCCCTTCACGACGGCGAGCCATCGCGGGACGTCCTCGCCGCCCCGCGTCGCGAACGCGACGACGCGGTCCGGCGCCACGAACGCGGCGAGCACCCCGCCCGCCAGCGCGCCGAGGAAGATCGCCGTGAAGGGCGGCATCTTGAACACCGCGAACGCCACGACGAGAACGAGCGGCGCGAACAGGATCGGCGTGATGTCGAACGCGTGACGGATCGCGTCGATCTTCGCGCTCGCGTCGAAGTCGCCCGGTCGGCCGAGCATCCAGAACACGGCGAGCGCGATCAGGAGCGCGAGCGACGACGTGAGCAGCGTCTCCTTGACGTGCCTGTAGAGGTCGACGCCGCCCGTGGCGGCGGCGAGGTTCGACGAGTCCGAGAGGGGCGACGTCGTGTCGCCGAAGTAGGAGCCCGAGATGATCGCGGCCGCCGTGATGGCCGGGCTCAGGTCCATGTTGATCGCGATGCCCATCAGGCCGATGCCGATCGTGCCGACCACCGTCCACGAGCTGCCGATGCTCGCCGCCACCACCGCGCAGGTCGCGGCCGCGGTCACGTAGAAATAGTTCGGGGAGAGGATCTGCAGCCCGTAGTAGACCATCGCCACCAGCGTGCCGGACATCGCCCACGTCCCGATCAGCGAGCCGACCGCGAGCAGGATGAACATCGCGCCGATGCCCGAGCCGACGCTGTGGACCGCGGCGTCGCGCAGCGACTCGAGCGTATGGCCGTGGCGCCAGCCGATGAACACCGCGATCATCGTCGCGACGGTGAGCGCGACCTGGTTCGGGCCGGACGCCCCGGCATCGCCGAACAGGAAGTACGAAAGCGCCACCAGCACGATCAGGCTGGCGACGGGAACGACCGCGTCGGTCATCGAGAGCGGTTGCGGTTCGGCGGGCGTGTTCATCGTCCTGTGGCCTGCAGCGTTCCGGCCCGGGCGTCGACCCGGGACGGAGCGAGATTATGCTTGTTCGCCGAACGAGGCAGCACGCCGCCGGGTCGCGCGAGACCCCGGGACGAGGCGGCGACGAAGCGCCGTGCCGCCGACGAGCGTCGCGCCGGCGGCACGGATTCCCGCCGCGGTCAGAACTCGACCGGATCCCGGATGATCGGGCAGGTCATGCAATGGCCGCCGCCGCGGCCGCGCCCGAGCTCCGCGCCGACGATCGAGATCACCTCGATGCCTTCCTTGCGCAGCAGCGTGTTCGTGTAGGTGTTGCGGTCGTACGCGTAGACGACGCCCGGCGACGCGCAGACCAGGTTCGCGCCGCTGTCCCACTGCGTGCGCTCGCGCTGGTAGTCGGTGCCGCCGGCCTCGACGACCCGCAGCTTCTTGAGGCCCAGCGCCTCGCGCACGACCTCGACGAACGGCTTGCGCTCCGCGTGGAACTCGACGCCGCTCGGATGGTTGCTCGGCCGATACGAGAAGGTCGTCGTCTTCGCGAGGAAGTCCGGCGCCAGCAGCACGCAGTCGCGGTCCGCGAACGTGAAGACGGTGTCGAGGTGCATCGCCGCGCGGATCTTCGGCATCGCGGCCACGATCACGCGCTCGGCCGCCTTCTTCGCGAACAGCGTCGCCGCGAGCTGGCTGATCGCCTGCCGCGACGTGCGCTCGCTCATGCCGATGAGCACGTTGCCCTTGCCGATCGGCATCACGTCGCCGCCCTCCAGCGTCGCCAGGCCGTGGTCCTTGGTCGGGTCGCCCCACCAAACGTTGACCTTGCCCGCGAAGTCGGGATGGAACTTGTAGATCGCCGTGGTGAGGATCGTTTCCTCGTGCCGCGCCGGCCAGTACAGCGGATTGAGCGTCACGCCGCCGTAGATCCAGCAGGTGGTGTCGCGCGTGTACAGCGTGTTCGGCAGCGGCGGCAGCAGGTATTCGGTGACGCCGGCGGCCTCCTTGACGATCTTGAGGGCCTTGCCGCCGACCGATTCCGGAAACTCGAGCGTGGACAGTCCGCCGATCAGCGTCTCGGCGAGATCGCGGTTGGAGAGTCCCTCGAGGTAGCTGCGCAGCTCGTCGATGAAGCCCAGGCCGACCTGGTCCGGCACGACCTGATGGTCGAGGATCCACTTCTTGCCCTCGGGCACCGCGACGGTCTCGGCCAGCAGGTTGTGCATCTCGACCACCTCGATGCCGCGGTCGCGCATCTTCTGCATGAAGTCGAAGTGGTCGCGCTTGGCGTTCTCGACCCACAGCACGTCGTCGAACAGCAGCTGGTCGCAGTTGGACGGCGTCAGGCGCTGGTGCGCGCGACCGGGTGCGCACACCATCACCTTGCGCAGCTGGCCGACCTCCGAGTGAACGCCGAACTTCACTTCCTTTGCCTTCGTCATGATGAACTCCGAGAATATCCGTCTAGATGGAGATGGAACCGGTGGCGAGGCCGTAGACGCCGTAGACGGCAGCGGCGACGATGACGCCGAATACGACCCAATCCGAGGTCTTGTCGAAGACCGGCTTGCCCTGCTCGCGCCGCGCGATGTAGTACAGCACCGTGCCCGGCGCGAAGAGGACGGCCGACAGCAGGATGAACTTCAGGCCGCCGGCGTAGATCATGAACACCGTATAGGCCACGGCCAGCGACGCGAGGATCAGGTCGCGCCGGCGCTCCTCGGGGCGCACCTCGTACGTTTCGCCGCGCTGCGCGATCATCAGCCCGTAGGCGGCGACGAACAGGTACGGGATCAGCGTCGTCGCGCTGGTCAGGTTCAGCATCAGCGCGAAGGCGTCGCGCGACCAGTACGTGGTGATCACGATGACCTGGATGATGATGCTCGTCACCCACATCGCGACGACCGGCACGTTGTTCGCGTTGACCCTGGCGAATGCCCTGGGCATGTCCTTCGACTTGCCCGCGTTGAACATCACCTCGGCGCAGATCAGCGCCCAGGCGAGGTAGGCGCCGAGCACCGAGACGATGAGCCCCACGCTGACGAAGACCGCGCCCCACGGACCGACCACCGACTCGAGCACCCCCGCCATCGACGGCTGGCGCATGCCGGCGATGTCCGCCCGCTGAAGCACAGCGTACGGCAGCAGCGTCACCAGCACCATCAGGCACGTGACGCCGATGAAGCCGAGGATCGTCGCGCTGCCGACGTCCGAGCGCTCCTTGGCGAACCGCGAGTACACGCTCGCCCCTTCGATGCCGATGAACACGAACACCGTGACCAGCATCGTCGCCTTGACCTGTTCGAACAGGCCCACCGTCAGGTCGCCGCCGTAGAGATTGAACCGGAACAGGTCCATCTTGAAGGCGAAGAACAGGAGGACGATGAAGACCATGATCGGGATGACCTTGGCCACCGTGACGATGCTGTTGATGAACGCGGCCTGCTGCACGCCGCGCA
>CALDKM010000235.1:0-2732 GCA_937898875.1 uncultured Pseudomonadota bacterium | reverse complement strand
TGCGCCCGTCGTCGCGGCGCCGGTGCCCGCCGCGGCGGGCCTCCCCGCACCGTCGGAGCCCGCGGTCCAGCCGTCGAACGGGGGCTTCGTCGTGCAGCTGGGCGCGTTCGCGAGCGAGCCGAACGCGCGGTCCTTCCTCGCCCACGTGCAGGGCCAGCTCGCGTCGGCGTCGGCCGAACCGCGCGTCCGCCAGGCGGGCGGGCTCTACCGCGTCTATGTCGGACCCTATCCGACACGCGACGACGCGCGCCGGGCCGCCGACCGGCTCGAAAACGCGTTCGGCATGGCGACCGCGATCGCGCCGCATTGAATTCTTCGCGACATTGAACCCGGATCGACCCCCACGGTCGTTATAATCACCGCTCCGGGGCGCGTGGGGAGGACGTCGCCGCCGGGGCATCGCCACGCCCTCGAACCCCCACGCCGATGAGATTGCCGCTCCGACGCTCGTTTCTCTCCCTCCTCGCCGCCGTCCTCGCGCTCGTCGCTCCGGCGCGCGCGCAGCTCACGATCGAGATCGTCGGCGGTGCAGGCACGGCGATCCCGATCGCGGTCGTTCCGTTCGAAGGCGAGTCGGCGTTCCCGCTGGGCATCTCGGGCATCGTCGCCGCCGACCTCGAGCGCTCGGGGCTCTTCCGGGGCGTCGACACCGGCGGCATCGTGCCGCGGCCGGCGCGCGCCGAGGACGTGCGCATCGACGTGTGGCGGGGCCGCGGCGCCGACGCCGTCGTCGTCGGCACGATGCGTCCGCTGGGGGACGGCCGCGTCGACGTGCGGTACGCGCTCGTCGATTCGGTGCGCGGCGGCACGCTCGCGTCCACGCAGTTCACGGTGACGCAGGCCCAGTTCCGCGCGACCGCCCACCGGATCGCCGACGAGATCTACGCGAAGCTCACCGGCGAGCGCGGCGTGTTCTCGACCCGCATCGCCTACGTCGCGAAGCAGGGGCCGCGCTACCAGCTCGTCGTCGCCGACGCCGACGGCGCCGACCCGCAGACGATCGTCAGCACCGACGAGCCGATGCTGTCGCCGCGCTGGTCGCCCGACGGAACGCGGATCGCATACGTCTCGCTCGAGCAGAGGAAGCCGGTCGTCTACGTGCAGAGCCTCTCGACCGGCGCCCGCACGGCGGTGGCCGCGTTCCGCGGCAGCAACAGCGCTCCCGCCTGGTCGCCCGACGGCCGGCAGCTCGCGGTGACGCTCACGCGCGACGGCGGCTCGCAGCTCTACCTGATGAACGCCGACGGCTCCGGCGTCAAGCGCCTGATGAGCTCGCCGGGCGTCGACACCGAGGCGTGGTTCATGCCCGACGGCCGCTCGATCCTGTTCACGTCCGATCGCGGCGGCAGCCCGCAGGTCTACCGCGTCGGCGTCGACGGCGGCGCGGTCGAGCGCATCACGTTCGACGGCAGCTACAACGTGTCGCCGCGCCCGCTGCCCGACGGCAAGGGCATGGTCTACGTGCGGCGCGACGGCGGCCGCTACCAGATCGCGATCATGGACTTCGCGACCCGCCAGACGCAGGTGCTGACCGCCGGCCCGCTCGACGAATCGCCCAGCATCGCGCCCAACGGCCGCCTCGTGCTCTACGCGAACGAGACCGGCGGGCGTGGTATCTTGAACGCGGTGTCCGCCGACGGGCGCGTGAAGCAGCGCATCGTCGCGCCCGCCACCGACGTGCGCGAACCCGCGTGGGGCCCGCTGCCCCGCTAGCGCGAATCTTCCGGACAGACGTTCCGCCCGTCCGCAACTCCCAGGAGGACAGCATGCACAGACTCTTCGTCGCCGCCGCATTCGTGGCGCTCCTCGCCGGATGCCAGAGCACGCCGACAACGCAGGATGCGGCGCCCGTCGAGGATCGCGCCGCGTCCGGCGCCGCATCCGGCACGTCCGGCGCGAGCACGAGCGGGGCCGGTACCTCGGGCGTCTCCGGCACGTCGGCCGGCGCGTCCCGCGCCGGGACCGCGGGCGGCAATCCGCTCAAGGATCCGGCGAACGTGCTGTCGAAGCGCAGCGTGTACTTCGACTTCGACAGCTTCGTCGTCAAGGACGAGTACAAGCCGGTGATCGAGGCGCACGGGCGCTATCTCGCGGGCAACAGGAACGCGCGCATGACGATCCAGGGCAACACCGACGAGCGCGGCTCGCGCGAGTACAACATCGCGCTCGGCCAGAAGCGCGCCGACTCGGTGAAGCGGATGATGATGCTGCTCGGCGCGCAGGAGTCTCAGATCGAAACGGTCAGCTTCGGCAAGGAGAAGCCGAAGAATCCGGGCCACGACGAGGCGGCGTGGGCCGAGAACCGGCGCGACGACCTCCTCTACGCCGGCGAATGATGCGCGCGAACGCGTTGCGGCGCGCCGGGCTCGCGACGGCGCTGGCGCTCGCGCTCGCCGGCGGCGTCGCGCACGCGGCGCTGTTCGACGACGAGGAGGCGCGAAAGCGCATCGCCGAGACGAACGTGCGCCTGACGCAGGTGCAGAAGCAGCTCGAGGACCGCATCGCGACGCTCGAGCAGCAGCTGAAGTCGCAGGGGCTGGTCGAGATGTTCGGCGCGGTCGAGCAGCTCAAGGCGGACATCGCGCGGATGCGCGGCCAGATCGAGGTGCTGACGCACGAGCTCGCCGAGGCGCAGAAGCGGCAGCGCGACCTCTACGTCGACCTCGACTCTCGCATGCGCAGGCTCGAGACGGCGAACGCGCCTGCGGCTGCCGTACCTGCGGCGCCGGCCG
>CALDKM010000234.1:0-9315 GCA_937898875.1 uncultured Pseudomonadota bacterium | reverse complement strand
TCGAAGTTCGACAACCTCTACGGCTGCCGCGAGTCGCTCGTCGACGGCATCAAGCGCGCGACCGACGTGATGGTCGCCGGCAAGGTTGCGGTCGTCGCGGGCTACGGCGACGTCGGCAAGGGCAGCGCGCAGGCGCTGCGCGCTCTGTCGGCGCAGGTGTGGGTCACCGAGATCGACCCGATCTGCGCGCTGCAGGCGGCGATGGAGGGGTACCGCGTCGTCACGATGGACGACGCCTGCGACAAGGCGGACATCTTCGTGACCGCGACCGGCAACATCGACGTGATCACGTTCGAGCACATGAAGCGCATGAAGAACAACGCGATCGTGTGCAACATCGGCCACTTCGACAACGAGATCGACGTCGCGGGCCTCAAGGCGTGCAGGTGGGAGAACATCAAGCCCCAGGTCGACCACGTGATCTTCCCGGACGGCAAGCGGATCATCCTGCTCGCGGAAGGGCGCCTCGTGAACCTGGGTTGCGGCACGGGCCACCCGTCCTACGTCATGAGCTCGTCGTTCGCCAACCAGGTGATGGCGCAGATCGAGCTGTGGACCAGCGCGCGGCAGCGCGACGGCCGCTACCCGGTCGGCGTCTACGTGCTGCCGAAGCACCTCGACGAGAAGGTCGCGCGGCTGCAGCTTTCCAAGCTCGGCGCGAAGCTCACCGACCTCTCCGACAAGCAGGCTCGCTACATAGGGGTGGAGCGGACCGGTCCCTACAAGGGGGATTCGTACCGGTATTGATTCGCGGGAAGGTCCGCAACGATGCGTCCGGATCGGCGGCGTGCGCGGCCGGGACTTTGTGGGTCGGCCCCATGCGGGTCGGGCTTCCGAGCGACGGGCAGGACGCACCGCGTCGGGCTTCAGCCGGACCCACGAGGGCTGCGCTGCCCGCGATCGCGGGCGAGGTCGGGATGAAGGAACGGTGATGAAGATCGCGGTGATCGGCGCCGGTGGCGTCGGCGGGTACTTCGGCGCGAGGCTCGCGCAGGCGGGCCACGACGTCACGTTCGTCGCGCGCGGGCGCCACCTCGCAGCGATCCGCGAGCACGGACTTGCGATCGAGAGCGCGCTCGGCAACGCGACCGTGCGCTGCCCCGCGACCGACGACCTCCCGGCGCTCGGCCCCGTCGACGTCGCGATGCTGTGCGTCAAGCTGTGGGACGTCGACGCGACCGCGCCGCAGCTCGCAGACGTCGTGTCGAACGGCGGCGTCGTGATCCCGTTCCAGAACGGCGTCGAGAGCGCCGACCGGGTGGCCGCCGTGCTAGGCCCCGCGCACGTGCTGGGCGGCGTCGCCTACATCGCAGCGACGATCCGCGCGCCCGGCGTGATCGCGCACACCGGCACGATGGCGCGGCTCCGCGTGGGAGCGTTTCCGGGCGGACCGGACGGCCGCGCCGCCGCCTACGCCGACGCGTGCCGCTCGGCGGGCATCGAGATCGAGCTCGCCCCCGACATCCGGCGCGCGCTGTGGGAGAAGTTCGTGTTCCTCGCGTCGTTCTCGGGCATCACGTCGGCGGCGCGTGTGCCGATCGGCGTCGTCCGCGCCGATCCCGACCTGCGGGCGACGCTCGAGGCGGCGATGCGCGAAGTGTCGGCGGTCGGTCGCGCGCGTGGCGTCGTGCTGCCCGACGACTTCGTCGCGAAGCAGCTCGCGTTCGCCGACGGCCTGCCCGCGGCGATGCGCTCGTCGATGCTGAACGACCTCGAGTCGGGCTTCCGGCTCGAGGTGCCGTGGCTCTCCGGGGCGGTCGCGCGCATGGCGCGCGAGTCCGGCCTCGAGGCGCCGGTGCACGCCACGCTCCACGCGATCCTCAAACCCTACGCCGGCGGCCGCTCCGCCTGAACCGGAGGTCCCCGATGCGAATCCTCGTCGCCTGGCTCATCAACGCGCTCGCGCTGTTCCTGCTGCCCTACGTGTTCCCGTGGGTGACCGTCGACTCGATGGGGGCGGCGCTGATCGCCGCGCTCGTGCTCGGCCTGATCAACGCGCTGATCCGCCCGATCCTGTTCCTGCTGACGCTGCCGGCGACGATCCTCACGCTCGGCTTGTTCATCTTCGTGATCAACGGCCTCCTGTTCTGGTGGGTCGGATCGTTCCTCGAGGGCTTCCGCGTGTCGGGATTCTGGTCCGGCGTGTTCGGCGCGATCGTCTACAGCCTGATCACCTGGGCGATCGCCGCGATCGTGCTTCCCTCCCCGCGCCAGGAGGCGTCGCGGTGAGCGCAGCGGCACGTTCGTACAGTCTCGAGTTCTTTCCGCCGCGCACGGCCGAGGGCGTCGAGAAGCTGCGCGCGGCTCGCCGCCAGCTCTCGCAGCTCAAGCCCGCGTTCTGTTCCGTCACGTTCGGCGCGGGCGGCTCGACGCGCGAAGGCACGCTCGAGACGGTCCTCGAGATCCGCGCCGAGGGCGTGCCGGCCGCGCCGCACATCTCGTGCATCGGCTCGACGCGGGCGAGCCTCGCCGAGGTGCTCGCGCAATACCGCGGGCACGGCATCCGCCACCTCGTCGCGCTGCGCGGCGACATGCCGTCCGGCACGTTCGACGCGGGCGAGTTCCGCTACGCGAACGAGCTCGTCGCGTTCATCCGCGAGGTGTCCGGCGACTGGTTCCACGTCGACGTGGCGGCGTACCCGGAGATGCACCCGCAGGCGGGCTCGCCGCAGGCCGACCTCGCGAACTTCAAGCGCAAGGTCGAGGCCGGCGCGAATTCGGCGATCACGCAGTACTTCTTCAACGCCGACGCGTACCTTCGGTTCGTCGACGACTGCGACGCGATGGGCATCCGCGTCCCGATCGTGCCGGGCATCATGCCGATCGCGAGCGCGTCGAAGCTCGCGCGCTTCTCGGATGCGTGCGGTGCCGAGATCCCCCGCTGGATCCGGAGGCGCCTCGAGGGCTACGGCGACGACGTCGCGTCGATCCGCGCCTTCGGGCTCGACGTCGTGACCGACCTGTGCGCGAAGCTCGTCGCGCGCGGCGCCCCCGGCCTGCACTTCTACACGCTGAACCAGGCGTCGCTCACGACGACGATCTGGCAGCGGCTCGGATTGTCGTAGTCGACGCGGGCGGGCCGGCGTGGCCAACTCGTCCGGCTTCATCGACCACCTGCGCGAGCTGATGCGCGCCGGCGGACGCACGGTCGCCACGCGCGCGATGTTCGGCGGGCACGGCGTCTACGTCGACGGCCTGTTCGTCGCGATCGTCGACGACGACGTGCCATACCTGCGCGCGGACGACGTCAATCGCGGCGAGTTCTCGGATCTCGGCCTGCCGGCGTTCGAGTACACGACCAAGGGCGGCGCGCGGCATGCGATGGGCTATTTTCGCGCCCCCGACGACGCGCTCGAGGGCGCGCACGCGATGGCGCCCTGGGTGCGATCCGCGCTCGGCGCCGCACTGCGGAGTGCAGCGGCGAAGGCCGCGCCCCGACCGAAGCGGCGGGCGCGCAAGCCCGCGTAGCGGGCGTCGCTCGCCGGGGGCCGCGCGAGGCGCATGTCCTAGCCGCGCCGGAACGACGTCAGCTCGATCACCGCATGCTGGCTGCGGAACGTCGCGCGCGAAAGCGGGTCGCCCTTGTCGAAGTACTGGGCTTCCTTCTCTTCGAGGACCGTGTTGCCGACGGACGGGGCGTACCAGAAGAGGTGGTTGCACTCGGTCGCAGTGCGCCAGAACTCCTCGTCGTCGAGCCGGATCAGCACGCGAATGCCGATCGCGTCGAACGTGCCCGCGGGCGTCGCGATCGACCGCCATCCCGCGACACGCGCGTGGTAGTTGATCGTTCCGGCGCGCCCGCCCGGCTCGCTCACGTTGGCCGCGAAGAGCGACCAGCTATCGCCCCGCGTGAGCGGGTAGCGCCAGCGCGGCAGCGGCTGCGCGAAACGTCGCGTCTCGTTGTCGAAGATCGCGCCGACCGCGAGGTCGCCCGGCGACGTCCAGTGCTCGACGCGCGTCGTGTCGATGCGCGGCCCTTTCCAGCCGACGCGTATGTCGATGCCGGCGGCGCTCGCCGCGACCACTTCGCGCGTCTCGTCCCAGAGGAGCGGATCGCGGAAGCCGTCGCGGCCGCTGTAGACCCAGCGGTCGCCGGGCTCGAGCACGGGCGCCGGCGCGGGCGGGCCGTCGGCGGCGCCGGGAACGCCCGCGCATGCGGCGATGAGCGACGCGAGCGGCGCGGCGGAGGCGGCGGCGAGGAGCCGCCTCCGGTTCGGATCGAAGGTCGCATTCATCGCGGATCCCGGGCGTTGGGAAGATCGAGCCCATCATAGCGCGCTTGCGCGGCGCGCGCGTTTGCCCGATGCTGCGAGGCGCGCCCGTCCGGGGCGCCCCGGGAGGATGGATGAACGTCGGTCGGGCAGTCGCGATTGCGGCGCTCTCGTTGGCGGGGGCGGCGGCGGCGCAGGCGCCGGAGCCCGTCCGCGTCAAGGTCTTCCCCGGGGCGCAGAACCTCGCGCTGTGGACCGGGCTCGCGCGCGGTACGTTCGCGAAGCACGGCGTGGCGGTCGACCTGCAGTTCACGCAGAACTCGACCGAGCTCCGCGACGGGCTGGCGTCGGGCGCGTTCGACATCGCGCACGCGGCGGCCGACAACGCGATCTCGATGGTCGAAGTCGGCAAGCGCGACGTCGTGATCGTGATGGGCGGCGACAGCAGCATGAACGAGCTCTACGTTCAGCCGGACGTCCGCACGCTTGCCGGCATGAAAGGGAGGACGCTGCTCGTCGACGCGCCCAACACCGCGTACGCGCTGCAGGCGATGAAGATCCTGAAGAACGCCGGCGTCGTGCCCTCCGACTACCAGGTCAAGGTCGCGGGCGGCACGTTCCAGCGCGGGAAGGCGATGATGGAGTCGCGCGACAACGCCGCCTCGACGCTCAACCCGCCCTACTCGTTCGAAGCGGAGGCCAACGGCCTGAAGAGCATGGGCCGCGCCGTCGACCTGATCGGTCCCTACCAGGCGTCGAGCGCGTTCGCGATGCGCGCCTGGGTGCGCGACCACGGCCCCCTCGTCGAGCGCTACGTCGCCGGCTATGTCGAGGCGCTGCGCTGGGCGTCGGACCCCGCGAACCGGGACGCGACGGTCGCGATGCTCGCCGACCGGCTCAAGCTTTCGCCGGACCTCGCCGCGAAGACCTATGCTGCGCTCGTCGAGCCGCGCTTCGGCCTGGCGCCGGACGCGAAGCTCGACGTCGACGGGCTGCGCAACGTGCTCGCGATCCGCGCCGAGTTCGGCGGGGGCGGCGCGCCGCCCCCGCC
This sequence comes from uncultured Pseudomonadota bacterium, assembly GCA_937898875.1. Classification (GTDB taxonomy): domain Bacteria; phylum Pseudomonadota; class Gammaproteobacteria; order Burkholderiales; family Casimicrobiaceae; genus VBCG01. The sequence continues at coordinate 4,053 of CALDKM010000234.1, read as the reverse complement.
CGGAAAGTACCTCGACCTCGGTCCCTACGAGCGGGGCGTCGCCCGGCTCAGGTAGGCCGGGGGCTTCGGGCTTCCGGCCCACCCGACGTCTCCCCCGGGTCCCCCGTCGGAGGACGCGCGAAGCGCGCTTCGGGGCCCTAGTTGGGCTTGATCCCCGCAGCCTTCACGATCGACGCGTTCGCCGCGAGTTCCTGCCTGATGTAGTCGTCGAATGCCGCGGGCGACATCGTCCACGCCTCGGCGCCGAGGCTCGCCAGGCGCTCCTTCATCTCGGGCGAGGTCATCACTCTGACGACGTCCTGGTCCAGCCTGTCGACGATCTCGCGCGGCGTCTTCGCCGGTGCGAGCAGGCCGATCCAGAACGAGTAGTCGGAGCCGGGCACGCCCGCCTCGACCGTCGTCGGGACGTCGGGAAGCAGCGCCGAGCGCTTCGACGTGCCGACGCCGAGCGCGACCGCCTTGCCGTCCTTGATCATCGAGGCCGCCGAGACGAGCGGCGCGAAGAACCAGTCGACGCGCCCCGAGATCGTCTCGGTGATCGCCTCGGGCGTTCCCTTCATCGGCACGTGGACCGCATCGATGCCGGCGGCCGCGCGGAATTTCTCCGAGTTCATGTGCGTGGCGCTGCCGGTGCCGGCCGACGCGTAGTTGAGCGCGCCCGGCTTCGCCTTCGCGGCGGCGACGAGATCGGAGACCGACTTGTACCCCTTCGACGGCGCGACGATGAGCACGTTGGGCAGCTGCACGAGGGGCGTGACGCCGGCGAAGTCGCGCAGCGTGTCGTACGGGAGCGACGTGTAGATGTGCGGGTTGACCGTGTGCCCGGACGACTGCACGAGGAACGTGTAGCCGTCGGGCGCCGACTGCGCGACCACGGCCGCGCCGATCGTCCCGCCGGCGCCGGGGCGGTTCTCGACGACCACCGGCTGGCCGAGCGCGCCCTGCAGCCGCTCGGCGAGCGTGCGCGCGATGATGTCGGTCGCGCTGCCCGGCGTGAACGGCACGACGATCCGCACCGGCTTCGACGGCCGCGGCTGGGCGGCGACGGGCGCCGCGAACGCGACGAGCGCGGCGAGACCGGCGACGAGCATCCGGAGGGGGCGCATGCAGTTCTCCCGCAAAGGTGAAGGGGGCTAGCTCAGTCCGTCCGAGACCGCGACGTCCTCGGGCGCGAGCGTCATGCCCGCGCCCTGCGCTTCGAGCGTCAGCAGGCGCATGAAGTCCTCGTCCGCGTAGCCCGCGCCGACGACCGCCTGGATGATCTCGCGCGTGGCGGCGGTGATCGGCATCGGTACGCCGAGCTCCCGCGCCGCCGAGAGCCCGAGGTCGAGGTCCTTCTTGAGCAGCACCGGCGTGAACGTCGTCGTGAAGTCCAGCTTGACGATCGCGGGCGTCTTGTAGCGCGTGAACATCGAGCCCATCACGCTCTTGTTGATGAAGTCGAGGAACGCGTGGCGCGGGACGCCGGCACGCTCGGCGAGCACGGTGATCTCGGCGAGGGACTGCGCGACGATGCCGAGCAGGACGTTGTGGCAGATCTTGACCGTGCGCGCGAGCTCGCCGTCGCCGACGTACGAGACGCCCTGCCCGACCGCCTCGAGGTACGGCTGCGCGATAGCGTAGGCGTCGGCGGGACCGGACGCGACGATCGAGAGCCGGCCCGCCTTGACCACCTTCGCGTTTCCCGACACCGGGGCCGCGAGCATCGCGCCGCCCGCCCGTCCCATCGCGGCGCGCACCTTCGCGCTCGACTCGGACGATATCGTCGAGCAGTCGACCAGCACCTTCGGCGCGTGCCCACGGCGCGACAGGAGCCCGTGCGCGCCGCCGACGACGTCCTCGAGGTCGGCCGACGTCGACACCATCGTGAACACGACGTCGCGGTCGGCGAGCGCCGCGGGCGAGTCGACGATCGTCGCGCCGGCCGCCGCGAGCGGCTCGGCTTTCGACTTCGTCCGGTTCCAGACGGCGATGTCGCATCCGGCCTTCGCGAGCCGCTGTGCCATCGGGAAGCCCATGCGGCCGATGCCGATCCAGCCCAGCCGGTGCGCGCCGGGGCGCGTCGTGTTCGTCATGTCGTGTTCCTCAGTATCGGTTGGCGATCGGCAGTTCCTCGGCCGGGTAGAGCGAGATGATCTTCGCGCCGGTCGGCGTCAGGATCACCTCCTCCTCGATGCGTGCCGCGGAGACGCCGTCGGTCGCCGGGCAGTAGGTCTCGACGGCGAACACCATGCCTGCCTTGAGCTCGATCGGCTCGTCGAGCGAGGTGAGGCGCGAGACCAGCGGCCGCTCGTGGAGTCCGAGACCCAGGCCGTGGCAGAAGTTCAGCCCGAACGCCTCCATCTCCGACGGGAACCCGATGTCCTGCGCGGTCGGCAGCGCGCGCGCGACCTCGTCGCTCGACACGCCGGGCCTGAGGCACGCGATCGCCTTGTCCATCCATTCGCGCGCCTTCTGGTAGGCGGTGTGCTGCGCGGGCGTCGCGCGACCGACGTTGAACGTCCGGTAGTAGCAGGTGCGGTAGCCCATGAACGACTGGATCACGTCGAAGAACGCCTGGTCGCCCGGGCGGATCAGCCGGTCGGTGAAGTTGTGCGGATGCGGCGAGCAGCGCTCGCCCGAGATCGAGTTGATCGCCTCGACGCAATCCGACCCCATCTCGTAGAGCCGCGCCGTGGCGAGCGCGACGATCTCCGACTCGCGCACGCCGGGCTTGAGCGCCTCGGCGATGTCCTGATAGACGCCGTCGACCATCGCCGCCGCCATGTTGAGCAGCGTCAGCTCGTCGATGTTCTTGACCTCGCGCGCGGCGAGCATCACCTGCTGCCCGTCGCGCACCTCGATGCCGGCCTTCTGGAGCTCGAACAGGAGCGGCGGCTCGCAGACGTCGAGCCCGAGCGGCATGTCGCCCACGCCCTCCTCGTCGAGGATCGCGCGGATCTCGCGCGCGGCCTCGCGGAACAGCATGATGTCCGCCCCGGTCGCGCCGCGGAGGCCGAGGAGCCCGGCGCGGCAATGGTCGTGGTGCAGCCACGGGGCGTGCAGTCGGTGGTGCTTCGCGGCCGAGCCGAAGTCCCAGATGTAGGGGTCGCCGTTGCCGGTCAGGAGCGAGTAGCGCGTGAGCTTGTCGCGCGCCCACTCGCCGATCACCGTGCTGGTCGTGTAGCGGATGTTGTGCTGGTCGAAGCACAGGAGCGCGCCCAGCCCGCTCCCCGCCAGCGCCGCGCGCGTGCGCGCGAGCCGGTAGTCGTGCAGCCGCCGGAAGTCGACGCGCTCCTCGAAGTCGACCTGCGTTCGACCGGGCGCCTGCAGCGGCCGCGACCAGTCGTGGCGCGGGTCGACGTCGTCCGGCCGGATCCGCCGGGGGGGCAGCGGATCGACGTCGCCCGGCCGGATCTGCCGGGGTTCCGGGCGCTTCGCCTTGCTCATCCTCGGGTCCTCCGGCGGCCGGCCACCGGCGGCCGCCTCGCGCTTGCAATCGATTGCACGAACGCTAGACCATCCGGGGAAATCGCGCAAGACTGGAGGCCGTCCGCGCCTGCCCGTCCGCCCGATGCCCACCCGCCGCCCCACGCTTCGCGACGTCGCCGCCGCCGCCGGCGTGCACCCGTCGACCGTGTCGCGCGTGCTCAGGCCGCACACGCGTGGCCTCGTGAGCGAGGCGGTGGCGCGCCGGGTCGAGCGCGTCGTGCGCAGGCTCGGCTATGCGCCCGACGCGGTCGCGGCGGGGCTCCGCACGAGGCGCACCGCCACGATCGGCGTGCTTCTCCCCGACATCGCCAACCCGGTGTTCCCGCCGATCCTGCGCGGGATCGAGCGCGTGCTCGTCCCGCGCGGCTACACGGCGATCATCGCGAACACCGACAACCGGCAGGAGCGCGAGCACGGGGCGCTCGCGGAGCTGGCGGCGCGACGCGTCGACGGCGTCGTCGTCGCGTCCGCGCGCTGGGACGACGACGTCGCGGCGCGGTGCCGCGGGTACGGGCTGCCGGCCGTCATGGTCAACCGCCGGCCGCGCGACGGGCGGATTTCCGCCGTGGTCACCGACGACGA
>CALDKM010000233.1:0-6954 GCA_937898875.1 uncultured Pseudomonadota bacterium | reverse complement strand
GCGGGCGACTTCGGTCGCAGGTTCGGGGATGGCGGGGTTCGCGCAGGCGGGCGAGCCGGTGACGATCCTCGGGTGTCCGGCGAAGCGGTTCGGCGACGAATTGCGCGAGTGATCGCGCTGCGCACGGAAGCCGACGAGCGGGTGCGGCGTCGACGGAACCTTCGATCGCGGCAAGGCGCGCGTGACTGCGCCCCGGGGCGCGCGCGAACGCCACCGGTGGCCGTGCCCGGGCGAGGTGTCGCCGATGTTCGCCCTCTCGGGCGCGCCCTACTGCATCCCGCCCTCGCTGCGGCGGGCCGGCGCCGGGATCGTCGGATTGCCGCCGCCCGGGGCGGTGCTGACCGCCTGGACGGATCCCGCGGGCACGCCCGTCGCGGGCCCAGTCGCGGCGGTCCCGCCGTCAGGCGCGGCCTTTGGCGGTGGCACCTCGCAGTCGGCCTCGCGCATCTGCCTGCGAATCGCCTGCTCCTCTCCCTTCAGCCGCGCGACGTCGCCCTCGAGGCCCGAGTTGTTGCCGAGCGCGAACAGCACCGGCCAGAACAGGATGACGCCGACGCCGGTGACCACCGCGTCCTGATTCGCCTTGTCGTTGAGCTTGGCGGACTGCACGCGCAGCGCGTCCTGCACTTCGTCGAGCTCGCGCGACAGGCTCTTGCAGGTCCGGTCGGCGTAGCGGCTCGACGACACGCTGCTCGCGACGACGTTGTCGGGGCGCGTCGCACATCCGGGCAGAATCACCGCGGCGACGGTCATTGCCGCAACGGTCCTCTTCACGGTCATCGTCATGATGGCTCCCTCCATCGCGTGTGATGGAGCCATGGTGCGCGGAGGCCCGGCTCATGGCGTGAGCCAGCCTGCACCGTTCGTCGGCACGCGGCCTCGCGGCGAGGCGCGGTCTGTCGGACGATCTTCGCGATGCGAGGGTCGGGGGCGAAAACCTTCCCGCGGGCGCGCCGATCCTGGCGCGTCCGTCCGGCGGCGCCGCCCCCCGCGCGTCAGTACGCCTCGTCCGCCCCGTGTGCGGCGTGCGCCGCCGCGGCCGACCCGGCCCACTCGTCGATCATGACGCGCGTCAGCGCCCGCACGTCACGACCCTGCGCAGCGTTGGCGAACAGGTGCAGCACCGCGCGGCGCAGATGTCGCGACAGCGGAGCGGCCGCATCGTCGGCCCACGTCGCGACGGCCTCGAGGTACGCCTCGACGACCTCGCACTCGTCGTGTCCGGCCGCGATCGCGGCGCGCAGCATTTCCGCGAGATCGCGGGGCAGGCCCATGCGGACCAGAGCGTCGACGGTGCGCGGAAGTCCGTGAGGTCCGGCGAGCTCCAGCGCGTGGATGAGGGCCGCGAGCGGTCGCGGTGTCGAGGGTGCGGACACGTGAAGCACCTCCGGTCGCGCCTGCTTGGCGACGAAGCCGCGATCGTGCGGCGCCTCCACGCCGTCAAAGGCATAGTCCACCATGCTTTCGACGCGATCCAGACATTCGAGCGACGAGAAGTCGACGGACTGGACGGCGTTGCGGACGCCTCCCACCCCATGCCACCCCGCCGCGTGCATCTGCGCGACGTGCGCGAGCTTCGGCAGGTCCGTGGCCTTCTCGCCCGCCGCGCGCTCGTGGACGACGATCAGGTTCGTCCTCGCGGTGAGCAGCCCGTACTCGAGGGCGAGCCGGAGCTTCTCCTCCTCGGCGGCGTTCTCGATCCGCCGCGCAGCCGCGATGCGCGCGAGCGTCCGGTCCCCGACGACCTCCGCGCCGAACTGCGCGGCGGCCGTGAGGGGCGGTGTTCCGTCCTTTGCGCGGAGCGCGAGCGCGACCGTCCCCAATGGCGCCGCATCGAAACCGGCGAACGCGTGGATCGTCTCGCCGCCGAAGAGCCCGGACGGCAGCGGCGTCGACCACGCGGGCGCGGCGGGCCACGCGACGTCGGCGCGCTCGACGCGAGGCGCCCGAAGCCGGGCGAACATGCGCAGGATCGCCGCTTCCGCATCCTCGTTCGGCGCGACGAACTCGCACGCGCCGCCGGTGGCTTCCGCGAGCCGGCGCAGGACGCCCTCGGCCGGCGCGCTGCCGATCGCGACGGCGAACACGCGCTGGCGCGCACCCCGCGCCTCGGCGATCAGATGGTCGGCGTCCCACACCTCGCCGTCGGTCAGGAGCAGGACATCGGACGCCCCGTCGCGCCCGCCGATCGCGAAGACCTGCTGGAGCGCCGCCGTCATCTCGGTACCGCCGAGGTCCGCGTCCATCCGTCCGATGCGCTCGGCCGCGTCGCGCACGCCGTGCTCGTCCCCCGCGACGAGGCCGCGCGTCTCGTGGACCGCGTGACTGCCGAAGCGCGAGAACGAGAACCGGTCGGCGGGCTCGAGGCTCGCGAGGATGCGATGCAGCGCGCGGCGGGCCGCTTCGATGCTGTCCCCGCCCATCGAGCCGGAGCAGTCGACGAGCAGCTTCAGCGTCAGCGGAAGCGCGGCTGCATCGCGCGGGATGTCGGCGCAGAAGCTCGCGAGCGCGACGTACCGGTCCCCGTCCTTCGCGACGACGGCGAGCGATCGCCCCGACAAGCCTCCCACCGCCAGCACGAAATCCCGGTCGAGGAAGGCGCCGCGAGCGAGTGCGACGTGCATGCCTTTCGCAGTCGCCTTGGTCGCGATCGCATGGGACGGCGAAGCAATGGTCCCCTGCGCGATCTCGCCCTCCAGGTCGATGGACAACGAGAACGGGTAGGCGACCGCGAGGTCGTTCGTCGGGATTTGGTGCGGCGCGAGGCCGGCGGCCGTCGGATCGCCGTACCGGGGCGCGATGACCGTCGGGATCGCCAGGCGCACGCTGCCGTGCTCGAACCGCAGCAGTTGCGCGTAGCGGTAGCGGATCGTCGCCGACTCGCCCGCCATCAGGTTGCCGAGGTTGAGCGTGCACAGGCCGTCGCTTGCACGCTCGAGCATGATCGCCGTGTCGCCCTTGTCGATCGCCTGCTCGTAGTCGCGCTCGGCCTGCTTCTTCTCGACGACGGTCGCGACGAGCCTGCGCTCGCCCAGCGTGATCTCGAGGTCGAGGAGCACCGCCTCGACCGGCAGCGGGAACGTGTAGACCGCCTCGACGTTCGTGTCGTGCGGGTTGCGGTAGCGCTGTTCGACGGCGAGCTCGAACAGCAGTCCGCGCACGTGGCCGCGCGCATCGACGCCCTCGAGCGCCATCGTCTCGCCGGTGGTGGACCGCAGCGTCGCGGGTTGGTCTCTCATGGCTCGTTCCCCTTGTTCCTGATGTTTCGGTAGAGCGCCATCACGCCGTTGAAGAGCTCGCGGGTCTCGTCGGGAGAGAGCCCCGCGCGCCCCGCCTCCATCGAAAGCTCGAGGCCGTCCGCGATCACGAGATGGCTCCACAGCTCGACCGTGCCCGCCGCACGCGGACGCGGCGGCACCGGGGGTGTCTCGCCCGACAGCAGCTCGCGGATCCGCTCCAGCGACACGCCCGCGTCCGACCACTTGCGGACCTTCAGCAACTGCTCGACGTGGCGCGTGCCGTAGCGCGCCGCCCTCGTTTCGCCATCGGGCCGGTCGACCAGGCCGAGCTGGATGTAGTACCGGACCGTCCGCTTGGGCAGGTCCACCAGCGCAGCCAGCTCGTCCAGCGAGTACGCCGGTTCGGTGTCGTCGGTTTTCATGCAGTCGATTATGACAGTTAGACTGTCGTAATCAAGACCGTTCGTCGGCCGGGGAGACGGAATCCTGCGCCGGCGGGGGGATCAAGGCGTGAGCCCGGGTCCGGATCTTCGCCGGCCATGGCACGCCGACCGGACGACCGCCTGCCGCAACGCGGGGCCGGCAAACGCTTCGAACGTCGCGCCCACGTCCGCGCGCGATGGGGAGCGGGACGACGCCTCGGAGCCTGCTTCCGCCGATCGCCCCTCTCCGGGCCGGCATCCGGAGACAGGTACCATCGCGGACTTTCATCCTCGATTCGTGCCGGAGACGCGCCCCATGAAACGCACCGACCTCGAGAAGCACCAGGGCAAGAAGATCGTCGGCGCGATGAAGCGCGAACCGACCGCCGATCGCTACGGCGCGGGCGCGGACGCGCATGTCGGCAAGCGCGAGCAGCGCGAGAAGGAGAAGGCGGCGGGGCTCGTGCCGTTCGCGGTCAAGTTGCCGCAGGACCTCGTTGCGTCCATGCAGGCGCTCGCGAAGGAGCGTGGCGCGACGCTGAACGAGGTCGCGGAGTCGCTGCTGCGGAAAGCCCTCGAAAAGTAGGGTCAGACCCTACATACGCGGAACGCAGGGTCGGATCCTGCATCGCACGCGTTTGCCGCGATGCGGAGGATCGGACGCTGCGCTGCCGACGCGGTTCTGCGGTCGATCGCCGGCGGCGGCCGGTCGAGTCCGATCCCCGTGCTTTCGCACGCCGTCGGGTCGCGTCCTACAGCGGAATCGGCGACGGCCGCCGGCTCCCGCTCCCGATCTTCGCGCGCGTGGGTCTACCATCGCGTTTTCGCCCTGGCGCGGAGATTGCCATGAGCAACGCGAGCCCGTCGGACCTCGAAGACTCCGAACCGGATCTGCGCGCGATTCCCGACGATCCGTACGAGCGCGAGGACCCGCGCTCCGGCCGATCGTCGTCGGGGTCGAGGGTGATCCTGCTGCTCGGGCTCGCGCTGCTCGCGGCGGGCGGCGGCTGGTACCTGTGGTCGACGTTCTTCGCGTCGACGCCCGCACCGGTCGTGGCCGAGGCGCCTCCTCCGCCGCCGCTGCCGGCCGCGCCCGCCGAGCCGGCGATCCAGCACCCGATCGACACGGGTGCGACCACCGAGCCGCTGCCCGCGCTCGCCGAGAGCGACAAGCCGCTCGCCGACGGTCTCGCGGCCGCGATCGACCGCGACGCGATCGCGCGCTGGCTGATCCCGCAGGACCTCGTCCGACGCGTCGTCGCGACCGTCGACAACCTGCCGCGCAAGACCTATGCGCAGAGCCTGTCGCCGCTGAAGCCGGTGCCCGGCAAGTTCACGGTCGCCGGCGCGGACGCGCAGATGGCGATCGCGCCGCAGAACGCGGCGCGCTATGCGCCGCTCGTGCGCGCGCTCGAAGCCGTGAATGCGGACAAGCTCGTCGCGCTCTACGTGCGCTTCTATCCGCTGTTCCAGGAGGCGTACCGCGAGCAGGGCTACCCGAACGCGTATTTCAACGACCGGCTCGTGCAGGTGCTCGACATGCTGATCGCGACGCGAGAGGCGCCCGGCCAGCTCGCGATCGCGCAGCCGAAGGTGCTCTACGAGTTCGCCGATCCCGCGCTCGAGGCGCTGCCGTCGGGGCAGAAGATCCTGCTGCGCATGGGGCCCGAGAACGCCGCGCGCGTGAAGGCGAAGCTGCGCGAGATCCGCGCGCTGGTGGCGAAGGAGGGCGGGGCGGTGAAGGCGGCGGGGAAGGCGCCGTAGATCCGCGTCGGGAGGTTCAGCGTCGGCGACGTGCAGCTGCCGCCGCCCACCAGACAACGAACGGTCAACGGCGCGCCCGGTGCGTCCGCCCCGCGCCGAACGCGCGCTCCTGCTTCAGCCTCCGCCGCTCTCTCCACCGTCGGGCGAACCGGCGGCGCGCCTGCCGCGCCCGGCCAACGCGCCCCGCGGACGCGGATACCGCGTCTTCCAGTCGGAGGCGGTCAGGAACCCGGTGTCCGCAAACCGTTCGCGCGTCGAAACGGTCGGCTCGTCCGGCGCCGTGTCCGTCGCATGGCCCGACTTGACGTCGTGCCGCCTGACGACTAGCCCGATGGCGACTACCACTGCTGCAAGCAGCAGGAAGAGCTCGATCGTCGGCATAGGGAGGCCTGCGTCGTGGAATCCCGACGAGCATCCGCGCCGGACATGACAGCCGGATGACGGTGCGCGAACCTTTGCGGGCGATCCGCCGCCGAACGTCGTCGCGTCGTTCCCGGCTCGGTGCCAGTCACGCTGCGGATCTCACCGTCGCACGACCCCTGCGGGGACGGCTTTGGCCGCACGCAATGCGCATCGACCGCTCGGACGAAGGCGGCCGCCGGCGAATCGGGCGGAGACTCGCCGCATGGCCCGAGATCGCTCCCGCCGCGACAGCCCACGCGCATCCAAGCCCGCGCATGGTGCGCGATGCGCGGCGCCGCGTTCGTCGCGTCGGCGCGTACGAACGGACGGCGCCTGCCGCGACGATCCTGCTCCGGCGGCAACGCCGGGCGCGGCGGCGCTCGATCCACTGCATGCCAGGATCACCATCAACGTCCGCGGCAGCCTGACGATCCCGGCGAGGCTTCGTCGCGCGCTGGCGCTGGAGCCCGGAGGGTGCCTGATCGCCGAGCTCACCCCCGAAGGCGTGCTGCTGCGTCCGGCGATCACCTTTCCGCGCGATCGGTGCGGCGTCCGCGAGTTCCGCTCGTCGATCGACGCGGAGGACGAGCTGGAGAGGTTCCTGCGCAGGCGGAGGAGGAGGACGGCGGCGTGACGACGTCGCCTTCGGCTCGCACACGGCGGAGGGCCGCCGGGACGTTCCGCCCGCTGCGGGGCGGACGGCATCGCTCTGCAAATCCACGGCGACCACGCCCCGGCGGCCTAGTCCTTCCGGACGATTGCGGGGAGGCGTACCTTTCCCGAACATCTCCCATGCGCACAGGGCCATTCCCGGTCCTGGCCCGTCGTCCGGGAGACGTTCGAGATGTCCGCTTCGCTTCTCGTGGGGAGGAACCGATGCGTGCTCGCAGGCTCGACTTCACCGGGAGACGATGCGCCCGCAGGAGCCAGCCGTGATCGGGCTCCTCTACCTCGTCGCGTTCGCGGTCTACCTGCTCGTCGCGTTCCTGATCGTGCGCGCCACCGTCCGCTGGGCGAAGCGCACCGGACGATCGCCGACGAAATGGGGCTGGGTAAGCGCGCTCGCGATCTACCTGCTGGTGTTCTGGGATCACATCCCGACGCTGGTCGCGCACGAGGTGCTGTGC
>CALDKM010000232.1:0-1866 GCA_937898875.1 uncultured Pseudomonadota bacterium | reverse complement strand
CGCGACGACCGGGCGCAGTCGCCGGCGCGCGACCGCGCTGCGCGCAGGTGCGGGGACGAGCGGCGCGAGCTCGGCGGCCCACCAGCGGAGGAAGCCGGTCGCGCCGGTGCGCTGCGCGAGTCCGGCCAGCGACGCGGCGACCTGACCCATCGAGTAGCTACGGTCGGACGGCATCGTTTTCGTCGGTTTTCGCGTCGGCGGCGGCCGGCGCGGGTGCGCCTTCGAGCCAGGCCAGCACGACGAGCGGCCTTGCCGGATCGGGCGAGGGCCGCAGCACCGCTTCGCGGACGAAGGTTACACCATCGGGCAGGCTCGCCTGCGCGCGAATGCGCCACGTCTGGATCGCCCCGGAGATCATCCCGCCCGCGCCGGCATACGGCGGGGCCGGCAGGTTCGCGCGGAGCGCCTCGTCGCGCGAGGCGACGTAGGCGTCGACGACCGCCGCGTCGGCGTTGGGCAGCGCGAGGAGCACCTCGCGCGAGGCGGTGAGCGGGTTGACGCCGGCCTGCCGCGAATAGACGGTCACGCTGCCCGCGATGCGCGCGTAGATCGCGGGCGTCATGCCGAGCACGCGCGCGACTTCGCCGATCGTCTCGAACGGCGCGTTCGCGGGCACGACCTTCGACCCCGCCGCCTGGTAGTCGGCGGCCTCGGCGCCGTTCGGCCGGCGCAGGTCGTCCGCGTCGCGCCAGTCCATCACCGCCTCGACGAGGCGCACCGCCGTGTCCGGATCGGCGCCTCCCACGTTCGAGAAGAGCCCGCGCAGCAGGATCTCGCCCGCGGCGTTCAGGTCGATCTTCGCGGTCTCGTCGGTGGCCCGTGCGACGACGTCGATCTCGCCGTCGCGCCATTCGTGCGGCGCGCCGTTGGGAAGCCAGCTGCCGGGGACCCTCGGGCGCGTGAGCTCGAACGCCGTGCGCTCGACCGCGCCGTCGGCGGCCGCGCGCGCCTTCGCGATGCCGATCGCGTTGCCCGCCGCGAGCGCCTCCGTCCGCATGCTGTAGGCGAATCCGCCCGCGATCGCCGTCAGCAGCACCGTGAGCCAGAGCGTCAGCACCAGCGCGATGCCGGCCTGCCTCCTCCCGGAAGCGCGCGGCGCGCGTCGACGTCGCATCCGGGCCATGCGCGTCATCCCTGCGTGCAACGCGCCCGCGCGTTGTCCCATGCGCGGCACGCGGCCTCCGGCGCCTCGCGCGGCGACGCGTAGAGCGTCGGCCACTTCGCGCCGCGCGCGGGCTCGACGTCGATGCGGATCATCATCGGCAGGCGCTGGGTGTCCTCCCAGTGCTCGCGCCACGCCGGCTCGAAGCCGGTGGAGACGTCGGGATCCAGGCCGAGGTAGCCGATCGAGACGGACTTGACGTCGGTCGCGAGCACCGAGTGCTCGGCGCCGCCGAAGTCGGGCATCGCCGTCGCGGTCACGTCCGGCATCATGCGGTCGAGGACGAGGCTCGCGTGCCCGTCGACGTCGGCGACGCGCAGCCGGTAGAACCACACGCCCCCGCCCTGAACGCGCGCGGGGAGCGGCGCGGCGAAGCGCATCTCGCTGCGGTCGCCGGCGAACAGGATCGGGAACCCGGGCATCTTCTTCATGCGCTGCGCGTGCTGTCCCTCGAGCTGGGCGCGCAGGAACTCCTGCGCGACGCGCATCGACGTGGTGTCGCCGACCTTGGTCTCGCCTGCGTCCCAGCTCCGGCCCGCGAGCGCGAGCGAGCCTGCCAGCGTCGCGGACATGAGGGCGAGCAGCGCGAGCGCGACCATGAGCTCGATGAGCGTGAAGCCCCCGGCGGTACATCCCCCCGAAGCTCGCGTCGCGAGCCTCCCCCCAGGGGGCCGCGCGCCCTCGGGGCGGCCCGTCGGGCGCAG
>CALDKM010000231.1:0-5350 GCA_937898875.1 uncultured Pseudomonadota bacterium | reverse complement strand
GACTGGTCACTCCTCGACCACCAACCCAACACCGGCACCGGCTTCTCCTCCTCGCTCTTCAGGAGCAAGTCCGATCCGAACACGTTCGTCTACGCGCTCCGCGGCACCGAAGGATTCTTCTCCGACGATCTGCTGAGCACCGACCTCGGCGACATCGTTCTCGACGGCCTGGCGATCCACCAGATCGTCGACATGTTCAACGACTGGAGCTGGCTGACCGCCCCTGCGGGTTCCACCTATCGCGTCGCCCGGCTCGAGACGCTCCCCGGCCTGACCGGCGTAGAGGCGATGCTTCAGGGCCGCCGCGACGTCGTGATCGACCTTCCGGGCGGCGCCGTCCGGCGCATCGCGTTCGTCGACTCCGACGACGCCTACGCAGCGGGCGATCTCCACGCGACCGGCGCGGGCCGCGTGTCGCCGGGCGCGAAGGTCACGGTGACCGGGCACAGCCTCGGCGGCCATCTCGCGATGGCGTTCTCCCGCCTGTTCCCCGCGCTCGGCGCGGAAGCCGTCGCGTTCAACGGCGCGGGCTTCGGGAGCGGCGCGCTCGACGGCCTCGAGGGCGGCAAGGCATTCAACATCCGCAATCTGTTCGCGAGCCTCGGAGGGGCGCCGGACTTCACAGCCGACCGCATCGTGAATTTCTACGGTTCGGCCGGTCCCGAGTTCGTCGCGATGAACGCGAAGTACGGGCTCAGGCAGCCGGGAGCCTGGATCGAGCTCGAGACCGAATCGCAGGTCTCGGAAGCGCTCAATCACGGCATGCTGCTCTCGACGGACGCCGCGGCTGCGATCGACACGCTTCTGGAGCTCGACCCGGCATTGGCCGATGCACCGGCAGCCCAGGCGCTCCCGGCGCTGAACCGCATCCTCGCGAGTTCCTCGGGCAACGACGACACGAAGCTGGAGCGGCTGACGGATGCGCTGGGCCGCGTTCTGGTCCCGGGCTACGCCCCCGTCGCGGCGTCGGACACGGACAATCGCGAAGGGCTCTATCGCGCGATCGACGCCATCCGCAAGTCGCCCGCCTACCTCGCCGCGATCGAGGCGCGAGCCGTCCGGCTCCAGCCGCTCGCCGGCGCGACCCCGGGCGAGATCGCCGCGCTCGCGGAGACGCCGGGCGCCACGGGCTTGGCCGCGCGATACGCGCTCGCGGCACTCGACCCTTTCGCGCTGGTCGGCGCCGACTACGCACGTCTAAATTCGCAGGGCGAGCTCGATCGCGAGTCGGCCGACGGCGATTCGGGGTCCCTGACCGACGCGTGGATCGGCGACCGCTCCCGGATGCTCGCGTGGAAGAACGAGGCCTATGCCTCGGATCGCTCGCACGTCTGGCTGCGCAGCCGGGAGAACGTCCTCGCGCGGGATCTCGGCCTCGGGATATCGATCGAGGCGCGCGGCACCGTGCTGGGCACGGCAAGCAGCGCTCCGCAGGCGGCCCTCACGTTCGGATCGTCCGGAAGCGACGCGATCGTCGGCACGGGCCAGCGCGACCGCCTCTACGGGATGGCCGGAAGCGACACGATCGACGGCGGTGCGGGTGACGACCGCATCGAGGGCGGCGCGGGCAACGACACGCTCGCCGGGGGAGCGGGCCGCGACGTCCTCGACGGAGGGGCGGACGCGGACGTGCTTCGCGGGGGCGACGGCGACGATCCACTGATCGAGGGTGGGCGCGGCGACGACACGCTGGAAGGCGGAGACGGGCGCGACGTGCTCGACGGAGGTTCCGGCGCCGACACGCTCGATGGCGGCGGCAGAGCCGATGTCCTCCGCGGCGGTTCCGGGCACGACCACTACGTGCTCGACTCGCTGAGCGGCAACGACGTCGTCGAGGACGCCGACGGCCAGGGTGAGATCACCGTCAATACGTCCCCGCTCGCGGGCGGGAACGCCGTGGCCCCGGGGCTCTGGCGCAGCGGGAGCACCACGTACGAGTTCGTCCCGGGGGCGGAAGGCCGCGGCGACCTCGTGATCCGCTGGGGCAGCAATGCGACGCTCGTGCGGAACTTCCGCCCCGGCACAGGAGATTCCGCGGGCGACCTCGGCATTGCGCTGCGAACGGGAACGCTGAACGCGCCGAGCCCCGCGAGCGCGATCATCGGCACGAGCGGCGACAACAACTCGCTCGACGGGATCCCGGGCCACGTCGCGTTGAACGGCACGAGCGCCGCGGAGCGCATTCGCGGTCTCGCGGGACGCGATCAGCTCATGGGCTACGCCGGCAACGACGTGCTGGAAGGAGGGTCGGGCGCGGACGTCCTTTCCGCCGGCGACGGCGACGACTGGCTGTTCGGCGACGATGCGGTCGAAGTCCTCGCTTACGCGACAGCGCAGGCCCGCGTCGAGGGAAGCCTCGCCCAGGGCGACTGGCTCGACGGCGGTGCCGGCAACGACACGCTGGTCGGAAGCGCGAGCGCCGACGCGCTCCTCGGCGGTGCCGGCGACGACGTCATCGAAGGGGCCGGCGGCGCCGACATCGTCCTCGGCGATGCGAACGGCGTCGCGACGTCGCTCGCCTGGCAGCGCGTGGACTCCGGGGGCGTCTGGACGTTGCAGCCCGCAAGCTATGCGCTGCCGTCGTCGGGAGGACGCGACGTCATCCGCGCGGGCGGCGGCGACGACTTCGTCAACGGCGAGTGGGGCGACGACGCGCTCTTCGGCGACGACGGGAACGACGTCCTCACCGGCTATGTCGGTACCGACACGCTCCGTGGCGGCGCCGGCGACGACCTGCTGCTCGGCGACGCGTCGGGCTGGGCCAACGTGGCGGAAGGCCCGGGCGCCGGCGATCTGCTGTTCGGTGACGAGGGCGACGACACGCTGGAGGGGAACGGCGGAGACGACGCGCTGTTCGGTGGTGAGGGCGCCGACGAGCTCCTCGGCGGGGCCGGCGACGATGCGATCGAAGGCGAATCGGGCGACGATCTCGCATTCGGCGGCGAGGGAAGCGACTTCGTTTCCGGTGGCGCCGGCGACGACGGTCTCGACGGCAGCGACGGCGACGATCGCCTCGAGGGCGGCGATGGCACGGACCAGCTTGCCGGTGGCGGCGGTGCCGACACGCTGGCGGGCGGAAGCGGCAACGATTCGGTCGCGGGCGGTGCCGGCGACGACGAGATCGAAGGCGATGCGGGGGACGACCGGCTCGCTGGCGACGACGGCGACGACACCGCGCATGGCGGCGACGGCGACGACGTGCTCTGGGGTGGGGGCGGAGTCGACCAGCTCTCCGGCGACGCGGGCAACGACGAGCTCGTCGGCGATGCCGGCAACGACGTCGTCGGCGGCGGAGACGGCGACGATGCGTTGTCCGGAGGCGCGGGAGCCGACGCGGTATCCGGCGACGCCGGCAACGACCGGCTCCTCGGCGGTGAGGACGGCGACTGGCTCGCCGGCGGCGACGGCGACGACGCCCTGTTCGGCGGCGACGGGAACGACGAGCTCGATGGCGGCTCGGGCCGCAACCAACTCGACGGAGGCACCGGCAACGATCGCATGGCCGGCGGGGACGGGACCGACTACCTCTACGGCGGCGAAGGCGACGACGACCTGGCAGGGCAATCGTCGACCGATCTGATCGACGGCGGCGCAGGGTTCGACACGATCCGCCTGTCGCTCGACGCGCCCGACTTCGTCGTCGGTGCGGGCCAGGGGGACAAGCTCGTCCTTCCGGACGGGGTCGTCGTCGAGGACCTCGACTTCATGGCGGCCGCGGACGAAGCCGGCGCCACGAATCATCTCGCGGTGATGGTGGGGGGGAATCCCGTCGCCATTTTGCTCGGGGGCGGCACGGGCGATCGCCCGACCATGACGCTCGCCTCGGGTGCCGTCGTCGACACGGCGACGATCGACGCGGCGATGCGTGCCAACGTCGGCAAGTTCGTTCCGATCCGGCTGCCCGGAGCGATTCGCGCAGGAACCGATGCTGCCGACGTCTTCGCGTCGCCGGGCGGAGCGAGCGAGCTCCACGGTGAAGGCGGGGACGACTCGCTGACCGGCAGCGGTTTCGGCGACACCCTCACGGGCGGTCCCGGTATCGACACACTCGCCGGCGGCGCCGGCACCGACACGCTCGCCGGCGGCCCGGGCAACGACACGCTCGACGCGGGCGCCGACGCGGACGAGATCGACGGCGGCGACGGCGACGATCGGCTCGTCGCGGGCGCGGGCGACGACGTCGTGTCCGGCGGCGCAGGCAACGACACGATCCTGGGCGACGCGGGAGCGGACCGGATCGCGGGCGGAGACGGCGAGGATGCGATCGACGGCGGCGCCGGACGCGACACGATCGCCGGGGACGCAGGCAACGACTCGCTCGCGGGCGGCGACGGCAACGACACGCTCGCCGGCGGTGCAGGCAACGACACGCTCGCCGCCGGCGCCGGCAACGACACGCTCGTCGGAGGCGCGGGCGACGACACGCTCGATGGCGGATCGGGCGACGACACGTTCGTGCTCGACGGTCTCGGTGTCGATCGCGTGCGCGACGCGAGTGGCGTCTCGACCGTCCGCCTCGGCGCCGGGATCGCCGCCGCCACGCTCACGCTATCGCGCGGAACCACCGGCAGCGTCGACGAGAACGCCCTCATCGTCGACTTCGGCGACGGCAATCGCACGGTCGTCGAGGACGGCCTGCGAGGCGGCCCCTCTCGATACGAGTTCGCGGACGGCACGACGCTCACCCGTGCCGAGTTCCTCGACCGGCGCTGGACCTCGCCGCTCGCGCTTTCGGGCGACGCGTCGCATCGCGCAATCGCGGGCGGCGCCGGCGCCGACGCGCTATCGGCAGGCAGCGTATCGTCCGTCGACCTGCGCGGGGGCGGCGGCAACGACGCGATCGACGGAAGCGCGCTCGCCGATCTCCTGTCCGGCGATGCCGGCAACGACCAACTCGCCGGAAACGGGGGCAACGACTCGCTCGACGGCGGCGCAGGCGACGACTCGCTCGACGGCGGCGCCGGCAACGACTTCCTGCGGGGCCGCGACGGCGACGATACGCTTGCCGGCGGCGAGGGCGACGACCTCGCGTTCGGCGAGTCCGGCAACGACACGTTCGTGTCGAACGCGGGCAACGACACCGCGCTTGGAGGCGCCGGTGACGACACCTACCGCCTCGCTGCAGGTGCGGGCTACGACATCGTCGTCGACGCCGACGGCGCGAATCGCGTGCGCTTCGGCGCCGGCATCCGCGCATCCGACGTCGCGTTCCGCACGAACGGCTACGACCTCGTCGCTGCGCTCGCGGACGGCAGCCGGATCATGATGCGCTACGCGGTCTCCGCTCCCGACGGCGGTGCGCCGACGCGGATCGACGCGTTCGACTTCGACGGCGAGTCGCTCGCGTTCG
>CALDKM010000230.1:0-30499 GCA_937898875.1 uncultured Pseudomonadota bacterium | reverse complement strand
CGAACCGGCCATTTTAGCCGCTCGCGGGCCCCTTCGTCCAGAAAGCCCCGCCGGGCCGGGACAGGCGCTGTCAGGCCGGTATAATGGCGCGTTTGCCGTCCCCCCGCCGCCCGACGCGACGCCATGAACGAACCCGACCAGCACAGCTCCCCGATCAAGACCCCCAAGCAGCTCATCATCGTCGTCGTGCTCGCGTTCGTCGTGCCGATCGCGCTGATCATCCTGGTCACGCAGCTCGTCACCGGCCGCCCCCACGGCACCGGCGACGATGCGGCGATCCTTTCGCGCATCGCGCCGGTCGGCGTCGTGAAGATCGCCGCGCCGTCCGGTCCGAAAGGCAACCTCACCGGCGAGCAGGTGTTCGGGCAGGTGTGCAAGACCTGCCACGAGACCGGGATCGCCGGCGCGCACAAGCTCGGCGACAAGACCGCATGGGGCAAGGTGATCGCGCAGGGCGAGAAGCTCACGGTCCAGCACGCGATCGCGGGCATCCGCGCGATGCCGCCGCGCGGCGGCAACGCGGACCTGACGGACGCCGAGGTGCAGCGCGCGGTCGCCTTCATGGTCAACAAGGCGGGCGCATCGTGGAAGGAAGCGCCCGTTGCCGCGGCACCCGCCGAGGCGAAGTCCGCCGCGCCGGCCGCAGCTTCCGCCAAGGCCGCGGCGCCTTCCGCCGTCGCCTCGGCCGCGCCGGCCGCGACCCCTGCCGCCGAACCGGCGAAGGCGGATGGCAAGAAGATCTACGACACCGCCTGCGTGGCCTGCCACGGCATGGGCATCGCGGGCGCGCCGAAGGTCGGCGACAAGGCCGCATGGGCGCCTCGCATCGCCCAGGGCGCCAACGTGCTCTACGACCACGCGCTCAAGGGCTTCCAGGGCAAGGCCGGCGTGATGCCGCCGAAGGGCGGCGCAGCGTCGGTCCCGGATGCCGACATCAAGGCCGCCGTCGATTTCATGGTGGCGGCCGCGAAGTAGTCCGCTCGCCGCTCCGCCGACGAACGCGGCCTCAGGGCCGCGTTCTTCATTTCGGCGCGGCCGGCCTCGCGAGCGCCGCCTTGAGCGCGGCCAGCCGCTCGGAACCCGCAGCCTTCTCGCGCGCGGCCTCGTCCGCCGGCAGCGCCTGCCCCGCCCAGCGCAGGTCGTCCTGCGCGAGCTCCTTGAGGAAGCGCGACGGCGCGCAGTCGACGCGCCCGCCCGCGCGGCTGCGCGTGCGGCAGAACGACAGGTGCAGCGAGCGCTGGGCGCGCGTGAGCCCGACGTACATGAGGCGGCGTTCCTCGTCGATCGTGCCCGCCTCGACCGATTCGCGGTGCGGCAGGATGCCTTCCTCGAGGCCGACGAGGAACACGTGCGGGAACTCGAGCCCCTTCGCCGCGTGCAGCGTCGAGAGCCTCACCGCGTCGACGCCCTCGCCGTCGCGCCCCTCGAGCATCGTGATCAGCGCGATCATCTGCGTGAGGTCGATGAGCGTCTTGCGATCGGCCTCGCCCTTCCTCGCGAGCCAGCCGGTGAAGTCGCGGACGCTCTCGATCTTCGCCGCCGCCTCGCGCTTGTCGAACGTCGAGAGCAGGTGGTCCTCGTAGCCGATCGCGCCCAGGAGCTCGTCGATAAGGCGCCCGGCCGGCTCGCGCGGCGCGCGGTGGCGCAGTCCGTCGAGCATCCGCGCGAACTCGACGAGCGTCGCGTGCGCGCGCACCTGTGCGGCCGCCGCGAACCCTGGCGCGTGGACCGCCGCGGCGAGGCTCTCGTGCCGCGCGGCCGCGACCTCGGAGAGCTTCGTGAGCGTCGTCTGCCCGACGCCGCGCCTGGGCACCGCGACGGCGCGCAGGAACGCGGGATCGTCGTTCTCGTTCGCGACCAGGCGCAGGTAGGCGATCAGGTCCTTGATCTCGGCGCGCTCGAACCACGATTGCCCGCCCGAGACCTCGTACGGGATCGCCTGCGCGCGGAACGCCGCCTCGAACGCGCGCGCCTGGTGGTTGCCCCGATAGAGCACCGCGTAGTCCGACCAGCGGCCGCGATGCTCGAACCGGTGCGCCGAGATCGCCGAGGCGACGATCTCGGCCTCGGTCTCCTCGTCGCGCGCCGCGACGACGCGGATCGCGTCGCCGTGGCCGCGATCGCTCCACAGCCGCTTCTCGTGGAGCTTCTCGTTGTTCGCGATCAGCGCGTTGGCGCTCCTGAGGATCCGCGTCGTCGACCGGTAGTTCTGCTCGAGCTTGACGACGACGAGCCCCGGATAGTCGTGCGGAAGCTGCGCGAGGTTCTCGATCGTCGCGCCCCGCCAGCCGTAGATCGCCTGGTCGTCGTCGCCGACCGCCGTGAACCGCGCACGCTCGCCGACCAGCGCGCGGAAGAGCCGGTACTGCGCGGGGTTCGTGTCCTGGTACTCGTCGACCAGCACGTGCTCGCTCATCGCCTGCCAGCGCGCGCGCGCCTGCGCGTCGCGCTCGAGGAGCTCGACCGGCAAGCGGATCAGGTCGTCGAAGTCGACGGCCTGGTAGGCGGCGAGCGCGTCGGCGTAGTGCGCGTACGCCTTCGCGGCCACCGCCTCCTCGTCGTCCTTCGCGGCGCGCAGCGCCTCGGCGGGCGTCGCGAGCGCGTTCTTCCACTGGCTGATCTTCCACTGCGCCTTGCGCGTGCGCGAGCGGTCGGCGGTGGCGACGAGCTCCGCGACGATCGATTCCAGATCCTGCGGGTCGAGCACCGAGAAGCCGGGCTTGAGCCCCAGCGACTTCGCCTCGGCACGAACGATCGCGAGGCCGAGGGCGTGGAACGTCGCGATCCGCACCCTGGCGGCGTCGTCCTTGCGGCCGGCCGCGCCGAGCAGCGCGTTCGCCCGCTCGCGCATCTCGCGCGCCGCCTTGTTGGTGAACGTGATCGCGACGACGCGCGACGGGTCCGTGCCCTGCGCGACCAGATGCGCGATCTTCGCCGTGATCACCCGCGTCTTGCCGCTGCCCGCGCCGGCGAGGACGAGCATCGGGACGTCGGTGCGGCGGACGGCTTCGGATTGCGCGGGGTTGAGCGGGAACGACATCGGAACGACTTGCTAGAATGGTCCGCATCCTAGCAACCGGCGCGCCCGCGCGGCAGTCTTGACGCGCGCGCCGTTTCACTCTCCACGGAAACCCCATCGATGGCGCTCTACGCGATCGGCGACCTGCAGGGCTGCCACGAGGAGTTCGTCCAGCTCCTCGACCTCGTGGGCTTCTCGCCCCCGGAGGATCGCCTGTGGCTCGTCGGTGACCTCGTCAACCGCGGTCCGGGGTCGCTGCCGATCCTGCGCGAGGTGAAGGCGCTGGGCGACGCGGCGCGCGTCGTCCTCGGCAACCACGACCTGCATCTGCTGACGGTCGCCGCCGGCCACCGCGAGCCGCACCTCAGCGACACGATCGACGACGTGCTCGGCGCACCCGACCGGGACGCCCTCGTCGGCTGGCTCCGCTCGCAGCCGCTGGTCGTGCGCGAGGACGACCTGCTGATGGTGCACGCGGGACTGCTGCCGTCGTGGACCGCGGCGCATGCGCAGATGCTGTCCGGCGAGGTCGAGGCGAAGCTCGCGAGCGACGACGCGCACCGGTTTCTCGGCGTCCTCTACGGCGACGAGCCCTCCGCGTGGCGCGACGACCTCGAAGGCGACGACCGGCTGCGCGCGATCGTCAACGCGTGCACGCGGATGCGCTTCTGCACGCCCGACGGCCGCATGGAGTTCCGCGAGAAGCGCGGCCGCGAGCACGCGCCCGAGGGATTCCGCCCGTGGTTCGCGCACGACCACCGGCGCACCGCGGGCGAGACCGTCGTGTGCGGGCACTGGTCGACGCTCGAGCTCGACCTCGCGCCCAACGTGATGATGCTCGACTCGGGGTGCCTGTGGGGCGGGACGCTCACCGCGGTCCGGCTGCCGGACCGCCGCGTGTTCCAGGTGCCCTCGCGGCATCCCGTTCAGCCAAAGCCGTTCGGATAGCGTCCTCGGCGTCGCGGGCGAGATCGCGGCGGTGCCGCGTTCGCGCGGGGAGCGCGGGCGCGGCGATGAGCTCGACCCCGAGGCGGCGTTCGCCGCAGACGCGCCAGAACGACGTCGCGAAGCTCGTGTCGCCCACGTACTCGGGCGCCGGCGAGACCGCGCCGGCGGCGTCGTGGTAGCGGATCGCGACCGGCAGCACGTGTCCTCCGGCATCGACGATCGGCTGCAGCAGCGACCCGTGGAACCGGAGAACCGTGGTGCCGTCGGTCGTCGTGCCTTCCGGGAAGACCGCGACGACGTCGCCCGCGGCCAGCGCGTCGGCCGCATGCCGGTTGACCCGGTGCGTGTCGTGCCTGCGCGCGCGCTCGATGAAGAGCGTTCCGGTGCCGCGGATCAGCCGGCCGACGACGGGCCAGCGAGCGAGCTCCGCCTTGCCGATGAAGCGCGAGGGCCGGTGCGCGTTCAGCACCACGATGTCGAGCCACGATACGTGGTTCGCGACGACGAGGACGTTGCCGCCGTGCGCCTCGATCGCGCCGTGGACGCGCGCCTCGACGTTCATCATGCGCAGGAGCTGCTGCGACCAGCGCCGGATCAGCGCGCGCCTGCGCTCGGGCGGCACCCTCGGAAACACCAGCGTCGTCGTCGCGATGCCCGCGGCGATGTGCAGCGTGACGCGCGTCGCGCGCCAGAGCCTGACCGGCAGGCGCACCGGCCGGTCCGTCCCGACCGGACGACGGGCGGTCGATTCAGCGCGTGACACGCGACATGACGCCGTCGGACAGCACGCGGACGCGGTCCCCCGGCTTGAACCTCGGCTCCTCGAAGTCCTGGACGATCGCGACGAGTGCGCCGCTGTCCAGGCGCACGGTGACCTCGGCACCCTGCCGCTGCGTCGCGCCCTCTTCCATCGCGCCACCGATGACGCCCCCGAGGATCGCGCCGATGATCGAGCCCACGACGTTCGCGTTCCAGCTGCCTCCCGCGTAGCTCCCCGCGATCGAGCCGACCATCGCGCCGCTCACGCTGCCCACGCCGGTCTGGAATCCCCCGATGCGCACGTCGCGCACCGACTCGACGACGCCGAACTCCACCGACTGGACGCGCGCCGCCTGCGCCGGCCCGTAGACGTTCGGGCCCGGCACGGGCACGCATCCCGCGGCGGCGAGCGCGAGCGCGGCCACGAAGGCGAGACGGCGGAGGATGGAGGCGCTCACCAGGGGGAGCTTCCGAACGATTCCCGGTACAACGTCGCCACGCGCTCCCGGTTGACCGCATGGTTCTGGCCGCCGCGCGAGCCGATCTTGAGTGCCCCTAGCGTCGAGGCCAGCCGGCCGGTGCGCTCCCACTCCCACGCCTGCGCGAGGCCGTAGAGCAGGCCCGCGCGGTACGCGTCGCCGCAGCCGGTAGGATCGACGATCGCCTCCGCGCGCGCGGGCGGGACATGGAGCGTCCGTCCGCCGGCGTGGATCACCGATCCGTCGCCCCCCATCGTGACGATCAGCGCGTCGACGCGCTTCGCGATCGCCTCCAGCGAGCACCCGGTGCGCTCCGACAGGAGCCTGCCCTCGTAGTCGTTGCACGCGACGACCGCCGCGCCGTCGACCATCGCGAGGAGTTCCTGCCCGTCGAACAGCGTGATGCCCTGCCCGGGATCGAATACGTAGGGGACGCCGCCTTCGCGGAAGCCCGCCGCGTGCTGCATCATTCCCTCGCGTCCGTCGGGCGCCACGATCCCCCACGCCACGCCCGCGACGTCGCCGACCCGGTTGTCGTGCGAGCGCGTCATCGCGCCCGGGTGGAACGCGGTGATCTGGTTGTCGTCGAGGTCCGTGATGATGAACGCCTGCGCCGTGTAGGTGCCGGGCACGTGGCGCACGCCGTCGAGTCCGATCCCCAGCGATTCGAGCCGGTCGCGGTACGCGCCGCCGTCGTCGCCCAGCGTCGCCATCACGACCGGCGCGCCGCCCAGCCCGCGCAGGTTGTAGGCGATGTTGCCCGCGCAGCCGCCCCACTCGCGGCGCATCTCGCCCACGGTGAACGACACCGACAGCATGTGCGCCTGGTCGGCCAGGATGTGCCGGCCGAACCGGTCGGGGAACACCATGATGGTGTCGTAGGCGAGCGAGCCGCAGATCAGCGTCTTCATCGGGGAGGCGGGGCCGGGACGGCGTCGGGAAAGAACGCGAGTTTAGCGCCCCGGCGAAGGGATCGAGCGTCCGGCCCGGTTCCGCCGGCGACGGGCGTCCCCCGCCCGACGCCGGATGCTCGTGCGACCGCTCAGCCGACGCTCTCGCGGGAGAGTTCGCGAACGATGCCCTGCTGGCGCCGCGAGACGGGAAGCGTCTCGTCCAGGCCGTTCAGCAGCACTTCCCAGTGCGCGTCGCCGTCGTCGTTCACGCGCCGCTCGAAGCCGCGAACCGCCTCGCGCGCGACCAGGCAGTTGCGGTGCACGCGCACGAAGCGGTGTCCGAACTCCTGCTCGAGCCGCGTGAGGGACTCCTCGAGCAGGAACTCGCGGTCCCTGGTACGGATCGTGATGTACTTGAGCTCGGCCTTGAGGAAGATCACGTCGTCGATCGGCACGAGCACGACGCGCGAGCGCTCGGTCACCGACAGGAACCGGCGCGCGTTCGACGGCAGGAGCGAGATCCGCTCGGCGGTGAGCGGCCGCAGGCGCGGCACCTTCTGCAGTGCCAGGAGCAGGCGCTGCACGCGCACCGGCTTCACGAGATAGTCGACGGCGTTGACCTCGAACGCCTCGAGCGCGTGCTCGTGGAACGCCGTGGTGAACACGACGACCGGCGGGCGCGGAAGCTTGAGCAGGTGGCGCGCGAGCTCGATGCCGTCCATGTCCGGCATGTGGATGTCGGTGAGCACGAGGTCCGGCGGCGCCGACTGCATCAGGTCGAGCGCCTCGCGGCCGTTCGCCGCCTCGCCGACGACGGCGATCGGCAGCGATGCCGAGCAGTCGTCGAGGAGCTCGCGCAGACGGCGCCGCGCCGGCGTCTCGTCGTCGACGACCATCACGCGGAGCGGCGCGTCAGCCATGCGCTCCTCCCGCCCGCAGCATGCCGTCGGGACTGCGCGGTCGCGGCTCGGCCCGCGCGGCGCGCGTGCCGTCGGCCGACGGCTTCAGCGGCGATTCGGTCCGATAGGGCATCCTGATGTGGACTTCGTAGGCATGGTCGAGCACTTTCGAATCGAGGGAGGCCTCGGCGTCGAAGTGCAGCGCGAGCCGCTCGCGGACGTTGTCGAGTGCCATCTTGTTGCCCGAGTGGTGGCTGCCGCCGGACGCGCGGTAGGGATTGCGCAGCACGGCGTGCACCTCGCCTTTCGAAAGGAAGATGTTGACGGAGACGATCCCCGGCTCGCTCGACGGCTCGATGCCGTGGTAGACCGCGTTCTCGAGGAGCGGCTGCAGCACGAGCGGCGGAACGAGCGCGTCGGCCGGCATGCTCTTCACGTTCCAGTCGACGCCGAGCCGGTCGCCGAGCCTGAGCTTCTCGAGCTCGAGGTACTGGCGGCAGAGCTCGACCTCGTCGGCGAGCGGCGCGAGCTCGCGGTTGTCGCGCATCAGGACGCGGAACAGGTCGGCCATGTCGTGCAGCGCTTCCTCGGCCCGGCGCGGATCCTTGCGCACGAGCGAGAGGACGCCGTTGATGCTGTTGAACAGGAAATGCGGGCGGATGCGCGCCTGCAGCGCCTGCAGCCGCGCCTCGGTGATCGCCGGCGACAGCGCGCGGGCGCGAAGGCGGAAGTAGGCGAGCAGCAGCGCGGTCGCGGCGACCGCGAGGAGCAGGTGCTTGAGCAGCGTGTCGCCGACTCCCGGGAGCAGCCTGAGGACCAGGAGGTGGACGGCGAGCCCGACGACGACGGTGACGGCGAAGACGAGGGCGGCGCCGATGCGGTAGGGCTGACGCGCCAGCGACGGCGCGAGCGCGTAGAGGACCGCGAGCTGCGCGATCAGATGCGGCTCGACGAAGCCGGTGATCCGGACGAGGTGGTCTACGAAGCTGCGCGGCCCGCTCGCCAGCACGAGCGCGACCAGCGCTGCCGCGCCGTTCACGGCGAGCAGGACGCGCAGGACCGTCCCGAGGTTCCGGAAGTCCGGCAACCGGGATGCCTGCACGTGCGGGGTATGCCTTATAATCGATGCCATCTGCGTGGCCGCATGCAAGCATCGTGCCCGCCACGGACACCCGGCGGTCACTCCGGAATCGCGTCGTCGCGGCGGACCCCCCGCCCGGCGCCGGCTCCCGATTGTCGGCATGCGGCGTCAGGCACGCAAGCGAAAGCCGTACCCGAGCGCCGCCGATGATTTCCTCCCGCCCTCCCGCCCCGCCCGGGGACCGCCCCGCGGCCGCGCCCGCCCCGGCGCGCGCGACCTGGTCGGGACGCTTCGCCGAGCCCGTGTCCGATCGCGTCGCCCGCTTCCAGGCCTCGGTGGGATTCGACCGGCGCCTCGCCGAAGCCGACATCGACGGGTCGCTCGCGCATGCCCGGATGCTCGCGGCGGCCGGGATCATCCCGCACGGCGACTTCGCCGCGATCGAGCGCGGCATGGCCGAGATCCGGGCCGACATCCGCGCGGGCCGGTTCGCCTGGTCGATCGCCGACGAGGACGTCCACCTCAACATCGAGAAGCGCCTGACCGCGCTCGTCGGCGACGCGGGCAAGCGCCTGCACACGGGCCGGTCGCGCAACGACCAGGTCGCGACCGACCTCCGGCTCTGGCTCCGCGGCGAGATCGACGCGATGGCCGCCCGGCTGCGCGCGCTGCGCGGCGCGTTCGTCGACCTCGCGGAACGTCATGCCGCGACGATCATGCCGGGCTTCACGCACATGCAGGTCGCGCAGCCGGTGACGTTCGGCCATCACCTGCTCGCCTACGAGGCGATGTTCGCGCGCGACAGCGAGCGTCTCGCGGGGTGCCGCAGCCGCGTCAACCGGATGCCGCTCGGCAGCGCGGCGCTCGCCGGCACGAGCTATCCGATCGACCGCGACGCGGTCGCTCGCGAGCTGGGGTTCGACGCGCCGTGCGGCAACTCGCTCGACGCCGTCTCGGATCGGGACTTCGCGATCGAGTTCGCCGCCTGCGCGTCGCTCGTGATGGTGCATCTCTCGCGCTTCGCGGAGGAGCTCGTCGTCTGGTCGTCGCAGCGCTACGGGTTCGTCGCGCTCTCGGACGGCTTCTGTACCGGCAGCTCGATCATGCCGCAGAAGAAGAACCCGGACGTGCCCGAGCTCGTGCGCGGCAAGTCCGGCCGCGTGTTCGGCCACCTGGTCGCGCTGCTCGCGCTGATGAAGGCGCAGCCGCTCGCCTACAACAAGGACAACCAGGAGGACAAGGAGCCGCTGTTCGACACCGTCGACACGCTGGCGGACTGCCTCGAGATCGTCGCGGACCTGGTCGCCCACGGGCTCGCTCCCGTCCCCGAGCGCATGCTCGCCGCGGCCCGGGAGGGCCACGCGACCGCGACCGACCTCGCCGACTACCTGGTGCGCAAGGGCCTGCCGTTCCGCGACGCGCACGAGGTGGTCGCGCGCGCGGTCCGCGAGGCCGAGGCGCGCGGTGTCGAGCTCGCGGACCTTCCGCTGGCCGACCTCGTCCGCTATTCGCCGCTCGTCGCCGCCGACGTGTTCGGCGTGCTCACGCTCGAAGGCTCGGTCGCGAGCCGCGACCATCCGGGCGGCACCGCGCCGCGTCGCGTGCACGAGGCCGCGGCGGCCGCACGCGCGGCGATCGCGCGCGAGTCGGGGTCGCCATGAGCGCGCGCAAGGTTGCCCGATGACGGCGGTGCCGGTCGACACGCTGGGCCTCGCCGCCGGCACGCTGACGACGATCGCGTTCGTCCCGCAGATCGTGCGCATCGTCCGCGTTCGCCACGCCGACGACCTGTCGTGGTGGACGTTCGGGACGTTCGCGCTGGGCGTCGCGCTCTGGCTCGTCTACGGGCTCGAGCTCGACGCGATCCCGATCGTCGTCGCGAACGTCGTGACGCTCGCGCTCGCGCTGGTGATCCTCGTCCTCAAGTGGTGGTACCGGTCCGGCGGCGGGCACGACGCGCAGCCGCCCGCCCGGGACCGCGCGCACTGACGCACGTCGCGGCGCGAAGCCGCGCGGAGACTCGACCGTACGACCGGAAGGTTCCATGACCAACGAATCGAAGAAGCTCGCATTCCTCGGACTGGGCGTGATGGGGTACCCGATGGCGGGCCACCTCGCGCGCGCCGGCCACGAGGTCACCGTCTACAACCGCTCGCCGGGAAAGGCCGACGCGTGGCGCAACGAATACCGGGGCCGTACGGCGCGCACGCCCGCCGAGGCGGCTCGCGGTGCCGAGATCGTCATGATGTGCGTCGGCAACGACGACGACGTGCGCGTCGTCGCGAACGGCCCCGACGGGGCGCTCGCAGGGATGGCGGCCGGCTCGATCCTCGTCGATCACACGACCGCATCGGCCGAGGTCGCGCGCGAGGTCCACGCCGCGGCCGGGGCGAAGGGCGTCGGATTCCTCGACGCGCCGGTCTCCGGCGGGCAGGCGGGCGCGCAGAACGGCAAGCTCACGGTCATGGTCGGCGGCGACCCGGCGGCGTTCGCGCGCGCCGAAGGCGTGCTCGCGAACTATGCGCGTGCGGTTACGCTGATGGGCGGACCGGGATCGGGCCAGCTCACCAAGATGGTGAACCAGATCTGCATCGCCGGGCTCCTGCAGGCGCTGTCCGAGGGCATCGACTTCGCGATGCGCGCGGGCCTCGACGCCGAGCGCGTTCTCGACGTGATCGGCAAGGGCGCCGCGCAGTCGTGGCAGATGGAGAACCGCGGCAAGACCATGGTCGCCGACCGGTTCGACTTCGGGTTCGCGGTCGACTGGATGCGCAAGGACCTCGGCATCTGTCTCGCCGAGGCGCGCGCGAACGGCGCGACGCTTCCGGTCACCGCGCTCGTCGACCAGTACTACGGCCGCGTCCAGCAGCAGGGCGGCGGGCGCTGGGACACGTCGAGCCTGATCCGGCTGCTGCGCGATCCGACGTGACGCGCTCCCTCGCGCTGGCACTTGCCCTCGCGACGCTCGCCGGGACGGCGGGCGCCGCGATGGCCGCGCCGCAGATCGCGAACGCGTGGATGCGTCCGGCGGCGGCAGGATCGGCGTCCGCCGATGCCTATGCCGACGTGCGCACCGACGCGCCCCTCGCGCTCGTCGCGGTGCGCACGCCCGTCGCACGGTCCGTCGAGATCGTCGTGCACAACCCGAAAGACCCGGCGAGCAGGCCGCGCGTCGTCGAACGGCTCGCCCTCCCGGTCGGCGAGACGCGGTTCGCACTCAAGGGATCCGTGCTGCGCCTGGTCGACGTCGCGAGCGCCGTGACTCCGGGAAAGCCCGTGCCCGTGACGTTCGAGTTCGCCGATGCGGCCGGCGGAAAGCTTGTCGTCGACGCGCTCGTCGAGGTGCGCGGGCTCGTCGCGGCGCCCCCGGCCGCGTCGCGCTGAGCGCCGCGGCGCGCGTTCGCCGGCCCCCCAGGGGGAGACCTCGGACCCACGACGGCACATCGCCGACGCGTCGCCCCCCGCGCACGCCTTCCCCGCTCAGCCGGACGCCTGCCCATCGGCGCCCGCACCGGGCAACGGGACGCGGTCCCCGTCGACGATCGTGATCGTGGTCTCGATCTCCGCGGTCCTGGCGAGCATGATCGTCGCCGAGCAGTACTTCTCCTTCGACAGCTTCACCGCGCGCTCGACCTGGCGCGGGTCGAGCCCGCGTCCGGCGACCGTGTAGGCGAGCCGGATGCGCGTGAACACCTTCGGTTCGACGACGGCACGGTCCGCGTGGGCTTCGACGACGCAGTCGGCCACGGGTTGCCTCGCCTTCTTCAGGATCAGCACCACGTCGAACGCCGTGCAGGCGGCAGCGCCGGCCAGCACGAGTTCCATGGGCCGCGGGCCGAGATCCCGCCCACCGTGCTCGGGAGCACCGTCGATGACCAGTGCATGACCGCTCCCGGTCTCGCCGACGAACGACATGCCTTCGGTCCACTTGATCCGTGCCTTCATGCCTGCCTCTTGCGCGGTGAGTGAGTCTACACTTACACGGGCCTCGGACCCCGATCCGGCCCGAGGGATCGGCCTCGCCCCGGCGCGAATCCCCGAGAGTACCGCAGCGGTCGGGCCGATTTCGCTCGCTCCCATGGCCCGCCCGGTCGCCGGCCCGCGCCGGCTCCGGCGCCTCGGGCAGACGTCCGATACCGACATTGTCCATATTGCGTTGTGCGGCGCAATATGGGAAACTCGTTTCGTCGTCGGGCCGGAGAAGTTCTCCTTCTTCACCGACGGCCAATTCCATCCCTCCTCCTCCTAGGATGGAATCTTCAGCGCGGTGCCCAGGCACCGCGCTTTTTTTCTCCCGCGGCGCAGCAAAACGGGCACGATGCGCCGGGCGAACCGCCCGGACCCGACCGGACGGCTGCGCCGCCGCGTTCCCCGCGGGCGCCGCAGGCGAGACCCCGGACTCGACGACCCGCCCCGCACGGCGAAAACGGGCCGAACGTTGACCGCACAGCTGTTTCCGGATTAGAATTCAAGACTTTGCTTCGGCAGCTCGGGCCCATGCCCGAACGGGCCCGGGCACCCATTCCGCGAATCACGAGCACGAGCGCCACGCCATGAAAACCTATTCCGCCAAGCCGGCCGACATCCGCCGGGACTGGTACGTCGTCGATGCGACCGACCAGGTGCTCGGCCGCCTCGCGAGCCAGATCGCGCTGCGCCTGCGCGGCAAGCACAAGCCGATCTTCACGCCCCACATGGACACCGGCGACTTCATCGTCGTCACCAACGTCGAGAAGCTGCGGGTGACCGGCACGAAGGCCGAGACCAAGCTATACCACCGCCACTCGGGCTATCCGGGCGGCGTGTCGACGACGACGTTCGGCAAGATGCAGGCGCGGTTCCCGGGCCGGGCGCTCGAGAAGGCCGTCAAGGGCATGCTCCCGAAGGGACCGCTCGGCTACGCCATGATCAAGAAGCTCAAGTGCTACGCCGGTCCGTCGCATCCGCACACCGCGCAGCAACCCAAGCCCCTCGACGTCACGAAGGCCTGACATGATCGGCAACTACTACTACGGCACGGGACGGCGCAAGACCTCGGTCGCCCGCGTGTTCCTGAAGCAAGGCAGCGGGAAGATCGTCGTCAACGAGAAGCCGGTCGACCAGTTCTTCGCGCGCGAGACGGGACGCATGGTCGTGCGCCAGCCGCTCGTGCTCACCAATCACCAGACGACGTTCGACGTGATGGTCAACGTGACCGGCGGCGGCGAGTCGGGCCAGGCCGGCGCGGTCCGCCACGGCATCACGCGCGCGCTGATCGACTACGACGCGCAGCTGAAGCCCGTGCTGTCGAAGGCCGGGCTCGTCACGCGCGATGCGCGCGAGGTCGAGCGCAAGAAGGTCGGCCTGCACAAGGCGCGCCGCCGCAAGCAGTTCAGCAAGCGCTGACGGCTCGCGGAGCGCCGCGCAAGGGAAGGCCGCCGTCCGGGCGGCCTTTTCGTTTCGGTGCCGCGCCTGTCGCCATCCGGCCTGCAGGACCGCGCCGGACCCGGTGCTAGAATCGAAACGCCCTATGACGGAGGCATGATGATCGACGTAGGCATCGTCGGAGGCACCGGGTACACCGGCGTCGAGCTGCTCCGGCTCCTCGCCCAGCATCCGCAGGCGCGCGTGAGCGCGATCACCTCGCGCAAGGATGCCGGCACGCGCGTCGCCGACATGTTCCCGAGCCTGCGCCGCCGCTACGACGCGCTCGAATTCGTCGAGCCGGACAGGGCCGCGCTGAAGGACTGCCGGATCGTGTTCTTCGCGACGCCGCACGGCGTCGCGATGGCGCAGGCGCGCGAGCTCGTGGGCGCAGGGGTGAAGATCATCGACCTCGCGGCGGATTTCCGGCTGCGGGATCCCGCGGTCTTCGAGCGCTGGTACAAGATGCCCCATTCGTGCCCGGACCTCCTCGCCGAGAGCGTGTACGGGCTCCCGGAGGTGAACCGCGAGGCGATCCGGAAGGCGCGCATCGTCGGGAACCCGGGCTGCTATCCGACCGCGGTGCAGCTGGGCTTTCTCCCGCTGCTCGAGGCCGGCGCCGTCGACACGAAGCACCTGATCGCCGACTGCAAGTCCGGCGTGTCGGGCGCGGGGCGCAAGGCCGAGGTGAACCTGCTGTTCGCCGAGGCGTCGGACAACTTCGCGGCCTACGGCGTCAAGGGGCACCGCCACCATCCCGAGATCGTGCAGGGGCTCGCGCTCGCGTCGAAGGCGCCGGTGTCGCTCGCCTTCACCCCGCACCTGACGCCGGCGATCCGCGGCATCTTCGCGACGCTCTACGCGCCGCTCGTCGGGCCGGAGCTCGACCTCCAGGCGCTCTACGAGAAGCGGTACGCGAACGAGCCGTTCGTCGACGTGATGCCGGCGGGCTCCGCGCCGGACACGCGATCGGTCCGCGCCTCGAACATGCTGCGCATCGCGGTCCACCGCCCCGCGGGCACCGACCTCGCGATGGTGCTGGCGGTCGAGGACAATCTCGTCAAGGGCGCGGCCGGACAGGCGATCCAGAACATGAACCTCATGTTCGGGCTCCCCGAAGCCACCGGGCTCGAGGCGCTCGCGGTGCTTCCGTAAGCCGACTTCCGGTGGCGCTCGATCGCGCATGGCGCCGGGTGCGCCGGCACTTCTCGATCAGCGCGCCGCGGATGGCGGTGCGTACGCACCTGCCGTGGCCGTGGCGGGCCGCGATCGTGGCGGCGCTCGTCGCGCTGGTCGCGGGCATGTGGTGGTGGGGATTCGACTTCGGCCAGATCTTCGGCGGCTTCAACCGCAAGGCGATCGAGTCGCAGCTCGCGACCGCGGAGGCCGACGCGAAGCGCTACTCGCAGGAATCGGCCGCGCTGCGCCAGGCGAACTCTGCGCTCGAGACCGAACTCGCGATGACCCGGGGCGTCCAGGGGGCGCTCGGCAAGCAGGTGGCGGAGCTCACGCAGGAGAACCAGCAGGTTCGCGAGGAGCTCGCGTTCCTGCAGAAGCTCGTCTCGGATGCGAGCAAGCAGGTCGGGATGTCGATCCCGCGCGTGGACGTCGAGCAGGGGCCGG
Organism: uncultured Pseudomonadota bacterium; assembly: GCA_937898875.1. GTDB lineage: Bacteria > Pseudomonadota > Gammaproteobacteria > Burkholderiales > Casimicrobiaceae > VBCG01. Next base: position 15,395 of record CALDKM010000230.1, on the reverse strand, counting down.
GCGATACCTGGCACTACCGCATCCTCGTCGTCCGCGGCGGGTCGCCGCGCGAGGACTTCGAGGGCCATCTCGCCGTTGCCGCGACCTTCGCCCTGCCGGCGGACGACGGGACGCCGGGCCGCCAGGCCACCCTCACGCTGCCCGACGACCAGCCCGATTCGGCCGGGGCACTCAAGCTCCGATTCAAGTATTATCAGCGGATCGAGGGCACCCTCCGCATGCCGGCGGGTGCCCGGGTCCGGTCGGTCACGGTTCGCGCCTACGAATCGGGGGCGACCGCTCCGCGGGCCACGCGGACCCTTGCCTTGTCGTAGGGAGGCCTCCATGTTCGGAGACAGGAAGCACTCGCCGCAGAAGCGCATCGACTGCCTGATCGGGGCCGGCACCACGGTCCGGGGCGACGTCGTGTTCGCGGGCGGCCTGCGCATCGACGGACACGTGTCCGGCAACGTCTCGACCGCCGACGGCCAGGTGGGCACGCTGGTGGTCAGCGAGCACGCCCGGGTCGAAGGCTCGATCCGCGTCTCGCACATCGTGATCAACGGCACCGTCGAGGGGCCGGTCACCGCGAGCGACCACCTGGAGTTGCAGTCCAAGGCGCGGGTGACCGGCGACGTGGCGTACAAGACGCTCGAGATGCACGTCGGCGCCATGATCCAGGGCCGGCTCGACCACGGCCATGCCGAACCGGAGTCCGCGGCGGTGGTCGAATTGAAACGGGTCGGCGCCTGACCGCGCCCGGCCCTGAAACCGAACCGGCGCGACGCGCCACTGGGAGCACGACGATGAACGCGATGAACGAGATGCCCTCCCCGCTGAACTTCACCGACGCCGCGGCCGAGAAGGTCCGCTCGCTGATCGAGGAGGAAGGCAACCCCGACCTCAAGCTGCGCGTCTTCGTGACGGGCGGCGGGTGCTCGGGCTTTCAGTACGGATTCACGTTCGACGAGGCCGCCGCAGAGGACGACACGGCGATGGAGAAGAACGGCGTGACGCTGCTGATCGACCCGATGAGCTACCAGTACCTGGTGGGCGCCGAGATCGACTACGCGGAAGGCCTCGAAGGCGCGCAGTTCGTGATCAAGAACCCGAACGCCCAGTCGACCTGCGGCTGCGGGTCGAGCTTCTCGGCCTGACCGGCGCCGCTGCGCCGGATCGCCGAAACGGGGCCCTAGGGCCCCGTTTTCACGTCCGGGAGCCGGATTCCCGGCCCCTCGGACGACGAAAACGGCCGCCTGCGCGGCCGCCTTCGCCTCGGTGCAGCTTCTCCGCGCTGCCCGCGAAGACGCCGGGAGTCGCGACTGCGGTCAGTTCAGATCGCCCGACTTCCAGAACTTGGTGCCCTGCAGGGCGCCGCCCGCCTCGAAGCCGTTCTTCGTGTACGTGTAGTACGAGGCGTCCGAGATCACGTTCTCGCCGGAGCCGCTGCCCGCGGTCTTGCCGCCGCCGCCGGCCGCCGCAGTCGCACCGCCGCCGTATTCCCAGCCCTTGTCGATGAAGTTCTTGAGCGCCGCCGGCGTGGCGAACACGATCAGCGTCTCGTTCTGCGACGCGCCAAGCTGCACGCCGACGCTCGCCTGCGCCATGTCCATGAACGTGTCCTGGCCCGACTTGTTGTCGTGCGCGATGCCCTTGCCGCCGGCGCCGCCGACGATGAAGGACAGGCCGTAGGTCGTGAACACCGCGTAGCCGGGGGCCTTGGCCACGCGGTCCTTGAGCTCCGGCTTCGCCTTGTAGAACTTCTCGAGGCTGGCGGCGGTGGCCTTGCGCACTTCCGCCTGCTTCTTGGCCTTGTCGGTCTGCGCGGCGGCGCCGCCGGCAACGAGGGAAAGCGCCACGAGGGCGCCGGTGAACAGCGTGACGATTCTCATCGGGTTCTCCGAAAGGGTTCCGGGTGGGGGCGCGCCTGCGGCCGGCCGGGCCGACCGCCTCGCGCACTCAGCCGGCCATTTTACCCGACATCGCCGGTCAGGGCCTTCCGCGTACGGCGGCGCCCCCGGCGGCGCGCCGCGGCCGTCACTGGGCGGTCCAGCCTCCGTCGATCGCGATCATCGCGCCGGTAATCGATCGCGCCGCGTCGGAGGCGAGGAACGCCGCGAGCGCGCCGACCTCGTCGAGCCCCACGAAGCGCCGCGTCGGCTGGTTCGCGAGGATGACGTCGCGGATCACGGCGTCCTCCGAGATGCCTCGCGTGCGAGCCTGGTCGGGAATCTGCGCGTCGACGAGCGGCGTGCGCACGTAGCCCGGGCAGATCGCGTTGACGGTGATGCCGTGCTGCGCGACCTCGAGCGCGACGGTCTTCGTCAGCCCCGCGAGGCCGTGCTTCGCCGCCGTGTAGGCGGACTTGAACGGCGAGGCGATCGTCGCGTGGATCGAGCCGATGTTGACGATCCGGCCCCAGCCCTTCGCCTTCATGCCCGGCAGCGCGAGGCGCGTCGTGTGGAACGCGGACGACAGGTTGATCGCGATGATCGCGTCCCACTTGTCCACCGGGAACTCGTCGACCGCGGCGACGTGCTGGATGCCGGCGTTGTTGACCAGCACGTCGACCGCGCCGAACGCGTCGAGCGCGCGCCGCATCATCGCCTCGATCTCCGCGGGCATCGCCATGTCGGCGGGCTCGTAGCGCGCGGTGACGCCGTGCTCGCGCTCGATCGCGGCGCGCTGAAGCTCGATCGCGGCGGGATCGCCGAATCCGTTCAGGACGACGTTCATGCCGGCGCGGGCGAGCGCGTCGGCGATCGTCCGGCCGATGCCGCTCGTCGAGCCGGTCACCAGCGCGGTGCGCCGATTCGTCATGCGAACCCCCTTCGTCCTTCGTCATCGGGCACCGAGTGCGCGCACCGCCCCGTCGTCGTCATCTTTCCCGCTCCCTTTCCCGTCTTCCCCTTTCCATTCTCGCGCTTCCCTGCTTCGTTCCCGGCCCGCCTCATCTCGGATGCACCGCCCCGAGCACGCGCGGGCCGGCCGCGCCGGTCACGGCGGGCAGATTGCCGGGGCGCCCGGCGAGCGTCTCCCGGGCGAGCCACGCGAAGGCGAGCGCCTCGACATGCTCGACCGCGACGCCTCGCTCCGACGTCGGGACGACGAGGCAGCCCGGAAGCTCTCGCGCAAGCCTCCCCATCAGCGTCGCGTTGTGCGCGCCGCCTCCGCAGACGAGGACCTCGCTCGCGTCCGTCGCGTGCCGGCGAATCGCATCGGCGATCGTGCGCGCCGTCAGCGCGACGAGCGTCGCCTGCACGTCGGGCGGCGCGGCGCCGGGGGCCGTGCGCGCGAGATGCTCGTCGAGCCACGACGAGTGGAATCGGTCGCGTCCGGTGCTCTTCGGCGGGGCCATCGCGAAGTACGGGTCGGCGAGCATCGCATCGCGCAGCGGCGCGATCGTCCTGCCGGTCGCCGCCCACGCGCCGCCTTCGTCGTAGGGGCCTCCGCGATGCTGCGCATGCCACAGGTCGGAGAGCACGTTGCCGGGGCCGGTGTCGAAGCCGCGCACGGCACCGGAGGCCGGCAGGTCGGTGAGGTTCGCGATGCCCCCTACGTTCACGACGACCCGGTGCGCTCCGGCGTCGCCGAAGAGCGCGGCGTGGAACGCGGGCACCAGCGGAGCACCCTGCCCGCCGGCCGCCACGTCGCGACGCCGGAAGTCGGCGACGACGGCGACGCCCGCGCGCTCGGCCACGCGCGCCGCGTCGTTGAGCTGGATCGTCCAGCCGAGGTCGGGACGGTGGCGCACGGTCTGCCCGTGCACGCCCGCGGCAGCCAGCGTCGCCGCGTCGACGGCTGCGTTGGCGCACGCCGCGAGGATCGCTTCCGCATAGAGGTCGGCGAGCGCGATCGACGCGCCGGCGGCACGGACGAGCTCGTCGGGTCCGCTCGACTGAAGCTCGGCGAGCGTCGCGCGGAGCTCGCGGGGGAAGGGCACATGGGCGGCCCCGAGCGTCTCGCACACCCGGCCCGGGCCGGCGGCGAAGTCGGCGACGACGGCGTCGACGCCGTCGAGACTAGTGCCGGACATCACACCCGCGTAGCGCTCGCGGGACATGGCGACGGTCAATTCAACGCGGCGAGAACGGCGTCCGGCAGGCGTCGCGCGACGGCGAGCTGCTCGGCGACCGGAGCGATCGCCGCGGCGAACGCGCCGCGCTGCGCCGCCGGAATCGCCTCGGCGCTGGGCATCGCGACCGTCAGCGGGTTGCGCGGCTCGTCGCCGACGCGGAACTCGTAGTGCAGGTGCGGGCCGGTCGCCCAGCCGGTCTGGCCGACGTGGCCGATCGTGTCGCCCTGCCCGACGCGCGCGCCCGCCGTCACGCCCTTCGCGAACCGCGACAGGTGGGCGTACAGCGTCGAGTACGAGCCGCCGTGCCGGAGGATGACGACGTTGCCGTAGCCGCCCTGCCGGCCCGCGAACGCGACGACGCCGCTCGCGGTCGCGCGGATCGGCGTCCCCGTCGGCGCGCCGTAGTCGACGCCACGGTGCGCTCTCCACGTATTCAGGATCGGGTGCATGCGCGCGAGCGTGAAGCCGCTGGTCACGCGCGAGAACTCCATCGGCGAGCGCAGGAACGCCTTGCGCGCGTTGCGGCCATCCTCGGTGTAGTAGCCCTCGGTGCCGTCCGGGGCGGTCCACCGGAACGCGCGCAGCACCTTGCCGCGGTTCTCGAACTCGGCGGCGAGGATGCGGCCCGTGCCGGCGGGCTCGCCGTCGACGTGCAGCGTCTCGTAGAGCACGGCGAAGCGGTCGCCGCGGCGCAGGTCGTGGTAGAAGTCGATGTCGCCGGAGAACGCGTCGGCGAGCGCGAGCGTGATCGCGTCCGGCAGCCCGGCTGCGTCGGCGGCGCCGAACAGCGACGAGGCGATGACGCCGGACTTGAGCGCGACACGCGTCTCGACGTCCGCTTCGCCGCGGCTCGCGTGCAGGCCGTCGCGGTCGCGGCGGATCGTCAGCATCTGCGACGCCGCGGGCGAGAAGCGCAGCTCGACGAGCGCGCCTTCCGCATCGGTGGCCACGCGGACCGCCTGGCCGGGCTTCAACTGGTAGAGCAGGCGCGCCGCCGGGTCGGTGCGCACGAGCGAGCGCAGCTCGGCATCGTCGACACCGGCGCGGGCGAGCAGCTCGCCGATCGTGTCGCCGCGGCGGACGCGCTCCTCGCGCCAGTAGGGGGCGCCGGCGCCCTCGCCGGCCGCATCCCCGACCGTGGGCAGCGCGAGATCGCGCACCGTGAGGGTCGTCGGCACCGGGTCGACGGTCGTGCCCGGGGCGAGGCCGAACGCGGCGACTCCGGTCAGCCCGAGGGCCGCTATCGCCACCATCCACCACCTCGACGGGCGCGCGACGGACCGCAGCGCCCCGGCCCCGCCGGGGCGATCGGCTAGAATGTCGCGCTCGCGCTCGAGCATGTCGTCGGGTTCGCCGGCCATCGCGGAATATTACCAAATCACGCATGCAAAGCTCATTCCAGGGTCGGACACCATGAGCCTCACGATCTACGGCATCGCCGCCTCCCGGGCCTTCCGCGTCCTCTGGGCGGCGCGCGAGCTGGGGCTCGCGTACGAGCACGTCAAGCACCACTACAAGGGTCCCGAGATCAAGCGGCCGGACTACCTCGCCGTGCATCCGCTGGGGGTGGTCCCCGCCATCGTCGACGACGGCTTCGCGCTCTTCGAGTCGCTCGCGATCAACCTCTACCTCGCACGCAAGGCCGGCAGACTGTGGCCCGCGACGCTGCACGGCGAGGGCCTCGTCTACCAGTGGACGCTGTTCGCGTCCTCGGAGGTCGAGACGCCGATGGGCCAGTGGTTCTACCACACGACGTTCCTGCCCGAGGCCGAGCGCAAGCCGGAGACCGCCGCGGACGCCGCGGCCAGGCTCCCCCTCCGGCTGGACGTCGTCGAGGCGGCCCTCGCGAAACGCGCCTGGCTCGCCGACGACACGTTCACGATCGCGGACCTCAACCTCGCCGCCGTGCTGTTCCGCGCGCCGGCGTTCGGCCTCGACCGCTGGCCGAAGCTGAAGGACTGGCACGCCCGCTGCTATGCGCGGCCGGCGGCGCGCGCCGCCGTCGCCGATCGGGACGCGAAGGGATGACGGTGATGACCGGGGCGATCGACATCGACCACCAGATCGAGGTCGCGCGGCGCGGCGCCGACGAGCTGATCGTCGAGAGCGAGCTTCGCGCCAAGCTCGCGCGCGCTCGGTCGACGAACCAGCCGCTGCGCATCAAGCTCGGTCTCGACCCGACCGCGCCCGACATCCACCTCGGGCACACGGTCGTGCTGAACAAGATGCGGCAACTGCAGGACCTCGGCCACCAGGTGATCTTCCTGATCGGCGACTTCACGTCGATGATCGGCGATCCCTCGGGCCGCAACGCGACCCGGCCGCCGCTCACGCGCGAGGCGATCCGCGCGAACGCCGAGACCTACCACGCGCAGGCGTCGAAAGTGCTCGATCCCGCGCGCACCGAGATCCGCTACAACTCGGAGTGGTGCGAGCCGCTCGGCGCCGCCGGCATGATCCGGCTCGCGTCGCAGTACACGGTCGCGCGGATGCTGGAACGCGACGACTTCCACAAGCGCTACACGAGCCACCTTCCGATCGCGGTCCACGAGTTCCTCTACCCGCTGATGCAGGGCTACGACTCGGTCGCGCTGAAGTCGGACATCGAGCTCGGCGGCACCGACCAGAAGTTCAACCTGCTGGTCGGGCGCGAGCTGCAGAAGTCGGCGGGCCAGGAGCCGCAGTGCGTGCTGACGATGCCGCTGCTCGAGGGACTCGACGGCTCGGACAAGATGTCGAAGTCGAAGGGCAACTACGTCGGCATCACCGAGGCGCCCGACGACATGTTCGGCAAGCTCATGTCGATCTCCGACGAGCTCATGTGGCGCTACTACCTGCTGCTGTCGTTCCGGCCGATGGGCGAGATCTCGGCGCTGAGGCGCGAGTGCGAGGCCGGCCGCAATCCGCGCGACGCGAAGGTCGCGCTCGCGCAGGAGATCGTCGCGCGCTTCCACTCGAAGCCGGACGCCGAGCGCGCGCTCGCGAACTTCGAGGCGCGCTTCCGGGGCGGGGCGATGCCCGACACGATGCCCGAGGTGACGATCGAGACCGGTGGTGCCGGCGTCGCGGTCGCGAACCTCGCGAAGCAGGCGGGCGTCGCCGACTCGACATCCGATGCGCTGCGGCTGATCGCGGGCAGGGGTCTCAGGCTCGACGGGGAAGTCGTCGCCGACAAGGGCACGACGGTGCCCGCGGGCGCGACCGTGGTCGTGCAGGCCGGCAAGCGCAGGTTCGCCCGCGTCACCGTGCGCTAGCAACGCGTCGCACCGCCCGTCCGCGAGAGCGGCGGCAACCCTGGCGCGGCAGGCCCTCCGCACGCGGCGGCGAGGAACGGGTATCGTGTGCGCCGAGCCCGCGCGCCTATCGCACCGGGCGCCGTGGAGCCTTCCCGATGGGATTCCTGCCGGCCCTCGCGTACGCGCTGCTGATGAACGCGATTCCGCTCGCGGAAGTCGTCTACCACGGGCGCTCGCCCGCCACGCTCCTGCTGCTGTTCTGGTTCGAGACCGTGCTGCTGCTCGTCACCGGCGCGATCCGGATCGTCGTGCACAGGAGAGCGACGTCGAAGACCGGCCACCATGCGCCGCTCGGCACGGTTTCCGATCACCACGCGGATGCCGCCGACACCGTGCGGCAGCTCGGCGACGGCAATACCTACCTCCGGGGGTTCGTCACGACCACCGGCATCTTCACGGTCGCGCACGGGGTGTTCGTCCTGCTGCTGGTGTTCCTGTTCGGCGTCGGCGGGCCGCTGCGCTGGGAGGATGCGAGGATCGCGCTGGCGTGGGCGACCGGCGTGCAGATCGTGTTCCTGCTCGCCGACCTGTCGCATCTGCGCGAATGGAGCTTCGCGAGGCTGGGCGAGACCTGCGGCGGCGCGTCGATCCGCGTCCTCGTCACGCAGCTCGGACTGATCCTGGGGATACCGATGGTCGGCATCACGGGATCGCCGTGGGGAATGATCGGCACGTTCATGGGCCTGCGCGCGGTCGCGGACGCGTCGATCGCGTGGCTTCAGGGATTGGTGAAGCGGCGCGACCTGCCGCCGGGGCTCGCACGGTTCCTGGCTCGCCGCAGCAAGCAATCGGTCGAGACGCTCGAGGCGGAGTTCGACGCGCTGAAGGAACGCGGGCGCGACGTCGAAGCGCTGCTCGAGCGGCCGATCGGCGACGTGCTGAAGGTCGAGGGCGCGGAGCCCTCCGCGCTGCCGCCCTCGGGCCCCTGACGACTCGCGGTGCCCCCCGGCAAGCCAAGCGCTCCGGCACGCCGCGGCGGCGTGCGGGGAACGCCCGCTGCGAACTATTCGAGCTCGATCGCGTCGACTACCGCAGCGATGCCTGCCTTCGCGCAGACGTCGTCCTGGTCGCCTCCCGGCGCGCCGGACACGCCGATGCCGCCGAGCAGGACGCCCTTCGCCCGGATCATCATGCCGCCGCCGACGGCGATCACCCCGGGCAGCGCCCGCACGCCGGACGCAGGACGGCCGGCCTGGGTCAGCGCGGCGAGCTCGGTCGTCTCGGTGCGAAACGAGACGGCGGTCCACGCCTTGCCGGTCGCCGTCTGCACCGTGTGCGCGCCGGCGAGCGGATCGCGCAGCAATGCGAGCACCGCACCGCCACGGTCGACGACCGCGACGGCGACCGTGAGTCCGTCCTTCTGGCAGCGCGCGAGCGCGGCCTGCGCGGCGGTGATCGCCGCGCCGGTCTGCAGCGTCGTCAGCGGGATCGTGAGCTTCGGCGCCTGCGCGAGCGCGGTGCCGGCGAGCGTCGCACCGAGTGCGGCAGTCGCTGCCACGCCCATCCAGCCGATCGTCGTCCTCATCGCGGTGTCCTCCGGGGTAGTGAGAAGCGATGCTCGCGCCGAACGCGCACGCCGGCACTGATCCCGGTCAATCCGGGACGTCACGCGATGCCGGGATTGCCTTTCACGCCGACGATCTCGGGCCGGTTGAGCGGCCGCGCGCGGATCGTCTTCTCGCGGACGAGGTAGCGCTCGACCAGGTCCCAGATCGGCTCGCTGCCCGCCTTCCTCGCCTCCTCGGACACCGGCGCCCAGCCGGCGACCTTGTAGGTCTTGTCGGCGTCGACCGGCTTGCCGGCGAGTTCGATCCGCGTGATGCGACGGCCGGCCGTCGCGGCCGGGTCGATCGTGTAGGCGAGCCCGCCGACCCGGACCATGTCCCCGCCCTGCTGGTAGTACGGATCCGGGTTGAACAGGTTGTCGGCGACGTCCTCGAGGATCGTCCTGATCGTCTCGCCCTTCATCTCGCTCACCGTGACGAACGGGTAGGTGATCGCCGTCTGGTCCATCAGGTGCTCGCGGCGGATCGGCTGTCCCGGCAGCAGCGTCGTGCCCCAGCGGAAGCCGGGCGAGAACGCGATCGGCGCGTCCTTCTCGGCCATCAGCGCGTCGACGAGCAACTGGTCGTAGGTGCCGTTGAAGCTGCCGCGCCGGTAGAGCAGCGTCTCGGTGACCGCGAGCGGCTCCTCGAGCTTCGCCGCGTACGGCTCGCGGTGCTTCGCGATCAGCGCGGCCATCTCGCGATCGGGAGGGAGCAGCGCCGCGAACACCGGGACGAGCCGGTAGCGGAAGTCCGCCACCTTGCCGCCGCGCACGTCGAGGTCGAGCACCGCGAGGAACTTGCCGTTGCTGCCGGCATTCGTCACGAGCGTCCTGCCGCCGCGGTTCGCGACGATCGTCGGCTGCGGCACGCCGTCGTGCGTGTGGCCGCCGAGGATCGCGTCGATCCCCGACACGCGCGACGCGAGCTTGAGGTCGACGTCCATCCCGTTGTGCGACAGCAGCACGACCGCCTGGGCGCCCTTGCCGCGCGCTTCGTCGACGGCCTTCTGCAGCTCCTGCTCCTGGATGCCGAAGGTCCACTCGGGCACGAAGTAGCGCGGATTCGCGATCGGCGTGTACGGAAAGGCCTGGCCGACGATCGCGACCGGCACGCCGTTCACCTGGCGGATCACGTACGGCGGGAACACCGGGTCGCCGAAGTCGGTCGTCTTCACGTTCTGCGCGACGAAGTCGACCTTGCCCGCGAAGTCCTTCTCGACGATCTCTCTCACGCGGTCGGCGCCGAGCGTGAATTCCCAGTGTCCGGTCATCACGTCGACGCCGAGCAGCCTGCACGCGTCGACCATGTCCTGGCCCTTCGTCCACAGCGCCGTGGCCGAGCCCTGCCACGTGTCGCCGCCGTCGAGCAGCAGCGCGCCGGGGCGCGACGCGCGAAGCTTCTTCACGAGCGTCGCGAGATGCGCGAAGCCGCCGACCGCGCCGTAGGCCTTCGCGGCGCGCTCGAAGTCGAGGAACGTGAACGCGTGCGCCTCGCGCGTGCCGGGCCGGATGCCGAAATGCCTGAGCAGGTGCTCGCCGACGAGGTGCGGTGGCTTGCCCGCCGCGTCGCCTATGCCGAGGTTGACGGAGGGCTCGCGGAAGAAGATCGGCTTGAGCTGCGCGTGGCAATCGGTGAAGTGCAGCAGGCCGACGTTGCCGAAGCGCTCGATCGAATCGTAGAACGACGCGTCCGCAGCGAGGTCCAGCGCGGAGCGCGCGTCGATCGGCAATCCGGCGGCTGCCGCGGCGGCGACGACCTGCAGGAACTCGCGGCGGTTCAACGGAAGCCCACCCCCGGGCTCGCCGCCGACGCGGCATCCCGCCGCCCCTCACGAAGGAGGGGGCGATCGTCCCTGGACGGCCCCGCGGCGTTCATCCCGCGCGTCTGACGGCAAAGCGCCCGAGCGCCGCGACGTCCTCGGGGAACATCTCGCCGATCTCGCGGAACACGATGCGCCCGCCGTCGACCACGTAGATCTCCGGCAGGCCTTCGCGCCTGCCGAACCAGCGCTCGGTGTCCGGGCCGGCCATCGCCGCGGCGAAGGTGTAGCCGTGCTCCTTCATGTACGCGCGCGCCTTCTCCGGATCCTTGTCGATCGACAGGGCGAGCACGGTGAGCGTGCCCCGGTGCCGGTCGGCGAGCGCCTGCAGGTGCGGGTTCTGACGCTTGCAGAACGGGCACCACGACGCCCAGATCTCGACGACGACCGGCGGGCCGCGCTCGAGCATGGTCGCCGGCAAGGTCGTCCCGTCGAGCAGCGTCACGTCGCGCCATTCGACGCGATCGCCGACCTTCGCGGCGTTGCCCTTTGCCGCCAGGGCCGACGGCACGCTCGCCGCGAGGCCGCCGACGACGGCGGCCAGGCGGCGGAGCGCGTCGCGGCGTCCGGTCACTGATTGACCGGGGAGGCCGGATCGACCAGGAGCGCGACGACGTCGCGAACCTGCTGCTCGGTCAGGATTCCGTTGTGCCCGAAACGGGGCATGTTCGTGCACGCGCTGTAGGCTTGCGCGTTCCACACCTTGCCCCACGCGTAACGTCGGGTCTCGTCGGTGAACCCGCGGATCTTGGCGAAGTTGTAGAGCGACGGCCCCATCGTCCCGAAGCTGACTTCCTGCTTCGACAGCTGGTGGCACGCATAGCAGTTCGCGCCGACCGGGCCCGTCGGTTCGTCGGAATACTGCATCCCGCGTCCCTCCTGCGCGATCCTCTCGCCCTGCTTCCAGTCGCCGACGAGCTTGCCGTCCGCGGGCCACTTGATCGACGCCATGTTGGTCTTCTCGATCTTCGCGGAGACGTCCTTCGGCAACTCGTGCCCGGTGTAGACGCTGCAGAGCGCCTGGGTCTCGTCCTGGTTCAGGCGCGCGAGCTTGGCCTGGCCCTTGTCCTTGAACGAGACCTTCATCATCTCGACGGCCTTCGCCTCGAGCGCGGGATCCGTCGGGCTCTGCACCGCGGCGCATCCCGCGGCCACGAGCGCCGCGGCCGAGGCGAGCCCGATCACCATCTGCCTGTTCATCGTCGTCTCCTCGTCAGCGCTTGATCGCCGGCGCGGCGAAGGGCGCGCCGTTGGCGTTGTACGCCAGGAACGTCGTCAGCGCGATCGACGCCGGCGAGCCGAACTCGAGCTCGGGAAAGCGCTGCTGGCGGAAACAGTCGTTCAGGCGCCACTGGAACGTGCGCAACTCGCCCTGCGAGACGCGGTAGGCGGGCCACGTCGTGTAGCCCTTCTGCGCGCCGGACTTCGCGGTGAGGTTGGGAAGGTCCTGCAGCCGGATGCGCTTGCCGTCCTCGCCGTGGCAGGTCGCGCAGGCGAAATCGTGCGGCCCCCCGCGGAAGTAGAAGATCGCCTTGCCGAGCTCGAAGTTCTCGCGCATCTTCGGATGATCGAGGCTGACCGCCATCTTGGTGCCGAACGACTCCGACGTGATCCACGCGACGAGCGCCTCGATGTCGGACTTGACGCCGGGTCCGCCGAAGGGCCTGCGCTTCGCGTCCGCCTCGGTCATGCCCTGGAGATTGACCCGACACCAGACGAGCCGCGTCTCGAGGTCCATCACCTGGTCCGCGTCGGCGAAGTAGCGCGGCATGTGCGCGTACGCGCCCTTGACGACGCCCGAGCCGAGGCCCAGGTCGCAGCTCTGGAGCGACGCATTCTTCGGGCCCGCGGGCTTCTTCCACAGGTCCTCGCCCCGCGCCACCCACAGATCCGCGGGATTGCCGTCCTGCAGCGCCTGCCGATACTCCTCGATCCCCTTCTCGACCGACCCCTGCGCGAAAGCGGGCGGTGCCGCGAGGACGAAAGCGACGGCGGCGATCGCCGCGCGCATCGTGCTGGTCATGAATGCCTCCTCCAATGGGTCGGGCGCCGGTCGCGCCCACTCCGCAGGACGGCGCGCCCCCCGCGCCGCCCACCGACGCCGGGCCTCGCCGGCCCGCCAGGGCCGATCGGACTCGGCTGTTGTTCCTGCCAGCGTCAGGCGATCGTCGCCTCGTCGGTACGCGTCTCGTTCTTGTTGTCGACCCAGGTGACCTGCACCTTTTCGCCCTTCGCGCCGCCCTTGAACCTGAACGACAGGAACGGATTCTTCGAGATCGCGGGCCCCCACTGCGCGGAAAGCACGGTCCTGCCGTTCCACGTGGCGGAGACGTTCTGGATGAACCACGCGGGAACCGTCTTGCCCTGCGCGTCCTTGCGCTGGCCGGTCTCCATCTCGTGGTTCATGAGCACCTTCACCTCGGTCGCGTCGCCGGCGACGTTGGCGCGAATCTTCATCGGATCAGCCATGGCACATCCTCGGGTCGTGGTTCGGGCGGGTCGGTGTACGCCGGCGTGTCAGCCGCCGCAGCCGCCGAGCGTCACCTTGATTTCCTTGCTCGCGACGAACACCTTTCCGTCGGCCTTGACGAGCGCGTAGACGTTCGAGCTCTGGCCCATCTTGACGCGCGTCGTGACGGACGGCTCGGTCCCGGCGGGGATCACGAAGACCGCGGTCAGCGGGCTCGGGTTCTTCTCGACGAGGATCGCGATGGATTCGGTCTTCGGGAGCGAGCTCGACACGCCGACCGGCACGACCGCCCCGTTCTCGGCGATGTCGGGCGTCGAGACGAACGCGATGTCCTTGCTCTGTGCCGGGCCGGCGCTGCCGAGCGCCTTGAGCGCCTCGTCGATCGTCTTGGCCTCGAACGCCGCCTTGTTCCAGGCCTGCGCCTGCGCGAGCGCCTCGCCCGGCTTGAGCCAGCCGACGGCGGCCAGCGCCGCCAGCAGCGTCGCGCCGCCCCCCGTCTTCAATACGTCCCTGCGTCGTGCATCCATGCCCATCCTCCGAAAAATGCGGTACGGCGTCGTCCACGCGCGTGGGCGGCTCTCTCGGGCGGCATCGCCCGGGGCCTCCGGAGTTCGATCACGCGTGCCCGCGCCGACGCGCGCGATACGCCGACGGTCTTTTCAGGTTGGTCTTACCCCGGGAAGTCCGGAAAGCATCGCGTAGCGCGACGGATTCCCGGAGGCCGAGCGAGAATAGGCATGGGCAGCGCGGACGGTCAATCCCCCCGTTGGGATTGGGGGGCGGATAGCTCCGTCGGGTAGGGGAACCGACGAGGCCGCCGCGGCCTCCAAAGGGCTGATCTGATCGGGAGGTTCTGCATGTCGACGAAGAACGCGACGCGATCGAGTGCCTACGCGCGCAGGCAGGCGCTCCGGCGCGGCGGATGGGCCGCCGCCGCCATTGCGGCCGGCGCAGCGCGATGGCTGGTGCAGCCGGCATACGCGCAGGGCAAGGCGCTTGCACCGACGCCGCGCGACGCGGAAGGGCCGTTCTATCCGAGGACGTTTCCGGCCGATGCCGATGCGGACCTGACGCGCGTGGCCGGTCGGCCGGGCGTCGCCCGCGGAACGCCGCTCCTGCTGTCCGGCCGCGTGCTCGGGACGGAAGGCCATCCGCTCGCCGGCGCGACGCTCGAACTGTGGCAATGCGACGTCCTGGGCACCTACCACCACGTGGGAGCATCGGGACCGCAGGACGACGATTTCCAGGGGTACGGCCGCGCGGTCGCGAAAGTCGACGGCGCGTGGGCCTTCACGACGATCCGCCCGGTGCCCTACGGCGGTCGACCCGCGCACCTGCATTTCCGGATCTCGCATCCGCGTGCGCGCACGCTCACGACCCAGCTCTACCTCAAAGGCGAGTCGTCGGAGTCGGGGATGGGGGGCTTCTTCTCGCGCGAGCGTGATCGGCTCGAGATCGCCCCGGTCCGCGCCCAGGGGGCGCGCGAGCCTGGAGCGCTCGACGCAACGTACACGTTCGTGCTGGAAGCGGCCTAGGGACGGCAGCGTCGACGATCGCGCGGCGTCCCAACGCGGACGGTCGCGACCGCGGGCGACGCGCCGGGCCGCGGAACTCCGCCGCGGCGCGTCAGTGGACGGTCGCGCTGGAAAGGAAGCGCAGCTGGTGCCCGTTGGCGAGCCGGTACACGCCTTCGCCGAGATGCTCGGCGCCATCGAGATCGGCACGCGTCAACTCGAACTCGACCTCGCCGCTCCTGGCCTCGAGCACGACGTCGTCGGCGTGCGTGTCCTCGTCCGGCACCCTCAGGTACTCGGTCTCGAACACTTCTCCGTCGATCAGCACGAAATCGGCCTTGCCCATCGTGTCGGTCAGCATCATCGGGTCTGTGCGATCCATGGTCCGGGAGTTCGAATAGCCCCCCGCATTTCCCAGATGCGGGCGCCGGGACGCGCTTCAAGCGTCCGGCCCGTACGCCGAAAACGGGACGCGGGGCAATCGCGTTGACCCCGGGACCGCCCGGCGCGCCTACGTCGGGCGGAGGGGCAGGATGGGCGGCGCGCCCGCGCAGGGCAGGACCGGCGCCCGAACCGCGGCGATCGACGCCCCGGGCGGGGCCCGAGCCCGCGCGCGGGCTCAAGCGACCAGCGTCCTGACGAAGTTCGGCATCGCCAGCGCCGCGCGATGCATCTCGCCGTTGTAGTACTGC
>CALDKM010000229.1:0-13753 GCA_937898875.1 uncultured Pseudomonadota bacterium | reverse complement strand
TGCGGCGCCCGACGCGGGTCCTCGGCGAGACGATCCGCTCGCGCGGCATCCACGTCTCGTACTACGCGGACCCGCTGCTGACCGCGTTCGGCGGCGGCCTGCCCGTGTACTCGGGCAGGCAGGTCGTCGGCGCGGTGGCGGTCAGCGGACTCACGGACCAGGAAGACGAGGACCTCGCGGCGCTCGGCATCGCGCGCATGCCGACCCCCGGGCTCGCCGGCACGCCGTCCTGACGGCAGCGTCCTCGCCGTGCGGGCGCTCGCCCGTCGCATCGTTCGAGCGAGCGTCATCGCGTCAGAACAGGACGGCGCTCATGCCGCCGTCGACGACGATCTGCTGGCCGTTGACGTAGGACGACGCGTCGCTCGCGAGGAACACCGCGAGACCGGCGAGGTCGCGGGGCGTGCCCCAGCGGCGCGCAGGCACGCGCTGGTTGATGCGCTCGACCATCGCCGTGTCCTGCCTGAGCTTCGCCGAGAGGTCGGTCTCGAAGTAGCCGGGCGCGATCGTGTTGCAGGTGATCCCGTGCTCGCCCAGCTCCGCCGCGAGCGTGCGGCCGAGGCTCGCGAGCGCCGCCTTCGACGCCGCGTAGCCGTGGATCCCCGGGCGGCCGAGCGTCCCGGTGAGCGATCCGGTGAAGACGATGCGGCCGTGCTTCGCGCGGATCATGTGAGCGGACGCCTGCTGCGCCAGCACGAAGCACGCGTCGAGGTTCGCGGCCATCACGCGGCGCCAGTCCGCCGTCGTCCAACGGGCGAGCGGGGCGCCGTGGTGCGTGCCCGCGTTCGCGACCAGGATGTCGAGCCGTCCGTGGCGCGCGGCGACCGCGTCGACGCCGCTGCGCGCCGCCGCCTCGTCGGTCACGTCGAACGGCTCGGCGTCGGCGGCGAGACCCCGCGCGCGCAACGCATCGCACTTCGCCTCGAGCGTCGCGCGGTCGCGGCCGTTCAGCACGACGGTGGCGCCCGCCCCGGCGAGCCCCTCGGCCATGCCGAGCCCCAGGCCGCGCGAGGCGCCCGTGACGAGCGCCACGCGACCGGCGAGCGAGAACATCGGCGGCACGGCCGGCGTCGCCATCGTCAGAACGTCGCCTCGATCGCGCGGCGCAGTCCCGGCGTGATCGACGGCATCACGCCGAACCACGCCTCGAACGCCGGTCGCGCCTGGTTGAGCAGCATGCCCAGCCCGTTGACGGTGCGGTTGCCGCGCGCGCGCGCCGCGGCGAGCAGCGGCGTCTCGGGCGGCACGTAGATCGCGTCGCCGACGATCGCCTCGCGCGGCAGCGCATCGAGCGGAAGGTCGAGCGCGGGCTTGCCCGCGCTGCCCTGCGTCGTCGCGTTGACGAGCGTCGCGATGCCGCGCAGCGCCTCGCCGCGTTCCTCCCAGCGCACGGCGGAGATCGGCGGGCCGAGCTCGGCGGCGAGTTGCCGCGCCTTCTCGAAGGTCCGGTTGACGAGCCGGATCTCGCGCGCGCCCTGGGCCGCGAGCGCGACGACGATCGCGCGCGCGGCGCCGCCGGCGCCCACGACCGCGATCGGGCCGTCGTCCGGCCGCCAGTCGGGCTTCTCGTCGCGGAGGCCCTGCACGAAGCCGTTGCCGTCGTTGTTGAAGCCGCGCAGGCTGCCGTCCTCCTGGACGACGATCGTGTTGACGGCGCCGATCCGCGCGGCCATCGGGTCGACGTGCTCGATCAGCCGCATCACCGCCTGCTTGTGCGGCGTCGTGACGTTGCAGCCGCGGAAGCCCAGCGCCACGAGCCCCGCGAGCGCGGCGGGCAGCCGCTCGGGCAGGACCGGCAGCAGGACGTAGCTTCCCGGCAGGTGGTGCTCGGCGAGCCAGTAGTTGTGGACCACCGGCGAGCGCGAATGCGCCACCGGCCAGCCGATGATGCCCGCGAGACCGAATGCCTTCGTAGCCGACATGCGTTTCGATGCTCCGATTCGTGACTCTCGTTCCGGGGGGAAAGGCGTCCTGCCCGCGCGCCGCGGCGGCGGACCTGCGGAGGCGTCAGCCGCGCAATGCCCGCAGTCGCGCCACGTTCGGCACCGGCAGCGCACGGCGCAGCACGGTCTCCGCGAGCCACACGGCCGCCCGTCTGGCGCGCACGGCGACGACCTCGGGCGGCATCTGCAGGAAATCGTCGTTGTAGACGTCGAAGCTGTAATTTCCGACGTAGCCGTTCGTGTCGAGCCGGGCGATGAATTCCGACAGCGCCTCGCTGTGCGCCCCTTCGCCGGGGAACACGCGGAAGTGGGTCGCGGTGACCGCCTGCTCCTCGGCGGAACGGACCTCCTGCCACATGTAATCGGAGACCTGCACGAGGAACGTCTGGTCCGGATCCAGGATGTCGAGGTCGTCGAGCGGAACGCCGGAGGCCAGCACGTCGAACGCGTCGACGGCAACGCCGAGGTTGGGCACGTTGGCGCGCAGCACGATGTCCGCGGCCTGGCGGAAATCGCGTGCGGTGCGGCTCCACGGCTGCCCCTTGTAGGCGACGCGGATGCCCAGCGGCACGGCCAGCACCGCGAGCTTCCCGAGGTCGCGCGCGATCGCCGCAGGGTCGGCGCTCGCGTGCTTCGACGTCGAGGCTTCGACCAGCAGCAGCCGGCCGCCCAGGTCCGCGCAGATCCCGAGCATCGCCTTCGCGACGTCGACCTTGTAGGCGTGGAGCTGGCGCTCGAGGCCCTCGAAGTCGCGCAGCGCTTCGACGCCGGTGACCTCGAGCCCGCTGGCCCGCACGGCGCGCACGCCGGCCGCGGTGCCGCCGGGGTGCGAGACGACGTCGGCCGCGGCGATCATCACCTGCGAGAAGCCCGCGTTGCGCACCGCCGCGAGCTTGGTCTCGAGCGAGCCCGCGAGCGACGCCGTCGCCATGCCGATGTCGCGGAAGATCATCGCTCGCCGGCGCCCGGGGGCGTGCTCTTCACCAGCTCGAACATCATGCCGCCGAGCAGCGGTTTGGTGAGCGCGCCGCGTTCGCTCGAGTGCACGCGGTCGGTGGCGAGGAACTCGACGCCGCGCCTTTCCAGGCTCGCGACGGCGGCGGTCACGTCCGGCGTGCCGAGGCCGACCCGCTGCAGGTGCTCGTCCATCGCCGCGAACCGCGCCGACTCGTCGGGCTCGATCAGCTGCAGGAAGAACTTCCGGCAGGGACTCTCGAGCAGGAGGCCGCTCGGCATGATGCCGAAGCGCACCTGCCTGGGCAGCGGCGTGAAGCCCATGAGCTGCGAGTAGAACTCCGTCCAGTCCGCGGTGCGGTCGGGCCCGACGTACTGGACGATCCCGAAGAAGTGCATGCCGGCGACGGCCGGGGGGTGCGGATCGACGGTGGGGATCGCCCGGAAGTCGACGTCGTAGATCGAGAACTCGTCGTAGCGGTCGACGAAGTAGATCAGGCTTTCGCCGACGCCGTGGATCGCCGGGACGTTGATCTCCATCGCCTGCGCGCGCACGGGGATCTCCCAGGCGCCCAGCTCGATCGCGCGGCGGTACGCGTACTGGGCGTCGCGCACGCGCACCGCGAATGCGCTGATCACCGGCCGCTCCGTGGGCATCACCGTGCGCGGGACGTCGGCCGGCTGCGCGTTGACGACGATGTTCATCGTCCCCTGCCGGTAGAGCTCGACCTCGCGCGAGCGATGGCGAGCGATCGGACGGAATCCGAACGTCTCCAGCACGCCGCCGAGCGCCTGCGGGCGCGAGGTGGCGAACTCGATGAACTCGATGCCGTCGACGCCCAGCGGGTTCTGCGGCTCGGGGATCGCCTCGCGATCGGTGGCATGGGTCATCGCGGTTCCTCGTCGGTGCGGTGGCGATGCCGGCAATGCGCTGCGGCGTCGCGGCACGCGAGCGTCCCGGACCGGCCGGACGCGTCGCGCCGATCATATCGCATCCGCCTGCGCGTCCGTCGCCGCGACATCAGGGCAGCAGCAGCGCGCCGAGCTCGAGCGCGGCGTCCTGCATCGGGCGGAGGAATCGCTCGGCCATCTCGACGTCGGTCATGAGCCTCCCCTGCACGATCACGTTGATGCCGGCGACGTAATTCCCGCCGGCGTCGCGCACGGGCACCGCGAGCGTGCACAGCCGCGGCTCCATGAACTGGCTCGCGAACGCGTAGCCCTTGTCGCGGACCGCCTTGAGGCTGGCCCGCAGGCGCCGCGGCGTCGCCGGCGTGTGCTCGGTGTAGGGATGGAGCCTGACGCGCGCGAAGTAGGCGTCGAGCTCGTCGGCCGGCAGGTACGCGAGCAGCACGTGGCCGATCGACGTGCAGTACGCGGGAAGCCGCCGGCCCACGTTGAGCGCCGGCGACATGATCCGCGACGTCGTGGAGCGCGCGAGGTAGACGATCTGGTCGCCGTCGAGCATCGCGAGCGAGCACGCCTCGCGCAGCGACTCGCCGAGGCGGTCGAGGATCGGCTGCGCGAGCACGGCGACCGGCGAGGACGACAGGTAGGCGTGGCTGAACGACAGCACGCGCGGGCGCAGGTAGTAGCGGCGCGCGTCGTCGGCACCGACGAAGCCGAGCTTCGCGAGCGTGTGAAGGCTCCGCCGCGTGGCCGCGCGGGGGATCCCCGTGAGATGCGAGACCTGCGCGATCGACATCCGGCGGCGCTTGTCCGAGAGCGTCAGCATCACGGCGAGGCCGCGGGCGAGCGCGGTGACGAAGTCGCGGTCCTCGCCCAGCCGGTCGATGGTCTCCGCCGGCAGCGCGTGATGGTCGATCGGGGCAGGTTGCTCACGGGACGCGACCGCCCCGGGGCCGTCCGCCTGCGGCGATGTCGCGGTGCTGGCGTCGGGAAGGGTCATCGGATCGCGCGGTCGACTTGGCCAACGGGACGGTCGCGTCGCCGAGCGTGTTTCGCGTATCGGCAGGGCGGCGCGACGTCCACACGATACGCCGGTCGTTGCCGACGAGAATGCCCGCCGGTGCATTTTGTGGGCGCATAGCGCACAACCTGCCGCTATGCGCCCTTGACGCCGCGCGACGGCGATTCTATCGTCCGGACTCGCACCTGGCGCGATCCCGCGGGGTCCCGCCCCCGAATTCCCGGGCGCCGACGCCGCGTCCGACTCTCCTCCGAGGACGACCATGGCCACCTCCGCCGAACCCAGGAAGGGCATCACGGACGAGCAGCAGCAGGAGCTCGACGAGTGCTTCGCCCGCGCCCGCGAGGCGCTCGCGATCATCGAGACCTACGACCAGGCGCGCGTCGACCGGCTGTGCCAGGCCGTGGCCTGGGCGGTCGCGAACAAGACGACGTTCACGCGCCTCGTCGACATGGGCATCAGGGAGAGCGGCCTCGGCGACCCGGACAGCCGCATGGGCAAGCGGATGAAGATCCGCGGCGTGCTGCGCGACGCGCTGCGCCAGAAGAGCGTCGGCGTGATCGAGGAGCTTCCCGAGAAGGGCATCGTCAAGTACGGCAAGCCGGTCGGCATCGTCGCCTGCATCGTGCCGACGACCAACCCGGACCTGACGCCCGCCGGCAACGCGATCTACGGGATCAAGGCGCGCGACTGCGTGATCTTCTCGCCGCACCCGCGCTCGAAGAAGACCTCGTTCGAAACGGTGCGCCTGATGCGCGAGGCGCTGGAGCGCGAGGGCGCGCCGGCCGACATCCTGCAGTGCCTCACCCGGGTGAACATCCCGATGTCGCAGGCCCTGATGGCGCGCGCCGACCTGATCATCGCCACCGGCGGCCAGCCGATGGTGCGCGCCGCGTACAGCTCCGGCACGCCCGCGTACGGCGTCGGCGCCGGCAACTCGACGATGATCATCGACGAGACGGCGAACATCGAGGAGGCGGCGCGCAACACGCGCCTGTCCAAGACGTCCGACTTCGGCTCGGGCTGCTCGGCCGACGGCAACCTGATCATCCAGACCTCCATCTTCGACAAGCTCGTCGCCCAGCTGCAGAAGGAGGGCGGCTACCTCGCGACCCCGGAGCAGAAGGAGTCGCTGCGCCGCGCGATGTGGGACGGCGAGCGCCATCGCACCGTCGAGACGGTGGCGATCGCGCCGCAGGCGCTCGCGAAGATCGCGGGCTTCGAGATCCCCGCCGACAGCAAGTTCATCATGGTTCACGGCGACGGGATCGGCAGGGAACACCTCTTTTCCGGCGAGAAGCTCACGACGCTGCTGGCGCTCTACAGGTACGAGAGCTTCGACCAGGCGCTCGGGATGATGCGCGGCATCTACGAGGTCGGCGGCAAGGGCCACTCGTGCGGCATCTACTCGTTCGACCCGGACCACATCGATCGACTGGCGATGGCCGCGCCGGTGTCGCGGATCATGGTGCGCCAGCCGCAGTCGAAGGCCAACGCGGGCGCGTTCAACAACGGGATGCCGATGACCTCCAGCCTGGGCTGCGGCACGTGGGGCGGGAACATCATCTCGGAGAACGTGCACCTCAAGCACTACATGAACACGACGTGGGTGTCCGTGCCGATCAAGGAGGACAAGCCCTCCGACGAGGAGCTCTTCGGCGACTTCTACGACCCGGCGCTGGAGGGCGTGGTCGAGACCATCACGACCTGAGCGCGCGAGTCCGCGACGTCCGCCACACCCCGCGACCCGACGAGACCCCGATGCCGACGAAATCACCGGAACAGCTGATCGCCGACTGCGGCGCGTGGTGGGACACGTCGATCATCGACATCCACCCCGGCAGGATCGCCATCCGCGGGTATCCGATCGAGGAGCTGATCGGCAACGTCCGATTTCCCGACATGATCTGGCTGATGCTGCGCGGCGAGCTGCCGACGCGCGCGCAGGCCGACCTGCTCGAGGCGGCGATGGTGCCCGGCGTCGACCACGGCCCGCATGCGCCGTCGATCGCGATCGCGCAGATGGCGGTGTCCTGCGGCCTGCCCGTCAACGGCGCGATGGCGTCGGCGATCAACGTGCTCGACGACGTCCACGGCGGCGCCGGCGAGCAGTGCATGGAGCTCTACCGCGAGATCGATGCGGCCGCCGGCCCGGACGGCGACCTCGCCGCCGCCGCAGAGAAGTTGATCCGCGGCCGCATGGCCGCGGGCGACGGGATCGTGCCGGGCTTCGGCCACCGTTTCCACCCGATCGACCCGCGCACGGCGCCGCTGTTCGCGCTCGTGTCGAGGGCGCAGGCCGCAGGCGCGGTCAGCGGACGCTGGGCGGCGATCGGGCACGCGGTCGAGGCCGCGCTGAAGGCGATCAAGGGGCGCCACATCCCGATGAACATCGACGGCATCACCGCCGTCGTCTTCTGCGAGCTGGGCTTCGAGCCCGAGCTCGGGCGCGGCCTGTTCGTCCTGTCGCGCGCCGTGGGCATCCTGGCGCACGCGTGGGAGCAGAAGAAGAAGGGCGCGCGGATCAAGGGGCCCATGCCGAGGGAGATTCCGTATCGCTATTCGGGACCGGCGCGGCGCGCCCTGCCCGCCGAGCGCGCGCGCGGCAGCGACTGAACGACGTGACGCCGGGGGCCGACCCCGGACGCCGGACGAGGAGAGACATCGCATGAAGGACCTGATTTCGAACCAGCTGGTCAAGTACCTCGAGGCCCGCGGCGTCAGGCACGTGTTCGGCCTGTGCGGCCACACCAACATCGCCGTGCTCGCGGCGCTGGCGAAGAGCCGCAAGATCAAGTTCATCAACACGCGCCACGAGCAGATCGCCGCCCACGCGGCCGACGGCTATGCGCGGGCGACGAAGAGGACCTCCGTCGTGCTGTCGCACCTGTCGCCCGGACTCACCAACGCCGCGACCGGCGTCGCCAACGCGGCGCTCGACTCGATCCCGATGGTCGTGATCGCCGGCGACGTGCCGACGCACTACTACGGCAAGCATCCGCACCAGGAAGTGAACCTGCACGCGGACGCCTCGCAGTCCGAGATCTACCGGCCGTTCGTCAAGCGCGTGTGGCGCGTGGACTCGCCGCACCTCTTCCCCGAGATCATCGAGAAGGCGTTCGCGCTCGCCGAGAGCGGTCGGCCCGGTCCCGTGCTGGTCGACGTGCCGATGGACATCTTCAGCAAGGAGATCGACGTCGCGCTGTGGAAGCAGGTCCAGTTGAACGCGCGGTCGGTGCGGAAGCCCTCCCTCGACGACGAGACCGCCGAGAAGATCGTCCGGCAGATCCTGGCCGCGAAGACGCCGATCCTGTACATCGGCGGCGGCATCCTGCTGGCGGATGCGGCAGAGGAAATGCGCGAATTCGCCGAGCAGCTGTCGCTGCCGGTCGCGCACACGCTGATGGGCAAGGGCGCGCTGCCCGACGACCACCCGCTGATCCTGGGGATGACCGGGTTCTGGGGCACGAAGTTCATCAACGACAAGTGCAGGGGCGCCGACTGGATCCTGGGCCTCGGCACACGCTTCTCCGAGGCCGACTGCAGTTCGTGGGAGAACGAATACACGTTCAGCTTCCCGCCGACGAAGCTCATCCAGATCGACATCGACCCCTCCGAGATCGGCCGCAACTATCCGGTCGCGATCGGCGCGGTGGCCGACCTGAAGCAGGCGCTCAAGGCGCTGAACCGCGTCGCGCGCAAGATCGCGCCGAAGGGTGTCAAGCGGGACAGGCTGCTCGCCGAGATGGACAGGAACCGCAAGGCCTTCGTCGCCGGCAACGCCAAGGCGATGAAGAGCGACGCCTGGCCGATGCGACCCGAGCGCATCCTCGCCGACCTGCGCGAGGTGCTGCCGCGCGACGCGATCCTGTGCACCGACGTGGGCTGGAACAAGAACGGCGTCGGCCAGCAGTTCCCGATCTACACGCCGGGCAGCATCTTCACGCCGGGCGGCTTCGCGACGATGGGCTTCGGCTCGCCGGCGGCGCTCGGCGCCAAGGTCGCGCTGCCCGGTCGCGACGTCGTCGCGCTGATCGGCGACGGCGGCTTCGGCCAGAACCCGGCCGCGCTGGCGACGGCGTTCGAGGAGGACATCGCGGTTGTGTGGGTGATCATGAACAACCACGCGTTCGGCACGATCGCCGGCCTCGAGGCCGCGCACTACGGCACGACGTTCGCCACCGTCTTCGAGAAGAACGGCAAGACGTGGTCGCCCGACTATGCGGCGATCGCGCGCGCCTACGGCATCGACGGCGTCAAGATCGCGTCGGCCGCCGAGTTCAAGCCGGCGCTCGCGAAGGCGATCCGGTCGAAGCGCCCGGTGGTGCTGGACGTCTACATGAAGAACGAGCCGGTGCCGACCGCCGGGCACTGGAACATCATGGACATCTACTCGCCGGGCAGGAAGGTGCACCACGTCAGCACGGGCGATTGAGGCGTCGGCGCGAACGCGATCGCAGCGCGTCGGGCACGGGACGGTGCGGGACACCGCAGCGAGGAGACCGAACGGCATGAAACAGGCATTTTCCCTGGCGCATCTCACGGTGCTCGGCTGCCCGCCGCCGGAGATGACGTACATCGCGGCGCGGGCCGGCTACGACTACGTGAGCATCCGCCCGATCTACATGGGCCTGCCGGGCGAGCCCGATTACTCGCTCGCCGAGAAGCCGCAGATGCTGCGGCAGTTCAAGCGCGCGCTCGCGTCGACCGGCGTGCGCGTCCACGACATCGAGCTCGCCCGCGTCTACGAGGGTCTGCATCCGACCAAGTACCTGCCGGCGATGGAGGTGGCGGCCGAGGTGGGCGCCAGGGCGGTGCTGTCGAGCATCTGGGGCGGCGAGCGCGAGTTCTACGTCGAGAAGTTCGGCGAGATCTGCGACCTCGCGCGGCCCTTCGGGCTCACCGTCGACCTCGAGTACGTGCCGATCGCCACGGTCAACAACCTGGCGATGGCGGTCGACGTGCTGCGCGCGGTCGATCGTCCCAACGCCGGCCTGATGATCGACACGCACCACTTCCACCGCGCCCGCGACAATCCCGCCGACCTGGACGTGTTGCCCCGCGAGTGGTTCCACTTCGCCCAGCTGTGCGACGCGCCGGGGGAGATCCCGGCCGAGCGCGCGGAGATGATCCGTATCATGCGCGAGGGCCGGCTCTACGTGGGCGAGGGCGGCATCGACGTCGCCGGCATCCTCGCGCACATTCCGCATTGCGTGTACTCGATCGAGCTGCCCAACAAGGAATTGCACGAGGAGCTGGGCTACGCCGAGCACGCGGCGCGGTGCCTGGAGACGCTCAAGGCCCATCTCGCGGAGCACCCGGCGGAGCGGGGCGCGCGCGATAATCGCCGCCCGGCGCACGCGGCGACCGGGGCGCGGCGCCCGGGCGCGACGACGTGACGGGAGCGAGGGCATGAAGAAGCAGATCAAGGCGGTCGATGCGCGGGGCAGGAAGCTGGGCGGGGACACGCCCCTCCTGTGCGCGCCGCTGGTCGGGCGGACGCGCGCGCGGCTGCTCGCCGAGGCGACCCGGGTGCTCAAGCAGAAGCCCGACCTCGTCGAGTGGCGCGTCGACTTCTTCGACGCGATCGGCGATGCGGTCGCGGTCGTCGAGGCGGCGCGGGCGCTGCGCGACGTCGTCGGCAAGCGCCCGGTCGTCTTCACGTGCAGGGCGGAGAGCGGCGGCGGCGAACGCATCGCGCTCGGCAGGGAGGCGATCGTCGAGCTCTACGACGCGGTCGCCGCCAGCGGGCTGGTCGACTTCGTCGACTTCGAGCTGGACAACGACCCTGGCCACGTGCGGCGCGTGCGCGAGTCCACGCGCCGGCACGACGTCCGCCTGATCCTGTCGTACCACAACTTCGCCTACACGCCCGGGCTCGAGTACCTGATCGATCGCGTGCTCGAGGCCGAGCGGCTCGGCGCCGACGTCGCGATGCTGCAGGTCATGCCTCGCAGCCGCAGGGACGTGCTGACGCTGCTCTCGGCGACCGAGCAGGCCGACGAGCGCGCGAGCATCCCCCTGATCAGCATGGCGGTCGGCCCGCTGGGCGCGGCATCGCGGCTGGTCGGCGGGCTGTTCGGGTCCTGGCTCTCCTTCGCCGTCGCCGACGCCGCGTCCGCGCCGGGACAGATCCCGATCGGCGATCTCGTCGCCGTGTTCGACATCATCCGCCGGGCCCGCGGCGGCGAGATGCTCTGACGGCGCCCTCGGCACGACGCCCGGGGCCTCCCCCGTCCTCTTCCCGACCGCGATTCCGCGATTCCCGATTCCCATGATCAGCGGCAAGACCCTTCTCGTCGCCCACGTCGGCTTCCCGACGGAGTCGTTCAAGGCACCGCTCATCTACAACCCGTGGTTCGAGAGCAGGGGCATCGACGCGGTCGTCGTGCCGATGGGCTGCATGGCGGAGGACTATCCGGCGTTCCTGCGCGCCCTGTTCCGCCTCACCAACGTCCGCGGCGCGCTGGTGACGATGCCCCACAAGGTCACGACGGTCGGCCTGGTCGACGAGATCACGCCGACCGTCGAGATCGCGGGGTCGTGCAACGCGGTGCTGCGGCGAGCCGACGGGACGCTGCTGGGCGACATGTTCGACGGCACGGGCTTCGTCCGCGGGCTCGCCCACAAGGGCTTCGAGGTCCGCGGAGCGCGCTGCCTCGTCGCCGGCGCCGGCGGCGTGGGCTCGGCGATCGCGGCGTCGCTCGCCGCGGCGGGAGCGGGGGCGATCGCGCTCCACGACCTCCGCGACGCGACGGCCGGCGCGCTGGCCGGCCGGCTGCGCAAGCACTACCCGTCGCTCGACGTGCGGCTCGCCGGCAGCGATCCCGCGGGCTACGACCTCGTCGTCAACGGCACGCCGCTCGGCATGGAGGCGGGGGATCCGCTGCCGTTCGACGTCGCGCGGCTCGAGGCGCGCACGTTCGTGGGCGAGGTGGTGATGAAGCACGAGATCACGCCGCTGCTGGCGGCGGCGCGCGCGCGCGGCTGCCGATACCAGGTCGGGACCGACATGCTGTTCGAGATGATCCCGGCCTATCTCGAGTTCTTCGGTTTCGGCACCGCGACGCCCGACGAACTGCGCGCGGTCTCGCGCGTCTCGTACTGACTCCCGTCATGCTGCAGCGCACCCTGCCCGATGCTTGCCGCGATTTGGCGAGTCTGTTAATTTTGCCCGGCGAGTCCGCCCGTTCCGGAGGCCCGATGGGATTGCAGGTCCGGTCCTCCCGCAGCATGTCGATGCGCAAGCCCAAGGAACCCGAGGCCAACCGGTCGCGGATCCTCGCGGCCGCGACCGCCGAGTTCGCCGCACGCGGCTACAAGGGCGCGAGCATGGACGCGATCGCGGCGCGTACCAGCACGACGCGCGCGCTGATCAACTACTACTTCGGCAGCAAGGAGCGGCTCTACCTCGCGGTGCTCGAGCGCGTCTACGCGGAGATCCGCGATGCGGAGCGCGGTCTCGCCCTCGATCACCTGCCGCCCGCGGACGCCATCCGGCGGGTCGTCGAGTTCACCTACGACTACTACGTCGATCACGAGTACTTCGTGCGGCTGGTCGTGGCCGAGAACCAGGCCAAGGGCAGGCACATGAAGCGCTTCCCGTCGCTGCGCACCGTCAATCGCCCGATCGTGGACATGCTCGGCGCCGTGATCGCGCGGGGCCAGGCCGGGGGGGTGTTCCGGCGCGAAGTCGACCCGATCGACGTCCACATGGCGATCGCCGCCCTGGGGATGTTCAACGTCACCAATCAGTACACCTTCGGCACCCTGTTCCAGCGGGAGATGGGCGCGAAGGGGGATGTGCCGCGCCGCCGCGGAATCGTGGCGGACGTGATCCTGCGCTGGCTCGAGCCCATGCCGGTCGCCTAGGCAGTCGCAATCTTCAACGAGGAGGAAACCATGCAATCCAAGTTCGACCGTCGTACCGTGCTGAAGGCCGGCGCCGCACTCGCCGCCGCGGGCGTCGTCCCCGCGTGGGCGCAGGACAAGCCGAAACTGCGCTTCGCCGCCGTGTTCTCCGACAAGGACATCCGCGCGGAGATGATGAAGGTCTTCGCCAAGGAGATCGAGGCCGACTTCGCGGTCGAGACCTTCCTCGGCGGGTCGCTGTTCAAGCAGGGAACCGAGCTGGTCGCGCTGCAGCGCGACAACCTCGAGCTCGGCAACATCGCGCCGCAGGACATCTCGAAGCAGGTCCCGGCGTGGTCGATCCTCACGTCCGCGTACCTGTTCCGCGACGCGAACCACCTGACCAAGTTCTTCGGCAGCGATCTCGGCGCGCAGATGAAGAAGATGGTCGAGGACCAGGTCAAGGTGAAGATCCTCGGGCCGACCTTCTTCGGGACGCGCCAGGTCGGTCTCAAGCCGAAGAAGAAGATCAACAGGCCGGAGGACATGGCGGGCATCAAGCTCCGGATGCCGCCGGGCGACGCCTGGCAGCTCCTGGGCCGCTCGATCGGCGCGAATCCGACGCCGATGGCGTACGCCGAGACGTACACCGGACTGCAGACCGGCGCGATCGACGGCCAGGACAACCCGCTTCCCAACGTCCAGAACATGAAATTCTACGAGGTGATGTCGCAGATCGTGCTGACGTCGCACCTCGTCGGGTTCGACCTGCTCACGGTGAACCTGAAGACGTGGAGCGGCATGTCGCCCGCGAAGCAGGCGTCGTTCCAGGCCGCCGCCGACAAGGCGATCGCGTGGAGCACGGCCGAGCACCTGAAGCGGGAGGCCGAGCTCGCCGACGGCTTCCGGAAGCAGGGCCTCGACGTCTACACGCCGGACGTCAATGCGTTCCGCGCCTACGCACAGAAGGTGTATCTCGCCTCCGACGAAGCAAAGAGCTGACCACCGGGACTGCTCGACAAAATCACCGCCCTGTAATGACCGCGCGCACCGCGGCACGCATCCACGACCCCGG
>CALDKM010000228.1:0-4771 GCA_937898875.1 uncultured Pseudomonadota bacterium | reverse complement strand
GCGCACCGACGCGCAGACCAACGGCTTCGTCAACGGAACGTTCACGTCGAGCGCGTCGGCGACGATCCTGACGCTGCTGCAGATGATCAACCCGGACATCCCGCACAACGAAGGGATGGTCGAGCCGATCGAGATCGTGATCCCCGAAGGCACGGTGCTGAACGCCTCCTACCCGAAGGCGACGACGTTCGGCAACCACCTGTGCCCGCCGAACGCCGACGCGATCCAGCGGGCGCTCGCGCCCGCCCTGCCCGACCGCGTGACCGCCGGCTGGAACAACCTGCTCTGCTCGCTCACGACCGGCATCGACGCGGAGAAGAAGGACAAGTACGTCGACATCGGCTTCATGGGCCTCAAGGGCGGCTCGGGTGCGATGCGCGGCACCGACGGATACGATCACATCGGAATGATCGACGCATCGGGCGGCCTGCTCGACCAGGACTACGAGATGTTCGAGCAGCAGACGCCGCACCTGCTGATCCGGCACGAGTACCTGCCCGATTCCGCCGGCGCGGGCCAGTGGCGCGGGGGCCTGGGCGTCGAGACCGTCTTCCGCATCGGCTCGGACGACACCCAGCTCGTCACGTTCGGCGACGGCGACTTCGAGCCGGCGTTCGGCCTCTTCGGCGGAGGCGAAGGCACGCTCAATTTCATCCGCCTCACCTATCCCGACGGCCGCGAGGTCGTGCCGAAGAACAAGGACCTGATCACCGGCGTGCCGAAGGGGACGCTCTACCGCCAGCAGGCCGGGGGCGGCGGCGGCTACGGCGACCCCAAGCGGCGCGAGCGGGCGCTGGTGCGCGACGAAGTCCGCAACGGCGTGATTTCCGCGGACGTCGCCCGCGACGTCTACGGGCTCGTCGACCGGTAATGGACTTCGCGCTTACCCCCGAACAGCGGCAGATCCGCGACACGTTCGCGCGGTTCGTCGACGCCGAGGTGGCGCCGAGGGCCGCGGCGATCGACGACGCGCACGCGTATCCGCGCGAGCTCGTCCGCATGCTCGCGGACCTCGGGTTCTTCGGGATGCGCTATCCCGAGGATGCCGGCGGGCTGGGGCTCGACCTGTCGACCTTCTGCCTCGCGCTCGCCGAGATCGCGCGGGGCTCGATGTCGCTCGCCGGGTGCGCCGCGATGCAGGCGCTGATGGGGACCAAGTTCCTGCAGCTCCTCGGCAATGCCGACATCCTCGGCCGGCTGTTCGGACCCGCGCTCGCCGGCGAGAAGATCGGCGCGATCTGCATGACCGAACCCAACGCCGGTTCGGACCTCGACGGCATCGCGACGACCGCCCGCAAGGTCGACGGCGGCTACGTGCTCGACGGACAGAAGACCTGGGTGACGGCGGCCCCCGTCGCCGATTTCTTCACGGTGTTCGCGCGGGCCGGCGAGGCGAGAAAGCTCACCATCTTCCTGGTCGAGCGCGACTTCCCCGGCGTCACCGTGGGTCGGGCGATCGAAAAGATGGGCGTCTGGGCGCTGCCCACCTCCGAGCTCGCGTTCGCCGACTGCTTCGTTCCCGACAGCCACCGCCTCTCCCGCGTCGAGGGCGACGGCGAGGAGCACCTGAAGAAGACGCTGGCCGAGATCCGCATCATCACCGGCGCGATGGCGCTGGGCGTGGCTCGTGCCGCGCTCGACGAGGCGACGCGATACGCCGGCGAGCGGCAGCAGTTCGGCAAGCCGATCAACCGCTTCCAGGCGATCCAGTCGAAGCTCGCCGAGATGGCGACGGACTACGAAGCCGCGGTCCACCTGGTCCGCTACGCGGCCTGGTGCCGGGACAGCGGCGCCCCTCACCACAGGGAAGCTGCGATGGCGAAGCTGTTCGCGACCGAGGCCGCCGCGCGCATCTGCGACCAGGCGGCGCGCGTGCTGGCGTCCTACGGCTACGCGATGGAGTTCCCGGTGCAGCGCTACCTGCGCGACGTGCGGTTCACGCTGATCGGCGGAGGCACGAGCGAGATCCTGAAGCTCATCATCGCCAAGGAGACGACGAGGTGAAACCATGAGCAATGCGACCCGCACGCGGCCGATCAAGGTGGTGCTCGCGAAGCCGGGACTCGACGGGCACGACCAGGGGGCCAAGGTCGTCGTGCGCGCCATGATGGCCGCCGGCATGGAGGTCATCTACACCGGCCTGCGCCAGACGCCGGAGGCCGTGGCGCGGATCGCGCTCGAGGAGGACGTGGACGTGATCGCGCTGTCCAGCATGGCGGGATCGCACCTCGCGTTCTGCCGGCGCCTGAAGCCGCTGCTCGACGAGGCAGGGCTCGACGACAAGCTCTGGATCATCGGCGGCAACCTGCCGCGCCAGGACCACGACGCACTGCGCGGGCTGGGCTTCAAGGGCGTGTTTCCGACCGGATCGCGCTTCGACGAGATCACCGGCTTCATCGAAAGGAACGTATCGTGAACGATCGACTGCCACCGGACGTCTCGCCGGTCGTGAACGAGTCCGGCATTCCGATCCGGCCGCTCTACACGGAGGACGACGTCGCGGCGACCGGCGGGCTCTCGATGCTGGGTCTGCCCGGCCAGTTCCCGTTCACGCGGGGAATCCACCCGCTGATGTTCCGCAAGCAGCCGTGGACGATGCGGCAGTACACGGGCTTCGGCAATGCGGCGGATACGAATGCGCGCTTCAAGTACCTGATCGCCAACGGCCAGACGGGTCTCAACGTCGCTTTCGATCTGCCCACGCAGTGCGGGCTCGACTCCGACGACCCGCTGGCGGAGGGCGAGGTCGGCCGTGTCGGGATGGCGATCGACACGCTGCGCGACTTCGAGATCGCCTTCGACGGCATCGACCTCGACCGCATCACGGTGTCGCTCACCGTCAACGGCTCGGCGGCGATCCTGATCGCGATGTACCTCGCGATGGCCGAGCGGCGCGGCTTCGACGTCAGGTCGCTGCGGGGAACCGCGCAGAACGACATCCTGAAGGAATTCGTCGGGCGCGGCACGTGGATCTTCCCGGTCGACGCGTCGGTCAGGCTCGTCGGCGACACGATCGAGTACTGCGCCGAGCACGCCCCCAAGTACAGCCCGGTGTCGGTCTGCGGCTACCACATACGCGAATCCGGGGCGAATCCGGCGCAGGAGATGGCCTACGCGTTCGCGATCGCCTGCGCCTATGCCGACGAAGTCCTGCGTCGCGGCGTCCCGATCGACGAGTTCGCCGGCCGCCTCTCGTTCAACTTCAACATCTTCGGCAACCTGTTCGAGCAGGTCGCCAAGTTCCGCGCCGGCCGCGGCCTGTGGGCGAAGATCGTCAGGGAACGCTACGGCGCGACCAAACCCGGGTCGATGTGGATGCGTATGATCGCGGGCGGGGGCGGAGGCGGGCTCACGTTCGAGCAGCCGGAGCTCAACATCGTGCGCGGCGCCTACTACGCGCTGATCAGCGCGCTCTCGGGGGCGCAGACGATGGCGCTGTGCTGCTACGACGAGGCCTACACGATCCCGAGCGAGTACGCGCAGCGGATCTCGCTTCGGACGATGCAGCTCCTCATCGAGGAGATGGGCCTCTGCGACACCGTCGATCCGCTCGGCGGCTCCTACTACGTCGAGACGCTGACCAACCAGATGCGCGCCGAGATGGAGCGGATCATCGCCGACGTCGACGCGCGCGGGGGAATCGTCGGCCTGATCGCCTCGGGTTCGATCCAGTCGCAGGTGTCGGCCCAGGCCTACCGCCGGCAGCTGGACATCGAGGCCGGTCGCTTCCGCAAGGTCGGCGTCAACTGCTACCGGGGCGATGCCGAGGATCCGAAGGTGGAGTTCCATCCCTACGACGAGGCGGGGACCCAGGACCAGATCTCCCGGCTCGCCGAAGTGCGCCGGACGCGAGACGCTTCCGCCGTCGCGCGCGCTCTCGACGACGTCCGGCTCGCCGCCACGGACCGCGTCAACGCGATGCCCGCCATCGTCGCCGCCGTGAAGGCCTACGCGACCGTCGGCGAGATCACCGCTGCGCTGGTGTCCGTCGTCGGACGCTACCGCGAACCCGTCCGCTTCGAGGGATGACGCCATGACCGTCGAGCACTACTGGGCCCCCACCACGCTGCCGGACGCGCTGGATCACCTGCGCGGAGGCGACGTCACGATCCTGGCGGGCGGCACCGACCTGATGCCCCAGACCCACGCCGGGCGCGTGACGCTGAGGCGCGGGCTCCTCAACGTCCGCCGCGTGCCGGAGCTCCACCGGGTCGAACGAGCCGACGGAGCGATACGCATCGGCGCGCTCTGCACGATCACCGAGCTCATGCGCGACCCGCTGGTGCGCGAGCACTTCGGCATCCTGACCGACGCCTGCGACCACTTCGCGAGCGACCAGCTGCGCAACGCCGCCACGATCGGCGGCAACGTCTGCAACGCCTCGCCGGCCGGGGACACGCTGGTGCCGCTCCTCGTGCTCGACGCCGAGGCCGAGCTCGCGTCGAAGCCGAACGGCCGCGTCGAGACCCGCCGCGTGCCTCTCGCGGACTTCTTCTCCGGTCCCGGACGGACGGCACGGGCGCCGGACGAGCTCCTCTGCGCGATTCGCCTGCCGCTCCCTGCCCCGGGCTTCGCGGGGCGCTTCTTCAAGTTCGGCACGCGGCCCGCGCTGGACATCTCCGCCATCTCGATCGGCATCGGCGGCGTGCGCCGCGGGAGCGCGCTGACGAACGTCCGGGTCGCCTACGGCGCGGTCGCGCCGGTGCCGCCCCGGGCGCGCAAGACCGAGGCGATGCTCGACGGATCGCCCGCCGATTCGGCCTCCACCGAC
>CALDKM010000227.1:0-18560 GCA_937898875.1 uncultured Pseudomonadota bacterium | reverse complement strand
CGTCCGGTGCGCGCGGAATCCCGCGAACGCGCGTTCAGTCGGGAATCGCGTTCAGCAGGTACATGGCCGCCAGCAGGCCCGTCGGCCGTCCGAAGGCTCCCAGCCAGTTCGAGAAGATCGTCTCGATATCGCCGCCGACGTAGACCTGCGTCAGCGCGCGGTTCACCTCGAGGCGCA
Source organism: uncultured Pseudomonadota bacterium (assembly GCA_937898875.1). Classification (GTDB taxonomy): domain Bacteria; phylum Pseudomonadota; class Gammaproteobacteria; order Burkholderiales; family Casimicrobiaceae; genus VBCG01. Next base: position 18,383 of record CALDKM010000227.1, on the reverse strand, counting down.
GCGCGGAATCGCCGCGCGGCAGCGCGAACGCGTAGGGCTCGTACGAGAAATCCTCGGCGAGCATCGCATAGTCCTTCGGGTTGCCGGCCTGCGCGACGAGACCGACCAGCCGGAGCTTGTCGTTGGCGAACGCGTCCGCCGCGCCCGAGTCGAGCATGGCCATCGCGGCCGCAGGGGTGTCGGCCGGAACGACCGTCGCGGCGATGGCCCTGGCCTTCAGCATCCCGTTGACGCGCGACTCGGTCGTCGTCCCCTTCAGCACGACGATCTTCCTGCCGGCGAGGTCGGCGATGCGATTGACCGGCGACGCGTTGCGAACGACCATCCCGGCGGCGTCGACGAAGACGAGGTTCGAGAAGTCGACGTTCGCGAGGCGCGAGAGCGTCTGCGTCGTATTGGCGCACTCGAGGTCCGCCTTGCCCTCGGCGACCATCTGAAGCCGCTCGGGCGTCGTCCCGTTGATCCAGTTCACCTTGAGGTTCGGCTCGCCGACGGCGCGGCCGATCTGCGCGATCGCGCGCTTGCACAGGTCGATCGAATAGCCGACGGGCTCGTTCTTCGTGTCCGGACCGCTGAACGAGAACGGGAGCGCGTCGGTCGACACCGCGACGTTGATGGCCTTCGCCGCCTTGATGCGGGCGAGGGCGCTCGAGGCCGGCTGGGCGACGGCGGTCGTCGCGACGAGGCTGGCCGAAGCCAGGAGGCCGATGAGGATGCGTTTCACGTTGGATTTCCTTTGGGGGGAGCGGATCCGCGGCTTCGCGCCCGCGGCGGGCGTCGTCCCCGGCGCGCGATCGCCCCGGGCGGACGCGACTGGCGCATGCCGGCGGTGCGCCGGAAGCGTGGGAGCCTGCCGGGCAGGCATGCCGTCAGTCGGGAAGTCGGCGATTTTCCCAGTCCGCGCAGCGCCGGTCAACGAGACACCCGCGGGCGAGCAGGCGCCCGTGCGCGGGGACCGCAGGCCGGGGCCCGGGACCGGTCGAAGGTGGTATCGTCGCCGCTCCCCGCCCATCGCCCCCCCATGGCACGAAAGCTCCTGAAGCGCACGGCCGTCGTGATCGTCGTCGCCCTGATCACGCTCCTCGCGGTGCGCGCGTGGGATTCGACGAGGGGCGCGCCGCTGGAGCCCTGGCACACGTACGTCCCGGAGGAGCTTTCGACCAAGGAGCTCGCCAAGGCCGACTGGGCGAAGTACGTCGCGGCCGAGAACGCGATCTTCGACGCCGTGAGCGCCGAGGTGACGCGCAAGCTCCCGGAAGACGAGCGCGTGCCCTCGAACCGCTACTACGCGGACAGCCCCGTGTATCCGCCTCGCCTCCAGCGCGACTGGAACCGGTCCTACGTGCTGGATCCCGACGGAACGCCGCTGGGAGCGGTCGTGCTCCTGCACGGGCTCACCGATTCGCCCTACAGCCTGCGGCACATCGCGCGGCGCTACCGCGAGCGCGGCTTCGTCGCGATCGCGATCCGCCTGCCCGGCCACGGAACGGTTCCGGCCGGACTCTCCGACGTCGACTGGGAGGACTGGGTGGGGGCGACCCGGATCGCGGTCCGCGAGGCGCGCCGCCGCGCAGGCCCCGACAAGCCGCTGCACATCGTCGGCTTCTCGAACGGCGGCGCGCTCGCGATGAAATACTCGCTCGACGCGCTGGCCGACCCGGCACTTCCGCGCGCCGACCGGCTCGTGCTGATCTCGCCGATGATCGGGATCACGGCTTTCGCACGGTTCGCCGGCTTCTTCGGCTGGCCCGCCGTGTTCCCGTCGTTCGCGAAGGCGGCGTGGCTCTCGGTGGTCCCGGAGTTCAACCCGTTCAAGTACAACTCGTTCCCGGTGAACGGCGCGCGCCAGTCCTCGCTGCTCACGCGCGTGCTGCAGGACCAGATCGCCGACTACGCGCGCTCCGGCAAGCTCGCGGACGTGCCGCCGGTGCTCACGTTCCAGTCGGTCGTCGACTTCACCGTCAGCACGCGCGCGATCGTCACGTCGCTCTACGCGCACCTGCCGGCGAACGGCAGCGAGCTCGTGCTGTTCGACGTGAACCGCAGCGCGGCTTTCGGCGCGCTCATCCGCGCGAGCGCGAACACGGTGCTGAACCGCATCCTCCCGAATCCGCCGCGGGCCTGGCGGACGACGATCGTCACCAACGCCGATGCGCAGCACGGCGACGTGGTCGCGCGCGTCACCGATGCGGGCGCCGCCGACGAGGTCGTGATCCCGCTCCCCGGTCTGTCGTACCCGCGCGACGTGTATTCGCTGTCGCACGTGGCGATCCCGTTCCCGATGAACGATTCGCTGTACGGCCTCGAGCCCGACCCCGCGGACGACTACGGCGTGAACCTCGGCGCGATGGCGCTGCGCGGCGAGACCGGCACGCTGATCGTCTCGCTCGACTCGCTGATCCGCATGTCGGCGAACCCGTTCTTCCCGTTCATGCTCTCGCGCATCGAGGACGGGATCCCCCGTCCCCCCGGACAGCCCGCCGCGCCGGTCAAGTAGCGCGGGCGGCACGGCGCCCCTGCCGTCCATCGCGCCCCGCCCTCCGCCCCCCCGGACGGTCGTCAGGGGTCGTTGTTGCAGTGCAACATACCGCATGGTAGATTGTCGGCCCGTCCGGGAGCGTCTCCTCCCGCAGCGCGCCTGTGCGCGCATTGCCGCGACGCGTTCCGCGCGCGCGTTTGCCCTCCCACCCGTCCCATGGATCGCCGATGCCTCCCACCGCGAAGACGAAGAAGAAGCCTGCCTTGAAGCGGACCCCCGCGAAACGCGCCGGCGACGCGCCGGTGCTCGTCGACTTCGCGCTGCAGGGCGGCGGCTCCCACGGCGCGTTCGCGTGGGGCGTGCTCGACCGCGCGCTCGAGGAGCCGAGGATGAAGCTCGAAGGAATCTCGGGCACGTCGGCGGGCGCGATGAATGCGGCGGTCCTCGCCGACGGCTACACCGAGGGTGGCGCCGAAGGCGCGAGGGAGGCGCTCGAGCGCTTCTGGAAGCAGGTCTCCGAGGCGGCGCGCTTCAGCCCGTTCCAGCGCGGACCGCTCGACATCCTGATGGGACGCTGGACGCTGGACAACTCGCCGATCTACGTCGCGATGGACCTCGCTTCGCGCCTGTACTCGCCGTACGACCTCGGCATGGCCGCGCTCAACCCGCTGCGGGACATCCTCGCCTCGAACATCGACTTCGAGCGCCTGCGCGCGTCGCCGATCAAGGTCTTCGTGACCGCGACGAACGTGCGCACCGGGCGCGGCCGCGTGTTCCGCAACGCAGAGCTCACACCGGAGGCGCTGCTCGCGTCGGCCTGCCTGCCGACGATGTTCCAGGCGATCGAGATCGACGGCGACCCGTACTGGGACGGCGGCTTCTCCGGCAACCCGACGATCATGCCGCTGGTGCGCGAGTGCTCCTCGAGCGACACGATCCTCGTGCAGATCAACCCGGTCGAGCGTCCGGGCACGCCGCGCTCCGCGCGCGACATCCTGAACCGGCTGAACGAGATCTCGTTCAATTCGCCGCTGCTGAAGGAGCTGAAGATGATCGCGCTGCTGCAGCAGGCGGCGGATCCCGGCGACCGCGAAGGCAGGGCCTGGGCGCGCATGCGCATCCACCGCATCTCGACCGGCATGATGACCGACCTCGGCGCGTCGTCCAAGCTCAACGCCGAGTGGCCGTTCCTGTGCATGCTCCGCGACGAAGGCCGTCGCTGCGCCGACGAGTTCATCGCCGCCCACGCCGGCGACCTCGGCAGGCGGTCGACCTACGACCTCGACGAACTGCTGGAAGGGCACTGACCCATGGGACTCGTCGGCATCCTGGCCGGACTGGCGCTGCTCATCGGCCTCGCGTACCGGGGCTGGAGCGTCCTGCTGCTCGCTCCGCTGGCCGCGCTCGTCGCAGCGCTGTTCGCGGGCGACCCGCTGCTCGCCCACTGGACGCAGACGTTCATGGTCAGCGCCGCGGGGTTCGTCGCGCAGTTCTTCCCGATCTTCCTGCTCGGCGCGCTGTTCGGGAAGCTGATGGACGACAGCGGATCGGTGCGATCGATCGCGCAGTTCATCGGCGCGAAGCTGGGCGCGCGTCGCGCGATTCTCGCGGTCGTGATCGCGGGCGCGATGGTCACCTACGGCGGCGTGAGCCTGTTCGTCGCGTTCTTCGTGCTGGTCCCGATGGCGCAGGCGCTGTTCCGCGAGGCGAACATCCCGCACCGCCTGATGCCGGCCGCGATCGTTCTCGGCACCTCCACGTTCACGATGTCCGCACTGCCGGGCACGCCGGCGATCCAGAACGCGATCCCGATGCCGTTCTTCGGCACCACGCCGTTCGCAGCGCCTGGGCTGGGCATCATCGCGTCGGCGATCATGATCGCGTTCGGCCTCTGGTGGCTCGCGTACCGCGAAGGCGCCGCCCGCCGGGCGGGCGTCGGCTACGGCTTCGAGCCGCCGGTGGCGCCGGACGAGGCCGCGGAGGATCCCGTGGTCCGCGAGCGCGCGACCGCCTCGCGCGAATTCGACCCGGCCGAGCTCCAGCACGGCAAGCGCAGCGACACGCAGCCCACGATCGTGGTCGCCGCGCTGCCGCTCGCCATCGTCGTGACGGTCAACCTGCTGATGAGCATGGTCGTGCTGCCGCGGATGAACGTCGACTTCCTGGCCGACGAGCGCTGGGGTTCGACGAGCCTCGCCTCCGTCGGCGGCGTGTGGTCGGTGGTCGTGGCGCTCGCCGTCGCGATCGTCGTGCTGATCGCGATGAACCGCGGCCGGCTCACGGACCTGCGCGCGAGCATGGACGCCGGCGCGAACGCGTCGGTGCTGCCGGTGTTGGGCGTCGCGAGCCTCGTCGGGTTCGGCGCGGTCGTCGCGGCGCTGCCGGCGTTCGAGCTCGTGCGCGAATGGGTGCTGGGGCTCGAGGGCGGCCCGCTCGTGTCGCTCGCGGTCTCGACGAACGTGCTGGCCGCGCTCACGGGATCCGCGTCGGGCGGCCTCACGATCGCGCTCGACGCGCTCGGCGGCACCTACATGAAGCTCGCCGCGGAGCTCGGCATCGATCCCGCGCTGATGCACCGCGTCGCGGTGATCGGCGCCGGCACGCTCGACAGCCTGCCGCACAACGGAGCGGTGGTGACGCTGCTCGCGGTGTGCGGATCGACGCACGGCAAGAGCTACTTCGACATCGTGATGGTCGGGATCGTCGGCGCGATCGTCGCGCTCGTCGCGGTGATCGTGCTCGGGACGATGTTCGGGTCGTTCTGACGCGCCGGCCGGCGCAGCTTCGACGCTGCGCGAACGTCGGCCGGTCCGCCGCGTCCGGCGGAGGCTTCAGTCGGCCGCCAGCGTGCGGCGCCGCGCCGCGAGCAGCCCGGCGCCGAACGCGACGAGGACGCCCGCGACGACCGTCGCGCCGAACGCCAGCTCGCGACCTTCGGCCCACTCGTCGACGGCCGGCAGGAACACCTTCGCGACGGTGAACAGGCCGACGGCGAGGCTGATGCCCGCCACGGTCAGCGCCATCACGCGCGACGCGATCGCGGCCGTTCGATCGGCACGGCGCACGAGCGCGTGGATCCACGCGCCGTTCGCCCCGTCGACGACGAGCATCCCGAGGACGAACAGCCCGGCGACGAAGAGCGCGTCGCCGACCCCGCCGAAGCGTGCGGCCGCGAGCGAGAACAGGGCCGCCTGCGACACGGTGTCGAACGACAGCGCGAACAGCGCCCCGACCGCGGCCACGGCCCACGCGCGACGCACCGTCAGCACGCGACCGAGCAACCGCGCCTTGAGCCCGGCCGGCGCGACGACCGCGCCCGGCTCCGCGACGAGCACCGCGCGGACGTTGAGGAACGCGAGCCCGAACAGGAACGCGACCGAGACGCCGATGCCCGTCATCTCGAGCCACTTCGGCGTCTCCCATGCCGCCGACAGTGCGCCCGCGGCCCACGCGACCAGCAGCACGACGGCGCCGTGGCCCAGCGAGAACAGCGCGCCCGCGAGCCGCGCCAGCCGCGGATTGTCGCGGGCGTTGTAGCGCGTGATGCCGTCGATCGTCGCCAGGTGGTCGGCGTCGAACCCGTGTCGCAGCCCCAGCACGAACGCCAGCACGCAGAGGGCGGTCCAGGTGGCGGGCAGCGTGTCCATCGATGCGATCTCCGGTGGCGGCGTCGGCCGTTCGCCGGCGAACGGTAGGAAACCTTATATCGAAATTCCTACCGCCGGGCAACGGCGGTCGCCCGACCGGGCGCGACGGGTCACGACTTCGGGATCAGGTGCAGGTGCCCGTGGTGATGGTGGTAGCGGCGGCCGCCGCCGCCCGAGTGCGTGTCGCCGCTGTCGACCGTGACCAGGTTGAGCGCGAGGTGCCTGACGCCGCGCTCGGCCTCGGTGCGCTGGGCGAGGCCGACGACGGCGGTCACCGGGCCCTTGAGCGCGACGGTCTCGAGGCAGTGCACGTGGTCGAGGTGCACGTGCATCGTCGCGACCACCAGGTCGTGGTGCGCGTGCTGCGCCTCGGTCAGCCGCTCGGCGAGCCTGCGCTCGTGATGGTTGTAGACGTACGAGAGACTCGCCACGCAATGCGCCTTCGCGTCGCGCCCCTGCCGGCTCGCCTCGATCTCGCGCCGCAAGAGGTCGCGCATCGCCTCCGAGCGGCTCGTGTAGCCCCGGGCGCGGATCAGCGCGTCGAACTCCTGCGCCAGTCGCTCGTCGAGCGACATCGTGATGCGTTCCATCGTCGGCTCCTTGGGCCCGGTCGGCATCCCGCGGATCGAGCCGCGGCACCCGGCCGGGGTTCAGACTGACGCAAATCCGCGCGAGGCTCAAGCCTCGTCCGCGGGACGCCGCGGATGCGCACCCCGTGGTGCGCACCGGCGCCCGGGACGGCGAATGCGTTGTCAGCCCGACGGCGCGTCGCGATAATGACGCGACGCGCGAGCGTGGCCGCGGGCAGGTCCGGGGCATCGCTCCCGTTGCCCGCGACGCTCCCGTCGCGCGCGCACCGGCCGGAAGGGACGATGACCGCCTCACGCGACGAGACCGTCGAGCCTGCCGATCGGGTGCCCGAGCGCACGATCCTGCTGGTGGTGTGCGGCTACGCCGCCGCCTTCGTCGTCTTCGGGCTCGCGGTCGACGGCCCCGCGCAGGTGCTGCGCGGCCTCCTCGAGATCGTCACGACGCGCGACGCGCTGCTCACCGACTACTTCGGCACGGGAGGCATCGGCGCGGCCTGCGTGAACGCCGGCCTGCTCACGCTCTGCGCGTGCCTCGTCTACCGCCTGACGAACGCGAAGATCGGCGGCGCCGCGGTCGCGTGCCTGTTCCTTGTCCTCGGCTTCGGGCTGTTCGGCAAGAACCTGCTCAACATCTGGTCGATCGTGCTCGGCGTGTACCTGTACGCGCGATTCCGGGGCGAGCCGTTCGCGAACCACGTCAACACGGCGTTCTTCGGCTCGGCGCTCGCTCCGATCTTCTCCGAGATCCTGTTCGCCACGACGTTGCCGTTCGAGATCCGGCTGCCGCTGGCCGTCGGCACGGCGCTGGTCGCCGGCTTCATCCTGGCTCCCGTCGCCGCCCAGCTCTTCAAGGCGCACATGGGCTACAGCCTGTACAACATGGGCTTCACCGCGGGCATCGTGGGCACCGTGATCGTCGCCACGTACAAGTCGTACGGCTTCGTGCCCGACCCGGTCATGATCTGGACGACGGGCAACAACCTGCTGCTGGGAAGCTTCGTGGCGGCCCTCTTCGCGTCGATGGTCGCGATCGGCTGGACCCTCGAGCGGTCGCTGCCGTCGCGCCTGAAGGAGATCATGGGCACGACCGGCCAGTCGCCGAGCGATTTCATCGCGATCGCGGGCTTCGGGCCGGCCCTCGCCAACATGGGTCTCGCCGGCGCGACCGGCACGATCTACGTGCTGCTGATCGGCGGCGACCTCAACGGGCCCGTCGTCGGCGCGATCCTGACGATCGTGGGATTCGCGGCGTACGGCAAGCATCCGCGCAACATCGTCCCGATCATGGTCGGCGTGTTCATCGGATCGCTCGCCAAGCCGTGGGGCGCGGCCGATCCGTCGATCACGCTCGCGGCGCTGTTCGGGACCACGCTCGCGCCGATCGCGGGGCGCTTCGGCTGGCACTGGGGCGTCGTGGCGGGCGTCGTGCACTCGTCCGCGGCGATGAGCGTCGGATGGCTGCACGCGGGACTCAACCTGTACAACAACGGCTTCGCCGCCGGCATCGTCGCATCGGTGCTCGCCCCGGTGATCATCGCGATCCGGGAGCGAACCCGGCGCGGCGACGCGCCGGCGCCCCCCGGCCCGACGGATCCGCCGCCGCCGGCACGCTGAGTCCGCGCCGGCGCCGCGCTACTCGTCGCGGTCGAAGGACTGCTTCGGCAGCAGGAAGAGCCAGGTCACGAGGACGAACGGTCCGGTGAGCGCGGGAATCGCGAGCGGCGTCAGCGCCACGTTGAACGCCGCCTGTGCGACGACGGTGAACACCGTTCCGAGCGCCGCGTACGCCACGACCCGCGCGCCCGGCGCATGGAACACCGCGCCGAGCGCGATCGCGGTCAGGACCGGGCTGAACCCGAGGAGTCCGCCGCCGATGAGGTCGCTTTCGGCGCCGAGCAGGTGCGCCGTGGCGACCGCGAGAATCGCACCGCCGAGCGCGAACGCCGCCGCGGCGATCGAGTTGACGGCCAGCCCCGCGAGCAGGAGCAGCGCGGCGAGGGTGCTGCCCTTCAGGAACACCTGCGAGATGCTGTGCAGCACGCCCTGCACGAAGTCCCCGGGCCCGAGCCGGGTCGCCGCCACCGACTCGAACGGCGCGACCACGCCCGCCGAGGGCAACGCGGTGCCCGCGAGACCCGCGAACCCGTACGTCGCGAGGAGCAGCAGCCAGGTGACGAGCACGAAGGGGAACGTCAGCGCGGGAATGCCCCAGGGCGCGAGCGCATTCGCCGTGGCCCGCATCGCGACGACCGACACGGCGGCGCCCAGCACGACGCAGGCCCACAGCAGCGGCCCGGGCGCGACGAACGTGGCGAGCGCCAGGCCCACGAGCACGCCGTTGAAGCCGTAGAGCCCCGAACGCAGCGACTCGCGGTCGACGCGCAGCCATCGCGCGGCGAGCGTCGAGACGACGACGGCGACCACGCCGGCGATCGCGATCCGGGGCACGCCTGCCGCGTACGAGCCCCACGCGATGCCGGCGAGGAACAGCGCGCCGGAGAGCGGATTGTCCTGGAACATCACCTGCCCGATGCCGCGCAGGTTGACGTCGACGAAGCGAAGCGCGCCCGACGACGCGCAAGCCGATTCCCAGGACGACAGGAGCTTCTTCATTCGACGCCTCCCTCGATGCCGCGAGCCCGCCCGCGCAATCGTCGCGGGCTCGCCAGCCCTACCGCCAGTAGAAACCGGTCGGGACGGCCGCGCCGGTGATCTCCTCGCGCGCCACCGCCCAGAATTCCCGCACCTTCTCCTTCACCCGCCCGGTCTCGCGACCGAGCACCTTGTAGACGAGGCCCGCGTCGTTGGGCAGCCGGCACGCGCCGTGCGCGACGCCGTGCTCGAGGTCGACGTCCGCGCCGATGCGCTCGTGGACGCGGTCGGCCATGTCCTTCGGGGTGCACAGGATCACGTTCGCGAACACGTCGAAGCCGTCCATCACGCCGGTCTGCCGGATCGGGTGCTTCCGCGGCTCGATCAGGAGCTTCTCGGTGAACAGCAGGCGGCCGTCGGGCCGCGTCGCCGACGTCGAGAGCGACAGCACGGTCATGCCGAAGCACTCGTCCGCGCGATGGTGCAGGCGCCCCGGCTGCACGATCTCCGAGCACAGCACGGACGCCGTCGAGGCGACGGTGATCCGGGTCTCGCTCGCGAAACGCGAGCTCCGGTGCGGGATCAGCGGGTCGGGAAGGTATTCGAGATAGGCGCCGTCGCCCACCGTGAACGTCTGCGTCTGTCGCGCATGGTTCGCGTCCATCGAGTGGACCTTGGTCGCGGACTGCGTGGTGACGTGCGCCTTCGCGCCCGGCCCGAGATCGACGTCGAGCGCCATGCGGTCGCCCTGGAGCACGCAGCCGGCGGTGGTGATCACGAAGAGCCAGGCCATGTCCGGCAGCGCCTCGTCGCAATGCAGCGCACGCTGCGCGAGGTAAGGCGCGCGCGAATCGAGGCCGGCGAGGATCGTCGTTTCGTCGCGGCGCTCGAACCCGAGACGCAGGTAGCCGGACTTGCCGACCGAGCCGCTCCTCATCTGCCGCGGCTCGTCCAGGAACGCCGCGAGCTCCGCCGGCGTCGGACCGCCCGCCTCGCCTGCGGCCTGCGGTGCGAGCGACGCCGCCCGCTCGGCCGCGCCCATCAGGCGTTCTGCCCCGCCGGCAGCCTGAGGTCGAAGAGCAGGTCGCTGCGGATCAGCTCGACCAGCGCGGGGATGCCCTCGCCGGTCTTGCAGTTCGTGAACAGGAACGGCTTGTCGCCGCGCATCAGCTTCGAGTCGTGCGCCATCACCTCGAGGCTCGCGCCGACGTAGGGCGCGAGGTCGGTCTTGTTGATCACGAGGATGTCCGACTGCGTGATGCCGGGCCCGTTCTTGCGCGGGATCTTGTCGCCCGCGGCGACGTCGATCACGTAGATGAAGAAGTCGACCAGCGCCGGCGAGAACGTCAGCGTCAGGTTGTCGCCGCCGCTCTCGATCAGCACGAGGTCGCCGTCGGGGAAGCGCGCCTCCATGTCCTCGACCGCCGCGAGGTTCATGCTGGGATCCTCGCGCACCGCGGTGTGCGGGCACGCCCCCGTCTCCACGCCGAGGATGCGCTCCTCGAGCAGGATGCCCTTCAGCGTGCGCTGCACGTGCTTCGCGTCCTCGGTCGTCACCACGTCGTTGGTGATGATCAGCACCTTGATGCCCATCTCGAGGAGCCGCGGCGTGATGGCCTCCACGATCGCGGTCTTGCCCGAACCCACCGGCCCGCCCACGCCGATGCGGGTGATCTTCTTCTTCGTCACTTTGCCGTCGCTCCGGTCGAATCGCCTCAGTTCATGAACAGGCGCACGTGCGCCTTGACGTGGACGGCCGCCAGCACCTCCGCCAGCGGCGCGAACCCCGCCATGTCGTCCAGGCTCGCCGCCTCCGCGTTCCGCCAGGCATCGTCGACGCCGGCGTTGAGCTCGTAGAGCATCCGCTGCGTGTCGACGTGGCCGATGCGCATCAGGCGCAGCGCCGCGGAGAGGATCGTGGCCGCCACCCCGACCTGGTGCACGACGAACGCGTCGCGCGCCGGCAATCCCTGGGCCGCGAAGTTCACGGCAAGCACGACCGGATAGCAGCCCGGCGTCGCGCCGGCCTGGATGCGCCCGCGCCACGACTCCAGCGCAGGCGAGCCGGTCACCTGCGCGGAGAGCTCCGCGAGCTTCCTGCCCATGCGCACCGACATCGTCCGCGTCTCGCCCGAGAGCTTGCGGGCGTGGATCCGCTCGTCGATCCGCACGAGCTCGTCGACGTCGCCCGCCGTCGCGGCGCGGTGCGCGCAGACGAGCCCGATGCCGTCGCCCCGGCTCGCCTGCTCGACCGCGGTGCGCGCGTACGCCAGCAGCGTGGCGCCATCGGTCACGACGCGCTTCTGCACCGCCGACTCGAGCCCGCCCGAGAACGCGAAGCCGCCGATCGGCAGCATCGAGTCGCCGAACTGGAGCATCCGCGCGAGGTGCGCGGCGGTGTCCGCCGACGCCACGGCGTCGCCGCGCTTCATCGAGGCTCGTCGGCGTCGGCGACCGGATGCGGGTGAGGATGCGGATGTGCGTGCGCGCTCACCGGCGAGCGTCCGTACGCGCGTCCCGTCTCGCGATCGACTGCGACGTAGCGATCCTGCGTGTGCGTGTGCACCGGCCCTTCCGCGCCGCCGAACAGCCGGCGCGACTCGTGCGGCGCGAGGTAGGGAACGACGTCGCCGCCCGGCACGAACTCGTAGCGGATTCCCTCGAAGCGATGCGTGTTCATGACCGACGCCATCACCTTCCGGTCCACGGTGAGCGGCACGTACACGCGCGTACCCTTGACGAGCGCAGGCCAGTGCTGGTTGCCCATCGCATGGCCGAGCTCGACGCAGGTGCGCATCGCGATCTCGGGCGAGCGCGACGCCAGCTCGTCGAGGTCGACGACCATCACGTCGCGCAGGGTGATCCTGGCCACGACGGCGCGGCCGGCCGCCGCGTCGTAGAGCAGCACGTCGCCGTCGCGCATGAAGGTGCCGCGATCGAGCGACACCGCGATCTCGACGCCGGTCCCGGTCTTCTTGCGGAAGCGGTTCTTCTGCGCCTCCCAGTGGTCGAGCGCCAGCGGATCCACCGCGACCGTGGCGAGACGCGCGGCCCAGTCCGGGTCGGCCGCGTTGCCCAGGATGCTTTCGATCAGTACCAAGGTCGCGCCGCTCAGCTGAAGAAGTACTTCTGGTTGAGGGAGACCGTCTTGAGCGGCGGCACCGTCGCGTGCACGCCGTCGACGGTGACCGCGAAGGTCTCCGGCGACACCTCGATCGTCGGCGTGCCCGAATTGCGGACCATGTCGCGCTTGCCGATCCGGCGCGTCCCGTGCACGGGCATCACCTGCCGGGCGAGGCCGAGGCGCTCGCCGATCCCGGAGGCGTGCGCGGCGCCGGACACGAACGTCACGCACGTGGCCGACGCCAGCTGGCCGTAGCTGCCGAACATCGGGCGGTAGTAGGTCGGCTGCGGCGTGGGCAGCGACGCGTTCGGGTCGCCCATCACCGCCCAGTTGATGACGCCGTTCTTGAGCACGAGCTTCGGCTTGGCGCCGAAGAAGGCGGGCTCCCACAGCACGAGGTCGGCGATCTTGCCGACCTCCACCGAACCGAGCACGTGCGAGATGCCGTGCGCGACCGCCGGGTTGATCGTGATCTTGGCGACGTAGCGCAGGACGCGGAAGTTGTCGTTGCCCGGCGCGTCCTCCGGCAGCTTGCCGCGGCCCGTCTTCATCGCGTCGGCGGTCTGGATCGTGCGCAGCCAGCACTCGCCGATGCGGCCCATCGCCTGCGAGTCGGACGAGAAGATCGAGATCACGCCCATGTCGTGCAGCACGTTCTCGGCCGCGATCGTCTCGGCGCGGATGCGGCTCTCGGTGAACGCCACGTCCGAAGGAATGTCGGGGGACAGGTGGTGGCACACCATGATCATGTCGTAGAGCTCCGCCTGCGAATTGACGCCGTAGGGGAGCGTGGGGTTCGTCGATGCCGGGAGCACGTTCGGCAGGCCCGACACCTTGATGATGTCCGGCGCGTGGCCTCCGCCGGAGCCTTCGGTGTGGAACGAGTGGATCGTGCGCCCCTCGAAGGCGGCGATCGTGTCCTCGACGAAGCCCGACTCGTTGAGCGTGTCGGTGTGCATGCACACCTGGACGTCCATCTCGTCGGCCACCGTGAGCGCCGAGCGAAGCACCGCGGGCGTGGTGCCCCAGTCCTCGTGGCACTTGAATCCGACCGCGCCGGCCTCGATCTGCTCGACCAGCGCCGCCTTGCCGTGACCGTGGCCCTTGGCAAGGATGCCGACGTTGACCGGCCAGCCCTCGAACGCGCGCAGCATGTTCCGGATGTTGCCCGGGCCCGGCGTCACCGTCGTCGCGTTCGAGCCGTCCGAGGGCCCGGTGCCGCCGCCGATCAGCGTGGTCGTGCCGTTGGACAGCGCCGCGTACGCCTGCTGCGGCGAGATGAAGTGGATGTGCGTGTCGATGCCGGCGGCAGTCAGGATGAGGTGATTGCCCGAGATCGCGTCGGTGGCGAGGCCGCACTCCAGCCCCGGTGTGACGCCGTCCATCGTCTGCGGATTGCCCGCCTTGCCGATCGCGCAGATGCGCCCGTCCCGAATGCCGACGTCGGCCTTCACAACGCCCAGCACCGCGTCGATGATCGTCACGTTGGTGATGACGAGGTCGGGCGTCCCCTGTGCGTAGGTGCGCCGGTTGTCCATGCCCATGCCTTCGCGCAGGCTCTTGCCGCCGCCGAAGACGATCTCGTCGCCGGACGGACCGCGCAGGTCGCGTTCGATCTCGACGAAGAGGCCGGTGTCGCCCAGCCGGATGCGGTCGCCCGTCGTGGGGCCGAACAGCCCGACGTACTGGTTGCGCGTGATCTTGGCCATGTGCAGGGTCCTCGTTTGCGGAAGCGGCGTCGCTCGCGCGCCCGCCCGCGTCGACTACTTCGAGCGGAAGCCGCGCTTCGCGGCGAGCGCCACGGCCTTCGCCTTGCGCGCGTCGCCGGCCTTGCCCGCCGTGGGCCCGTCGACCAGATTGTTGAAGCCGTACACGGCGCGCTTGCCGCCGTAGGGCACGAGCTTCACCTCGCGCTCGTCGCCGGGCTCGAAGCGCAGCGCGGTCGAGGCGGGAATGTCGAGATGCTTGCCGAACGCCGTCGCGCGGTCGAACGCCAGCGCGCGGTTGACCTCGAAGAAGTGGAAGTGCGAACCGACCTGCACGGGGCGGTCGCCGGTGTTGCGCACCTTGAGCGTCGTCACCGGCAGATCGTCGTGGAACGGGACCGGCGTCGGGCTGCAGACGTAGCCGCCCACCGCCACCTTCGCCGTCGCCGGGTCGACGTCGGCGGCGACCGCGGGTCCTGCTTTCACTTCGGCCATGGCGCTGCTCCCGGGTCTGGAGGCTACTGGATCGGCGTGTGCACGGTCACGAGACGGCTGCCGTCGGTGAACACCGCCTCGACCTGCACCATCGGGATCAGGTCGGCGACGCCGTCCATCACGTCGGCCCTGGTGAGCGCGGTGCGCGCTTCCTTCGTGACATCCTCGATCGTCTTGCCGGCGCGCGCGCCGTCGAGCGCCGATGCCGAGATGATCGCCACGGCTTCGGGATGGTTGAGCTTGATGCCCTTCGCCTTACGCTTGAGCGCGACCTCGGCCATCATGTAGATGATCAGCTTGTCGAATTCCCGCGGTGTCAGTTGCATCGAGCTCTCCCACGCCGAACGGCCATCGTGCGGTGACCGGCAACGTTAACGGCTTTGCGTATCGCACGCAACCGACCGGCTGGTGCGTCTCTCGACGCCTGCCGCTCGGGCCCGGACGTCGTCGCACACCGCAGCTACGGCCTGACGGTCTCCGACTCGACCACCAGGTCGAGCACGTAGACGAACCGCGACGCATCGGCCGGCGCGCCGCCCCGCTCGAAGCGCTTGACGCGAAGCACGTTTCGCTCGCCCTCGCGGTGCGCGTACCCCTCGATCTCCCCGGGGAACGCGCGCCATTCGCCCGGCGGCCCGACGGGGAGTCCGTTCGCGTCGAAGGCGCGATCGCGCACCTGCAGGCAGGTCGCGATTCGCATCGGCGGCAGGTTGCAGGGGATCCGCTGCGCCGCGACCTCGAGGAATGCAATCGTGGCCGGGCCATAACGCGACTCGGGCGTCGGCTGCCCGACGAGCACCAGCGTGTCGTTCGCGGCGGTCACGAGCCGCAGCCGCGGCTCGGCGCTGCCGTCGATCGCCGCCTTCAGCGGATCGGCGAGGAGCTTCGCGATCGCCGTGTCCGCCTGCATCAGCGCGCCGTCGCAGGCCTTCATCGTCGACGCCATGCGTCCGACCGTGATCCTGCCTGCGTCGACCGCGATGCCGCCGCGCATCGTGTTGCACCCGCCGTCGATCACGACCCCGGAGGACGGGAACGCGAACGCGAAGGCGCGACCGTCCGGGAGCGTCACGGCGTCGAGGCGCCGCCCCTGCGCGTCGGTGGCGGACTCGAGCCGCCAGCGGTAGGCCTCGAGCGTCCGTTCGGCGCCGGGCGCGAGCGGCTCCCACGGTGCCGGGGAGCCGGACATGCGGGGATCCGACGCGCACGCCGACAGGCCCAGCGCGGCAACGACCGCGACCAGTCGTCGCGACGTTCGGTTCGTCATCACCGGGCGCGGACCCGGGCGATCACGGCTTCACCGACGCCATGCTCTGCGCCTTCGGCGCCATCGAACCGGCGACGTCGACCCAGCCGCCACCCACCGCCTGGTACACGGCGACGATCTGCGTGTAGCGGTCGGCCTGCGTCCGCACCGACGCGAGCTCCGCCGCGAACAGCTCGTTCTCGGCGACGAGCACGTCGAGGTAGCCGGCAAGCCCGGCGTCGAAGCGACGCTTCGAATGGTGCGCGAACTCGCGCAGCGCGACGACGCGCTCCGCCTGCATCGCCGACTCCTGCGCCTTGTTCCGCGTCCCGACCAGCGCATCGTTCGTCTCGCGGAATGCGTTGGCGATCGTCGCCCGATAGCCGAGCACGGCCGCCCGCTCGCCCGCCTCGGCGCCGCTCACCTGGCCTTCGATCGCGCCGAACGTGAAGATGGGACCGGCGAGGCCCGCCGCGAGCGACCATGCGGTCGCCGGCCCGGACAGGAAATCGCCGAACGCGGTGGTCACGCTGCCCAGGAGACCGGTGAGCGAGATCGTCGGGTAGTAGAGCGCGCGCGCCGCGCCGATGTTCGCGTTCGCGGCCACGAGGTTCTGTTCGGCCTGCAGGATGTCCGGCCGCCGCTCGAGGAGCGCCGAGGGCAGGTCCGCGGGGATCAGCGGCGCGACGAGCTGGTCGATGGTCCTGCCGCGCGGAATCGGCCCGGGGTTGCGCCCGAGCAGGATCGAGATCAGGTTCTCCTGCGCCGCCACCTGCTGCCCGATCGCCGGGATCGCCGCGAGCGCCTGCTGGTGCTGCGACCGGATCTGCGACACCTCGGTCTGCGAGACGATTCCGGCCTTGAAGCGCCGGTCGAAGATCCGTGCGGTCTCGCCGAAGTTCGCCGCCGTCGCCTGCGCGATCTCGAGCTGCCGGTCGAGCGCGCGCATCACGATGTAGCTCGACGAGACGCTCGCGACGACGGTCAGCACGACGCCGCGCTGCGCCTGCTCGCTCGCGTAGACCTGTGCCTGCGCGGCTTCGCTCAGGCGGCGGACGCGTCCGAACAGGTCGAGCTGCCACGACGCGCCGAGCGAGGCCTGGTAGAGCGTGAAATACGGGTCGGCGGGCTCGGGGATCGGCGGGAAACCGAGCCGGCTCGCCCGGTTGCGCGACGCCTCGGCGCCGTAGCCGATCTGCGGGAACAGCTGCGACCGCGTCGACGTCAGCGCGCCCGCGAACTGGTCGATCCGCGCGGCCGCGATGCGAACGTCGCGATTCTCGCGCAGCGCCGTCTCGATCAGATCGTTGAGCACCGGGTCGCCGAACTGCTCCCACCACTTCGTGTTCGCGACCTCGGCGGCCTTCGGGTAGTCGATCCGCCATGCCGTCGGCGTGTCCACGACGGGCCGCGCGTAGTCCGGCCCCACCGTGCACCCGGCGAGGGCGACGGCTGCCAGCATCGCGAACGCGCTCTTGTTCATGCCTGTCTCCTTGCGGTCGATGCGGAGGCCGTGGACGGATCGGTCCGCGGCGTGCATCGTGCGCGCCGCGGCCGAGCGGGCCGCTCCTGCGCGATCAGACCCGCATTTTCGCAGCATTTGCCCGCGCGTTCTATACTTGCGGCGTGCATTGCCGGGCGAAATCGAGAGTTCCGCGAACGGCGGCGCGTACGGGAGAGGCGCGGCGACGTCGGCGCCGGCAACCCTCCGGGGAGGAGCGGTGAGAGTCGTCTACATCGGCCTGATCGTCGTTTTCACGGCAATCGTCCTGCTGTTCAAGATCCAGAACCTCGAAACGGCGACGGTCACGCTGTTCTCGGCGTCCGTCACGCTGCCGGTCTCGGTCCTGGTCGTCGGCGTCTACGTTCTCGGCATGCTCTCCGGCAGCTTCCTGGTGTCGGTCCTGCGCTCCTGGATCCGGGGCGCGAGGAGCGTCGACTGACCTTCCCGGATCCGAACGCGGGCGCTTCCCGCGGACCCCCGGGCCCGGGTGCCCGGCAACGGCGATTTCGTGAGGAAATCGCCCGCAAACCAAACATTTCAGGAGCAAAGCACATGAAACTCAGCAGCGTGGCGACCGGATGCGTTGCAGCGACCCTCCTCGCGTCGGCGCCGGGCACAGCCTGGGCGCAGGCGAGCATCCAGTACGGCCGGATCACCAACGTCCAGATGGTCACGCAGGAGAACGCGCGCGCGCAGACCGGCGGCGCGCTGGTCGGCGGCGCGCTGGGCGCGTCGCTGGGGTCGGGGCGCTCCGCGGGCAACCGCGTGATGACCGGCATGGGCGGCGCGTTCGCGGGACAGCAGATCACGCGCATGGCCTCGAACAACCAGGCGTTCGAATACACGATCCTGGTCGGCGGCACCAGCACGGTCCGGATGGTGTCCGACGAGGCCGGCTTCCGCGTCGGCGACTGCGTCGCGGTCGAGCGCGGCTCGTTCAACAACCTCCGCCTCGTCGCCGATGCGAAGTGCTCGCCGCCGCCGCGCCCCGCGCAGCCCG
>CALDKM010000226.1:0-18576 GCA_937898875.1 uncultured Pseudomonadota bacterium | reverse complement strand
AGTCCTTGCAGCCGGGCATCGCGCTCGGCCTTCGGCTCCGCCGCAAGCGCGCGCACGCGGGCGTAGAACCGCGGCAGCTCGCCGCCCTCCTGCGCCAGCAGCTCGCGGAACGCGGGCACGAGCTCGGTGTAGAGGCCGACCGAGGCGAGGCTCGCGTTGTTGGGCCCCTTCCCGTCGTCGCCGGCGAACCAGCGGTCGTAGCCACCCAGACCCGGCTCGCCCGCGCGGGCGGCCTCGTAGCGCGCGCGCATCCCGGCGAAGACCTCGCGCTTGCCCGCCGCCTTCGCCTCGGGCGACACGTCGCTCGCGTACAGCGCCGCGAGTTGCGCCCGCGCGTCGGCGACGAGCCGCCGGAACTCGGCGCGCAGCCGGTCGTTCCGGTCGCGCTGGGCCGCGAGCCGCGCGGCCTCGGCAGGCGGCCGCGACGCGATCCAGCGCGCGAGCCCGGCCTCCTCGACCGCCGTCGCGAACGACTCGTTGAACGTCGAGTCGTCCTTGACGTACACGACCTGGTGCGCGAGCTCGTGGAAGATGAGCCGCGCGAGCTCGACGTCCGGGTAGCGGATGAACGACGACAGCAGCGGGTCGTCGAACCAGCCCAGCGTCGAATACGCCGGAACGCCGCCCACGTGCGCGTCGTACCCCTGCGCGGCGAGCCTCGCGGCCTCGGCGCGCGCCTCGTCCTCGCGGAAGTAGCCGCGATAGCCGACGCAGCCGGCGACCGGGAAGCACCACTCGTGCGCGACGAGCGAAAGCTCCGGCGCCGCGAACACGTTCCAGACGACGAAGGGCCGCCCGAGGTCGGCGTAGCGCGTGTAGCTGCCGTTGTCCGGCAGCCCGAGCTCGGCGCTGGCGAAGGCGCGGATCGTCCGCGCGCGCTCGAGCCGTTCCTTGAGCCGCGCGTCGTCGGTCGCGCCGATCACTTCGTCGAGCGGCTTCGCGCGCGCGACGACGTCGAGCTGCCCGGCCGCGCCCTGCCAGTAGTAGTCGGCCATCCCGCAGCCGGCCAGCGCGAGGGCGGCGATCCACGGCAGGAACCGCGCCGCGACGCGCCGTCGCCAGCCCGCGGTGTCAGACGCCGTGTCCGACACCGAGGTAGCGTGCGAGCCGCGCGACGCCGTCTTCGATCTTCTCGCGCGCGATCGTGTAGGCGAAGCGCACGTGCTCCGCCGCGCGGTGCGTCCCGAAGTCGATGCCCGGCGTGATCGCGACGCCCGCGCGCTCGAGCACGTCGCGGCAGAACGCGCGGCTGTCGGGCGAGAAGCGCGACGTGTCCGCGTAGACGAAGAAGCCGCCGGTCGGCATCACGGGGATGCCGAAACCCAGGGAGCGCAGCGCCGGCACGAGGAGGTCGCGCCGCGCCCGGAACTCGTCGCGGCGCGCTTCGAGGATGGCGAGCGTGCCGGGCTCGAAGCAGGCGAGCGCGGCCCGCTGCGAGAGCGTCGGCGGCGAGATGTAGAGGTTCTGCGCGAGCTTCTCGATGTCGCGCACGTGGCGCTCGGGCGCGACGACCCAGCCCAGTCGCCAGCCGGTCATGTTGAAGTACTTCGAGAAGCTGGAGATCGCGAACACGTCGTCGGACAGCGCGAGCGCGGAGGACGGCTGCTCGCCGGCAGGCACGTCGTACGAGAGCCCGAGGTAGATCTCGTCGACGATGAGCCGGCCGCCGCGGTCGTCGACCTCGACGACGATGCGCCTCATCTCGTCGCGCTCGACCGTCGTGCCGGTCGGATTGGACGGCGTGGCGATCAGCACGCCGCGCGTGCGCACCGACCAGTGCCGCGCGATCAGGTCCGCCGACAGCTGGTAGCGGGTGTCCGCGCCGACGGGGATCGCCACCGGCTCGCCCTCGAGCGTGCGCACGAAGTGCCGGTTGCAGGGATAGCCGGGGTCGGCCATCAGCACCTGCTCGTCGCGGTTGACGAGCAGCGCGGTCACGAGCATCAGCGCCGCCGACGAACCCGCCGTGACGATCACCCGCTCGGGCGAGACGTCGACGCCGTAGCGTTCGCCGTAATGGCGCGCGATCGCCGTGCGGAGTTCCGGCAGCCCGAGCGCGGACGTGTAGTAGATGCCGCCGCCCTCGAGCGCGGCGCGCGCCGCGTCGAGGACCGGCGCGGGTGTCGGAAAATCGGGCTCGCCGATCTCCATGTGGACGACGGTCCGGCCCGCGGCCTCGAGCGCGCGCGCGGCGGTCTGCACCTCCATCACGTGGAAGGGCGCGATGTCGGCAACGCGGGCGGCGAGGCGCGTACGGGTTTCCATCGGTCGAACGGATGAAGGCGGCGTGCGAGACGAAGCCGTATCGTACTCCGGTCGATCGATCCTCCATTTCGCGACGTGGAACAACGCGCTCTTCCTCCGCCCGGTGCCCGGTGCGGAACATGCACGTCGACGCCCGCTCCGACTCGCGGACGGAGGGCCGGTCGATCGTTCGGCGCGCGGGCCGCGGTGCTCGCGCTCGCGATCGGCAACGCACTGCCCGCGGGCGCGGCGATCCACAAGTGCTCGGGTGCGGACGGCGCCACGAGCTACCAGGACCGCCCCTGCGGGCCATCCTCGGCGCCGGCCGATTTCGACGGCGCCACCGCGCCCCTCTCGGTCACGCCGTCGCCTTCGACCGGCACGTCCGTCGTCCGACGCGAGGTGCCTGCGCGTGCGTCACGCGTCGATCGGCCGCGACGCGCGGAGACGCCCCGCCCCGGCAATCCCGCCGATCGCAAGCACCTGCGCGCCGGCATGAGCGAGGGCGAAGTGGTCGCGCGCATCGGCCCGCCGGACCTCACGACAGGCAAGGGACGCCGCCTCGCACGCTGGACCTGGATGCCCGCCCCCGGGGACCCCGACACGATCACCGTCGTGCTGTTCGACGTCGGGCGCATCGTCGAGATCGAGCGCACGGTCGTGAAGCGATGACGCGCGCCGCGCACCGGGACGCGAACGCGCGATGCCGCGCTCCCCTGCGCGCGAACGGGCTCGACGAGGCGCCCCTCCCTGCGATAAGGTCGGTGCCCCGCCTTCCGCCCGGAACCGATTCCCATGCGCGTCGTCCTGCAGCGAGTGTCCCGCGCGAGCGTCACCGTCGACGGGCGGGTCACGGGGGCGATAGGACGCGGGCTCCTCGTGCTCGCGGGCGCCGCCGCCGACGATACGGCCGAGGACCGCGACTGGCTCGCGCGCAAGATCGTCCAGCTGCGCGTGTTCGCGGACGACGAAGGCGTGATGAACCGTTCGCTGGCCGACGTCGGCGGCGACGCGCTCGCGGTGTCGCAGTTCACGCTCTATGCGTCGACGCGGAAAGGCAATCGCCCGTCGTGGTCGGGCGCCGCGCCGCCGGAGGTTGCCAAGCCGATGTTCGACGCATTCGTCGCGGCGCTCGCCCGCGAGCTCGGCCGCCCGATACCGACGGGCGTGTTCGGCGCGGAGATGCAGGTCGCGCTGGTCAACGACGGGCCCGTGACGATCGCGATCGACAGCCGCGCGCGCGAGTGAGGCGCGAAGCCGCCCCGCTATACTGGCGGCTTCCCGATGCCCCTCCCCCGCCCTCCCCGCTGGCTCCTCGGCGTCGCCGCGCTGGTCGCGGTCGCCCTGGCGTTGCTCGCCTTCCGGTCGCTGCAGGGCCGCGCCGTCGACGTCGTGGCTGCGACGACGACGCGGCTCAAGCAGTCCGTCGTCGTGTCGGGCCGCGTCCTCGCACCCGCGAAGGTCGAGATCGGCGCGACGATCACCGGCCGGATCGTGTCGGTCGCGGTCGACGACGGCGACCGCGTCGCGGCGGGCCAGGTCGTCGTCCGGCTGGAGTCCGGGGAGCTCGCCGCCGCGCTGGCGCAGGCGCAGTCGACCGAGCGCGCTGCGGAAAGCCGGATCCGCCAGTGGCGCAGCGTGAGCGCGCCCAACGCTCGCGAGCAGCTCGCGCAGGCCGAGGCGAATGCGCGTCTTGCCGAAAGCGAGCACGCGCGCCAGAGCGCGCTGTTCGCGCAGGGCTTCATCGGCCAGGCGCGCCTCGACGAGGCCCGCCGCGCGCTCGCCGTCGCGCAATCGCAGCTCGCCGCCGCGCGATCGGTCGCCGACGCGAACCGCGACGACGGGGCGGAGCGCCAGCTCCTCGAGGACCAGCTCGCGACCGCGCGCGGCGCACTCGCGGCCGCTGCGGCCAAGCTGGAGCAGACACGCATCGTATCGCCTGCGGCAGGCGTCGTTCTCGACCGGTCGGCCGAGCCGGGCGACATCGCGCAGCCGGGGCGCACGGTGATGACGCTCGCGCTCGACGGCCCGACGCGGCTGGTCGCGCCGATCGACGAGAAGAACCTCGCGGTGCTGAAGCCGGGCCAGGCGGCGCGCGTGTCCGCGGACGCGTTCCCCGCCACCCGCTTCGACGCGGTGCTCGACACGCTCTCGCCGGGCATCGACGTTCAGCGCGGGACCGTCGAGGCGAAGTTCCGCGTCGCCGAGCCGCCCCCGTTCCTGCGCTCCGACATGACCGTGTCGATCGACATCGCGGTCGCCGACAAGGAGAACGCGCTCGTCGTGCCGGTCGCCGCGCTGCGCGAGGCCTCGTCCCCGGAACCGTCGGTGCTGGTGCTGCGGGACGGCGTGGCGACGCGTACGCCCGTGGTGACCGGCGCACGCACGTCGGCACAGGTCGAGATCCTTTCCGGCCTGAAGGCGGGCGAGCTCGTGGTCACGGAAGCGTCGGTCGCGCCGGGCGACCGCGTGCGGGCGCGCTGACATGCCGTTCGAGTGGGTCGTCGCGCTGCGCTTCCTTCGCGAAGGTCGGCTGCAGACGGCGCTGATCGTGGGCGGCGCAGGCGCGGGCGTCGCCGTCGTGCTGTTCATCACGGCGCTCGTCAACGGCCTGCAGGCCAACACGATCAAGCGGGTGCTGGGGACCCAGGCGCACATCGTGATCCGCCCGATCGAGGAGGTCGCGCGGCCCCAGCGGGAGGCCGCCGCCGGCGAGGTCGTGATGCCGCGCGTCGAGGCCCGCGCGCAGCGCCTGCGCTCGATCGACCAGTGGCAGGCCCTCGAGCCGGTCCTCGACGCGATGCCGGGCGTCACCGCGGTGTCGCCGATGGTCTCCGGCCCGGCGTTCGCGCTGCGCGGCGACGCGTCGAAGTCGATCGCGATCTTCGGCGTCGACCCCGCGCGCTACGATCGCATCGTCGCGGTCGGCGAGAAGCTCGTCGGCGGCGCGTTCCGTCTCGGTCCCGACGACGCGGTGATCGGCAAGGAGCTCGCGAAGGACCTCGGGCTCTCGGTCGGCGACCGCTTCCGCGTCCTCACCGCCGAAGCCGCCGCGCCGGTGACCCAGTCGTTCTTCGTCTCGGGCATCGTCGACCTCGGCGTGCGCGACCTGAACCGCCGGACCGTCTACGTCGCCTTCCGCACCGCGCAGACGCTGCTCGCGCTGCCCGGCGGCGCCTCGCAGATCGACCTCAAGGTCGACGACCTGTTCGGTGCCGAGGTCCTGGCGCGGCGGCTCGAGACGCAGACCGGCCTCACCGTCGAGTCCTGGATGCGCACGAACGAACAGCTGCTCGCCGCGATCAACGCGCAGAACATCTCGACCGGCACGATCCGCACGTTCGTCGCGCTGATCGTCGCCGTGGGCATCGCGAGCGTGCTCGTCGTCTGGGTCGTCCAGAAGCGGCGCGAGATCGGCATCCTGCGCGCGATGGGCGCATCGCGCGGAAGCGTCCAGCGCGTCTTCCTGCTGCAGGGCGCGATGGTGGCGGTCGCGGGCTCGCTGCTCGGCAGCGCGCTCGCCACCGGGATGATCGCGGCGTTCACGAAGATCGTGCGGAACGCCGACGGCACGCCGCTCTTCGACGTGATCGCGGTGCCGGCGTGGCTGTACGCGGCGGCGATCGGCGGCGCGATCGCCGGCGGGATCGTCGCGGCGGCGCTGCCCGCGCGCGCGGCGGCGAGGCTGGATCCGGCGCAGGCGATCCGGATGTAGCGCGGGGTCGCGATGTCGGCACCGCTCGTCCAGCTCTCGGGCATCCGCAAGTCCTACGGATCCGCGACCGACCTCGAGGTCGAGGTGCTGCACGGCATCGACCTCGCGCTCGCGCCGGGCGAGTTCACCGCGCTGATCGGTCCGTCGGGATCGGGCAAGTCGACGCTGCTCAACCTGATCGGGCTGCTCGAGCCTCCGAGCGGCGGCAGCTACGTGCTGGGCGGGCGCGAGACCGCGAAGCTCTCCGAGGACGACGTCACCGCGCTCCGCGCGACGCAGATCGGCTTCGTGTTCCAGTTCCACCACCTGCTGCCGGCGTTCACCGCGACCGAGAACGTGCTGATGCCGGGCCTGATCGCGCGGGGACCGGTCACGCGCGAGCGGCGCGAGGCGGCGCGCGAACTCCTCTCCGACGTGGGCCTCGCCGACCGCCTCGACTACCTGCCGCGCAAGCTCTCGGGCGGCCAGCAGCAGCGCGTGGCGATCGCGCGCGCGCTGTCGCTCGCGCCTCCGCTCGTGCTCGCCGACGAGCCGACGGGCAACCTCGACACCCATTCCGCCGACGAGATCTTCGCGCTGATGCGCCGCTTCAACGCCGTGAGCGGCACGGCGTTCCTGATCGTCACGCACGACCCGCGGCTCGCGCGGCGCTGCGACCGGATCGTCGAGCTCGTCGACGGCGGAGTCGCGGGCGACCGGCCCAACCTCGCGAGCAAGGGCGACGCCTGACCTCGCTCCGCCCGCCGCGGTCAGCCTTCGAGCAGGCTTCGAAGCATCCAGGCGTTCTTCTCGTGGATCTGCATGCGCTGGGTCAGCAGGTCCGCGGTCGGCTCGTCGTTCGCCGCGTCGACCGCCGGGAAGACCTTGCGCGCCGTGCGGACGACCGCTTCATTGCCCTGGACCAGCAGCCGCACCATGTCTTCCGCCTTCGGCTGGCCCCCGGTCTCGCCGATCGACGCGAGCTTCGCGAACTCGGCGAGCGTCGCCGGCGCCGGGTGGCCGAGCGAGCGGATGCGCTCGGCGATCGCGTCGAGCGCGAGCCAGAGCTCGTTGTACTGCGTCTCGAACATGAGATGCAGCGTGTTGAACATCGGGCCGGTCACGTTCCAGTGGAAGTTGTGCGTCTTCAGGTAGACGGTGAACGTGTCGGCCAGCAGTCGCGAGAGCCCTTCGGCGATCTTCGCCCGGTCCTTCGCCGAGATGCCGGTATCCATCGGCGGCGCACCCGTCGCCACGTTCGAGCCGCCCTTCGCCTTCTTCGCCATGATCGAACTCTCCATTGCTGCGGACATTCACGTCTCCCGCGATCGCGGTGGCGTGTCGGAACCGAATGATAGGCGGACGCACGCCCGGCGTACAAGGCGGGGCGTCGATCGCGTCGATGGACCATCGCGAACGCGCGCGTCGGCTCACCCCTTGTCGACCGACAGGCGTCCCGGTCCCATCGCATAGACCATCAGCATGCCGCCCATGATCGCCAGGTTCTTCCAGAACGCCAGGAAGTCGACCATCTGCTTGTCCGGCGGCAGCTGCCAGTAGGCGTGGAAGATGAACGTCGTCGGGATCAGGAACACGAAGATCGCCAGCGCGGCGAGGCGCGCCTTGAAGCCGGCCACGAGCATGAGGCCCGCGCCGAGCTCGACCGCGATCGCGAGCGCCGCGCCGACTTCGGACAGCGGCAGCCCCTTGCTCGCGATGTAGCCCGCGGTACCGGCGAACCCGCCGATCTTGCCGAAGCCCGACATCACGAAGATGCCCGCGAGCAGGATGCGCCCGACGAGCGCCGCCCAGTCCTTGCCGGTAGTCATGGAGTCTTCTCCTCGATGGTGAACGGTCCGTCGCCCCGCCTCACGGCAGGTCGAAGACCAGAACTTCCGCGCGGGCGCCGCCGTCCATCCGGACCGACGATTCCCCCGTCAGCTTCAACGCGTCGCCGGCAGCCAGCGGGATGCCGTTGACCCGGATCTCGCCCCGCGCGACGTGGACGTACGCGCGGCGGCCGGGCGCGAGCACGTGCTCGGCCGTCTCGGCGCCGTCGAGCATCGTCGCATAGACGCTCGCGTCCTGGTGGATCGTCACCGCCGCGCCCGAGCCTGCCGGCCCGGCGACCCGCGCGAGGCGGCCCCGCTTCGCCTCGTCGGGCACGCGCACCTGCTCGTAGCCGGGGTCGATGCCGCGCGCGGCGGGCTCGATCCAGATCTGCAGGAAGTGCACGCCGGCGGCGCGCGAAGGGTTCATCTCGCTGTGCATGACGCCCCGGCCCGCGCTCATGCGCTGCACGTCGCCCGGCCGGATCGTCGAGCCGTTGCCCATGTCGTCCCGGTGGGCGAGCTCGCCCTCGAGCACGTACGACAGGATCTCCATGTCGCGATGGCCGTGGGTGCCGAATCCGGTGCCCGGCGCGACGCGGTCCTCGTTGATCACGCGCAGAGGGCCGAACCCCATGTGCTTCGGGTCGTAGTAGTCGGCGAACGAGAAGCTGTGGTGCGAATCCAGCCACCCGTGCGCCGCATGGCCGCGCTCTGCGGCCGGTCGTCGCTCGATCATACGAATCTCCTGTCCATCTTTCCGCGCCGCGGGTCCGCCCGGCGCCTTCTTCAGCAAGGATGGGGTTGCGCCGGTCGAAAGACCATCGTAGATTGCCGTCGTGGACATTCAAACTTTTTGAATATGTTGCCGTCGCTCGAAGCGCTCGCGGTGCTCGACGCGATCGACCGGCGCGGCAGCTTCGCGGCCGCCGCGGAGGAGCTCGGACGCGTCCCCTCGGCGATCACCTACACGGTCCGCCGGCTCGAGGAATCGCTCGACGTGCTGCTGTTCGACCGCCGCGGACACCGTGCCCGGCTGACCCCCGCGGGGCGGGAGCTCGTCGCCGCCGGGCGCGGGCTCCTGGAAGACGCCGAGGCGCTCGCGCGCCGGATCCGCCGCGTCGCCACCGGATGGGAGTCCGAGCTCAAGGTCGCGGTCGACACGATCGTGCCCCGCTCGCGCATCTGGCCGCTCGTCGCGGCATTCGACGCGCACTGCACGGCGGAGGGCGCCGCGCCGACGCGCCTGAGGCTCACGCGCGAGGTGCTGGGCGGCACGTGGGACGCCGTGGCCGGCGGTCGGGCGGACCTCGCGATCGGGGCGTCCGGCGAGCCGCCCCCGGGCGGCGGATGGCGGACGCGACGGATCGCCGAGGTCGGGATGGTGTTCGCGGTGGCACCCGGCCACCCGCTCGCCTCCGCGCCCGGCCCGCTCGCCGAATCCGCCATCGCGACCCACCGCGCGGTGATCGCCGCGGACAGCTCGCGCAGGCTCCCGGCGCGGAGCGCCGGCGTACTCTCCGGTCAGGACGCGCTGGTGGTGCCGGACTTCGACGCGAAGCTCGAGGCACAGCTCGCGGGACTGGGGGTCGGCTTCCTGCCGATGCCGCTCGCCGCCTCGCACATCGCGTCCGGCGCGCTGGTCGTCCGGGACACCGAAGTGCCGCGCGACGACGTGCCCCTCTTCGTGGCGTGGCGCGAGGCCCGCCCGGGACGGGCGCTCGCCTGGTGGATCGACGCGTCCGCCCGCGCCGATTGGGCGTTCGCGGCGCGGCTTCCCGTCGCAGGCACGCCCGGTCCGCGCAGGCCCGGACGCCGCCGCACGCGCGGGACCGCGGATCAGAGCCGGTAGGCGCGCTTCGCGAGGCCGTACGCGAGCTCGGGGGCGAGCGCGTATGCCTCGTCCTCGTCGATCCGGTGCTCGGCGACGAGCGTCGCGAGGAAACGGCAATCGACCCGGCGGGCGACGTCGTGCCGCGCCGGAATCGACAGGAACGCGCGCGTGTCGTCGTTGAAGCCGACCGTGTTGTAGAAGCCGGCGGTCTCGGTCGTCTGCTCCCGGAAGCGAAGCATGCCCGCGGGGCTGTCGTGGAACCACCATGCGGGACCGAGCTTCAGCGCCGGATAGTGGCCGGCGAGCGGCGCGAGCTCGCGCGCGTAGCTCGTCTCGTCGAGCGTGAACACGATCACGGTGAGCCCGCGCTCGTTGCCGACGCGGTCGAGCAACGGCTTGAGCGCCCGCACGTAGTCGGTCGGCATCGGGATGTCGGCGCCCTTGTCGCGTCCGTACGCGGCGAACAGCCGCGGGTTGTGGTTGCGGAAGCTGCCCGGGTGGATCTGCATGACGAGCCCGTCGTCGAGGCTCATCTTCGCCATCTCGGTCAGCATCTGCGCACGGAAGGTCTCCGCTTCGTCGGCGCTCGCCGTGCCCGCGAGCGCGCGGTCGAGCAGGCGCTGGCACGCGTCCGCATCGAGGTCGGCGGTGCGCGCCGTCGGGTGGCCGTGGTCGGTCGACGTCGCGCCCATCGACGCGAAGAACGCGCGGCGAGCGCGGTGTGCGGCGAGGTAGCCCGCCCACGTCGAGGCATCCTCGCCGGCGAGCTCCCCGAAGCGCGCGACGCTCGCGCGGAAGCCCTCGAACTCCGGGTCGACGACCGGGTCGGGACGGTACGCGGTGACGACGCGCCCCTTCCAGCCCGAAGCGCGGATCGCGGCGTGGTGCTCGAGCGTGTCGAGCGGGCTCTCGGTCGTCGCGATCACCTCGATGTTGAAGCGCTCGAACAGCGCGCGCGGCCGGAACGCCGGCGTCGCGAGCGACGCGTTGATCGCGTCGAAGGTCGCGTCGGCGTTCGCAGGCGACAGGCGCTCGCGGATGCCGAACACGGTCGAGAACGCGTGGTCGAGCCACAGGCGCGTCGGCGTGCCGTGGAAGAGCGGCCAGTGCGCGGCGAACGTGCGCCAGATCTCTCGCGCGTCGGTCTCGACCGGACCGCCGTCGCGCCGCGGTATGCCGAGCGACTCCAGACTCACGCCCTGGCTGTAGAGCATCCTGAACACGTAGTGGTCGGGCGTGATGAAGAGCGCGCTCGCGTCGGCGAACGGGGCGTCCTCGGCGAACCACCGCGGGTCGGTGTGGCCGTGCGGGCTCACGATCGGCAGGTCGACCACCGTCGCGTAGAGCGATCGCGCGAGGGCGCGCACCGCCGGGTCGGCGGGGAACAGCCGGTCGGGATGGGGGGCGAGTGCGGGCATCCTGGCGTTTCGTTCGGCGCGCGACGGACCGCTCAATCGTGCGCGAGATGATCGGCGAGCGTCGCGGCGACCCCGCGCCGGACGAGCGACTCGAGGTGGCGCGTCACCGCGTCGGCGAACGGACGCTTCGCGGGCAGGTCGTCGCCGAAGATCGCGGCGATGCCGAGGAAGCCGCGCGCGAGCGCGACCGGATCGCCGTGCGCCGCCGCGGCGATCTCCGCGCAGCGCGCCGAGAGCGGGTCGGCGACCTCGATGCGTGCGCCGTGCTCGTCGACGCCGCTCGCATAGCGCATCCACCCGGCCACCGCGAGCGCGAGGTGCCGGATCGATCCGCCGCCCGCCAGCCGCTCCCGCACCGTGGCGAGCAGCCGTTGCGGGAGCTTCTGCGATCCGTCCATCGCGACCTGCGAGGTCCGGTGCGGCAGCGCCGGGTTGCGGAAGCGGACGAGCAGCGTCGCACAGTAGCGCGCGAGGTCGGTGCCCGGCGGGCTCGCGAGCGTCGGCACGATCTCCTCGGCCATCTGCCGCTCGACGAAGCGGCCGAGGCGCGGGTCGCCGGCCGCCTGCGCGATCGTCGCGTGCCCGGCGAGGTAGCCCAGGTAGGCGAGCGTCGAGTGGCTGCCGTTGAGCAGCCGCAGCTTCATCGTCTCGTAGGGCGCGACGTCGGCGGCGATCTCCGCGCCCGCCTCCTCCCACGCGGGACGCGCGCCGACGAAGCGGTCCTCGATCACCCACTGGATCCAGGGCTCGGCGACCACCGGCGCCGCGTCGTGCACGCCGAGCCTCGCCTCGACGGCGGCGACGTCGGCGTCGGTCGTCGCCGGAACGATGCGGTCGACCATCGTGCACGGGAACGCCGCGTGCGCCGCGATCCAGTTCGCGAGCTCCGGCGAGCGTGCGGCCGCGAACGCGGCGACGAGGCCCTCCAGCAGGCGTCCGTTGTGCGGCAGGTTGTCGCAGCACACGACGTTGAGCGCGCCGGTGCCCGTGCGCCGTCGCTCGTCGAGCGCCGCGGCGACCAGCCCCACCGCCGACACGGGCTCGCCCGGATGCGCGAGGTCGCGGCGGATGTCCGGGTGCGCGAGGTCGAGCCTTCCGGTCGCGGGATCGTGGCAGTAGCCCTTCTCGGTCACCGTGAGCGTCACCACGTGCACGCGCGGATCGGCCATCCTGCGCACGAGCGCGCGCGGATCGGCCGGCGCGAACATCGTCTCGCGGACCGAGCCCACGACCCGCGCCGTCGTGCCGGACGGGTCCTTCAGGAGCAGCGTGTAGAGGCCGTCCTGCGCGGCGAGCGGCGCCACCGCGCGCGGCGTCTTCATCGAGACCCCGCAGATACCCCATCGCGGATCGCGCGCGAGGAGATCGTCGGCGTAGACGGCTTCGTGCGCCCGGTGGAACGCGCCCAGACCCAGGTGGACCATGCCCACGCCGACCGACGCGGGGTCGTAGCGCGGCCTGGCGACCGCGGCGGGGAGCCCCGCCAGCGTGGAGAGCGAGAGAGCCGGCTTCGTCGTCATCCCATGTATCCGGCGAGGCGCGGCAGCCACAGCGAGAAGGCGGGCACGTAGGTGACGAGCATGAGCGCGGCGATCAGCGCGCCGTAGAACGGCCAGATCGTTCGCATCACGTGGCCGATCGACACGCCGCCGATCGCGCAGCCGACGAACTGCGTGGTCCCCACCGGCGGCGTGTTGAGGCCCAGCGCACAGTTGATCAGCATGACCATGCCGAACTGAACCGGGTCCATGCCGAGCTGCTGGCAGATGGGCAGGAAGATCGGCGTGCAGATCAGGATCGTCGCCGCCATGTCGAGGAACGTGCCGAGGACGAACAGGATCAGGTTGACCAGGAAGAAGATCGTCCACGGGCTGGTCGACACGGTCGCCAGCGCCTTGCCCGTGAGCTCTGCGACGCCGTACAGGCTGATCAGGTAGCCGAACGTCGCGGAGATGCCGATCAGAAGCAGGATGGTGCCGGTGGTCTTGACGGCCTTCGCCGCCGCCTTGAGGAAGTTCTCCCACGACAGGCTGCGGTACACCAGCGTCGTCATCAGCAGCGCATAGATCACGGCGATCGACGCGGACTCGGTCGCCGTGAACACGCCGGACAGGATGCCCACGATGATGATCACGACGACGAACAGCCCGGGAAGCGACGCCACGAACGCCCAGAACACCATGTCCCAGCCGGGGAACCTGCCCGCCGGATAGCCGCGCCTGACCGCCACCGCATACGCCGCCGTCAGGTTGCACAGCGTGAGGATCACCGCCGGCACGATGCCCGCGAGGATCAGCGCGGCGATGGACACCTTGCCGCCGGCCGCGAGCGAATAGATGATCATGTTGTGCGACGTCGGCATCAGCGCGCCGACCAGCGCCGCGTGCGTGGTCACGTTGACCGCGTAGTCGGCGGCGTAGCCCTCGCGCTTCATCATCGGGATCATGACGGCGCCCATCGCCGACACGTCGGCCACCGGCGACCCCGACACGCCGCCGAACAGCGTGCACGCGACCACGTTGGACATGCCGAGCCCGCCGCGAATGTGGCCGACGAGGCTCTTCGCGAAGGTGACGATGCGGTCGGCGATGCCGCCGTACAGCATAAGCTCTCCGGCGAAGATGAAGAAAGGGATCGCCAGGAACGAGAACACCGTCATGCCCGACGTCATCCGCTGGAAGACGACGGCGACCGGGAGGCCCTCGTACAGGATCGTGCAGACGGCCGACAGGCCGATCGCGAACGCGACCGGAACGCCGAGGAGCAGGAACAGCAGGAACGCCAGGCAGAGGATCGTCAGTGCCACGCCGGCTCCACTTCGGTGCCGTTGACGATCGCGACGATGTGCTCGATCGAGAACAGGAGGATCAGCGCGCCGGCGATCGCGACCGGCACGTGGTTCAGCCCCTCGGGGATGCCGAGCGTCGGGATGTTGTAGTCCATCACCGACTCGGCGAGCAGCGCGCCGTTGTACGCCATCAGCGCGCCGAACGTCCCGACCAGCGCGTGGATCAGGATTTCCATCCGGGTCCGCACGCGCTCGGGCACCAGCACCAGCAGCGACTCCATGCCGATGTGCCCGGCGTCGCGGACGCCGACCGCGGCGCCGAACATCGTCACCCAGATCACGAGCACCAGCGCGAGCGCTTCGGCCCAGGTGGGCGTGTCGTTCATCACGTAGCGGCCGAACACCTGCCAGGCGACGCAGGCGACGATGGCCATCAGGCCGACCACCGCCGACATCAGCAGGTACCTGGCGAGCGGAGCGCAGAAACGGGAGAGTTGCATGCAGACCCCGGACGAGGCGCGGGCGACCGGCTCGCTCCCCGGGGCCGCCCGCGGGCCCCGGTTCGCGGAACGCCGGCTAGTTCGTCGCCTGCACCTTCTTCACCATTTCCTTGAGCTTCGGATCGGTGATGAACTTGTCGTAGACGGGCTTCATCGCGTCGGCGAACGACTTCTTGTCGACCTCGACGACCTGCGCGCCGCCGGCCTCGACCTTCTTGCGCGACTCGACCTCCTTCATGTCCCACAGCGTGCGCATGTACGGAACCGACTGCTTGGCGCCCTCGCGGATGATCGCCTGCTGCTGGGGCGTCAGCGTGTCCCACACCTTCTTCGACATCAGCAGCATCTCGGGCGCCATCGAGTGCTCGGTGATCGCGTAGTACTTCGCCACTTCGTAGTGCCGCGCGGTATCGTACGACGGCCAGTTGTTCTCGGCGCCGTCGACCACGCCGGTCTTGAGCGCCGTGTACACCTCGGCATAGGGGATCGGCGTCGCGTTCGCGCCCATCGCCTGCAGCAGCGAGACCCAGAGATCCGACTGCTGGACGCGGATCTTCATGCCCTTGACGTCGGCCAGCGACTTGACCGGCTTCTTCGTCGTGTAAAGCGAGCGCGAGCCGGAATCGTAGAACGCGAGGCCGACGAAGCCCTGCTTCTCGCAGGACTTGAGGATCTCCTGGCCGATCGGGCCGTCGAGCACCTTGCGCATGTGCTCCTTGGACTTGAACAGGAACGGCATCGTCGGCACCATCGTCGCGGGACAGATGTTGTTCATCGGGGCGACGTTGATGCGCACGAAATCGAGCGCGCCGATCTTGACCTGCTCGATCGTGTCCTTTTCGCTGCCCAGCGAGCTCAGCGTGTAGACCTTGATCGAGTCCTTGCCGCCGGTCTTCTCCTTGAGGTAGTCGCTCATGAACTTGACCGCCATCACCGTCGGGTAGTCCTCCGGGTGCACGTCGGACGAGCGGAATTCCTTGGCCGCCGCCGGCAGGGCGATCGCGGCCGCCGCGAGCGCGGCGGCGAGTCGGGTCATCGTCTTCATGAGCTCACTCCTCCTTCGTGGTGGCGCCGGGCGGCGCGTTCGGGCCGGTCGCCGTGCCCGCCCTTGCGGCCCGCTTCCGCGGATCCGCCTGGCTCGAGCCGGCGCTGGAACTCGCGCGCGACGCGCGCGAGGTGGCGTTGCATGGCGGCGCGCGCCGCGTCGGGATCGCCGGCCGCGAGCGCGTCGACGATCGCGGCGTGGTCACCGATCGTGCGGGCGCGGAGCTCCGGCGTGTGGAAGTGCTTCTCGATGCGCGTCCACAGCTCGCCGCGGCGCTGCTCCCACAGCGCGGCGACGACGTGCGCGAGCGCGCCGTTGCGGGTGATCTCGGCGATCCGCACGTGGAACTCGCGGTCGGCCGCGTCGCGCCGGACGAAGTCGTCGTCGGCGTCGCGCATCTCGTCCAGCGTCGCGCGGAGCGCCGCCAGGTCCGGGCGCTTCGCGAGCTTCGCGGCGGAGGCGGCGATCTCGCCCTCGATCAGGCGCCGGGCGGCGAGCAGCTCGAACGGTCCCGGTCCGTCGTCGTCCTCGCGCGGCGGCCCCGCCGCGGGCGCCTTCACGAAGATGCCGTTGCCGACGCGGACCTCGACCTTGCCGGCGATCTCGAGCGAGATGATCGCTTCGCGGACCGACGTGCGCGACACGCCCAGCTCGCGCGCGAGCTCGCGTTCGGCGGGGAGCCGCGACCCGGCCGGGAACTCGCCACGCTCGATGAGCGCGGCGATCTGGTCGGCAATGCGGCGGTAGAGCCTCTGGGGCTCGACCATCGTCAACGGCACCTGGAATCCTCCGTCCCGGGCGCCCGGTCGCGCGCCCGCCGCCGGCCGGCCGGCTTCTCCCGCGAGGAGCGGGGGCGGGCGGTCGCGACGCCCGCGGACTCTACCGGCGCAGCGGTCCAGCGGTCAAGTGGTCCAACCAGTCGACCCCGGCCGCTCGCCTCGCGTCCGGAGCCGGACGGGGCGGGAGGTCAGGGCGCCACGAAGTGGCCGGAGCGCCCGCCGCGCTTCTCGGCCAGCCGGACGGCTTCGATGCGCATGCCGCGGTCGGCGGCCTTGCACATGTCGTAGATCGTGAGCAGCCCGACGGCGGCGCCGGCGAGCGCCTCCATCTCGACGCCGGTTCGGCCGAGCGTCTCGGCCGTCACCTCGATCTCGACGGCGGGCGTGCCCGGGTCGAACGAGAACGCGACCGCCACGCGCGTGAGCGGCAGCGGATGGCAGAGCGGGATCAGGTCGGAAGTGCGCTTGGCCGCCTGGATCGCGGCGATGCGGGCCACGCCGAGCACGTCGCCCTTCTTCGCGCCGCCCGAGCGCACCGCCGCGAGCGTCTCCGGCTGCATCGCGATGCGACCGACGGCGCGCGCCACGCGGTGGGTGGCCTCCTTGCCGCCCACGTCCACCATGTGCGCCTGCCCGGCCTCGTCGAAGTGGGTAAAATGGGCCTTCGCGCCCTTCCGCCGTGTCGACGACGGCGCGCGGGCAGGCGGCGGGGACTTCGGCATCGATCGTTCCGTGCGTCGGGCCGGCCGCCGGTGAACTCCGGCGACCATTTGACCATCATAGCAGGGTGCACCCCGCTCCTTTCCCTCCCTCGGCGCCGCCCGGCGCGTCGATGCGCCCGCGCCGGGCGCTGTCGGCGCTGCTGGCGTTCGCGATCGCCGTCTCCCCCGCGATCGCGCCGGTCGCGCGCGCGCAGACCCAGGCATCCATGCGCGCCTCCGCCGCCCCTTCCGCCCTCCCGGACCTCGGCGATTCCGCGCAGGTCGCGCTCTCGCCGGCGCAGGAGCGCAAGCTCGGCGAGACGGCCCTGAAGCAGCTGCGCGCTGCGGGCGCCTACCTGAACGACCCGGAGGTCAACGACTATCTGAACGAGCTCGGCCAGCGGCTCGTGGCCGCGAAGAACGACGCGCGCTACGACTTCCTGTTCTTCGCCGTGCCCGACCCGTCGATCAACGCGTTCGCGATGCCGGGCGGCTACATCGGCGTCAACACCGGCCTGATCCTGCTCGCGCAGAGCGAGTCGGAGCTCGCGAGCGTGCTCGCGCACGAGATCACGCACGTGACGCAGAACCACATGGCGCGCATGCTCGAGAGTCAGAAGAACTCGCTGCTGATGTCGCTGGCGGCACTGGCGGTCGCGATCATCGCCTCGCGGTCGAACTCGTCGTCGGGCAGCGAAGCGGTCCCCGCCGCGATCGCTTCGGCCCAGGCGCTGCAGGTCCAGAACCAGCTCAACTTCACGCGCGAGAACGAGTACGAGGCCGACCGGATCGGCTTCCAGCGCCTCGACGCGGCCGGCTTCGACACCGGCGGCGCGGCGGCGCTGATGGAGCGGCTGCAGAAGGCGTCGCGCTTCACCGACGGCAACGTGCCGACCTACCTGCGCACGCACCCGATCACCTACGAGCGCATCGCGGAGGCGCAGGCGCGCGCGCAGTCGAAGTCCTACAGGCAGGTCGCCGATTCGCTCGACTTCCAGATGGTGCGCGCGCTGCTCCGCAGCTACGCCGGGCGGCCCGACGAGGCGGTGGCGTGGTTCGACAACGCGCTCGCCGAGCGCAAGTACAACAGCGAAGTCGCCGCGCGCTACGGACTGGTCGCGTCGCTGCTGCGCGACCAGCAGTACGCGCGGGCGTCGAAGGAGCTCGCCGCGCTCGAGAAGATCGCTCCGCCGCATCCGATGATCGAGGCGATCGCCGCGCACGTGCTGATGGACGGCGGCAACCCGGCGGCCGCGGCGACGCGGCTCGAGACCGCCCTCGCGCGCTACCCGAACAAGATGCAGCTCGTCTACGACTATCCGGAAGCCCTGCTCAAGGCAGGACGGCCGGCCCAGGCCTCGGCGTTCGCCGAGGCGCAGCTCCAGCGCTTCCCGCAGGATGGCCCGCTGCACGAGCTCGCCGCGAAGGCCTACGCGGAGCAGGGCAGGAACCTGAAGCAGCACCAGCACCTGGGCGAGTACTACGCTTGGATCGGCAACCTGCGCCTCGCGATCGACCAGATGGAGCTCGCGATCAAGTCGGGTGACGCCAACTTCTACGAGAGCTCGGTCGTCGAGACCCGGCTGCGCGCGCTCAGGCGCGAGCAGGCCGAGCAGCAGAAGGAAGGCTTCGGACGTTCCGCGGGCTGACGCGTCGCGGGCGCACCGGCCGCAGAGCCTGCCGCCGGCGTCTCCGCGCCGCGAGCGAGCGACCGCGAGTCCCCGCCAGGCACGTCCCGCCCGCT
>CALDKM010000225.1:0-18562 GCA_937898875.1 uncultured Pseudomonadota bacterium | reverse complement strand
CCGCCACCTTGAAGTCCATGTCGCCGAGGTGATCCTCGTCGCCCAGGATGTCGGTGAGCACCGCGAAGCGGTTGCCTTCCTTGATCAGTCCCATCGCGATGCCGGCGACGTGCGCCTTGGTCGGGACGCCCGCGTCCATGAGCCCGAGGCTCGCGCCGCACACCGAGGCCATCGACGAGCTGCCGTTGCTCTCGGTGATCTCCGAGACGACGCGCATCGAGTAGGCGAACTCCTCGCCGGTGGGCAACACCGCGACCAGCGCGCGCTTGGCGAGCCGGCCGTGGCCGATCTCGCGCCGCTTCGGGCTGCCTACGCGGCCGGTCTCGCCGGTCGCGTAGGGCGGCATGTTGTAGTGGAACATGAAGCGCTCGCGGTACTCGCCCATCAGCGCGTCGATGATCTGCTCGTCGCGGGCCGTGCCGAGCGTCGCGACGACGAGCGCCTGCGTCTCCCCGCGGGTGAACAGCACGGAACCGTGCGTGCGCGGCAGCACGCCGGTGCGGATCGCGATCGGGCGCACCGTGCGCGTGTCGCGGCCGTCGATGCGCGGCTCGCCCGACAGGATCTGCTGGCGCACCGTCGACGCCTCGAGGTCGAACATGATGTTGCCGACGTGGCGGCGGTCGTCAGGCGACGCGTCGGCCGGGAGGACCTCGGCGTCGAGCTTCTTCGAGATCTCCTTCAGCCGCTGCGAGCGCTGCTGCTTGCTGCGCATCTGGTAGGCGGCGCGGATGTCGTTGCCGACGGCGGCCTCGACCTTCGCGATAAGCGCCTCGTCCTTCGCGGGCGGCGCGAACTCCCAGACCGGCTTGCCGGCTTCTTCGACCAGCGAGTGGATCAGGTCGATCACCGCCTGCTGCTGCTGGTGGCCGAACACGACCGCGCCGAGCATCACGTCCTCGGTCAGCTCCTTCGCCTCCGACTCGACCATCAGCACGGCGGCCTCGGTGCCGGCGACCACGAGGTCCAGCGCGCCGGTGACGAGCTCGGTCTTGGTCGGGTTCAGCACGTACTGACCGTTCTCCCAGCCGACGCGCGCGGCGCCGATCGGTCCGTTGAACGGGATGCCCGACAGCGCGAGCGCCGCCGAGGCGCCGATCATCGCCGGGATGTCGGGATCGACCTCGGGATTGACCGACACGACGGTCGCGACGATCTGCACGTCGTTGTAGAAGCCGTCCGGAAAGAGCGGACGGATCGGACGGTCGATCAGCCGGCAGGTCAGCGTCTCCTTCTCCGACGGACGGCCTTCGCGGCGGAAGAAGCCGCCGGGGATCTTGCCCGCGGCGTAGGTCTTCTCCTGGTAGTCGACGGTCAGCGGGAAGAAGTCCTGGCCCGGCTTCGCGGACTTCGCGGCCACGGCGGTGACGAGGACGACGGTGTCGTCGAGGCTCACCAGCGCGGCGCCGGTGGCCTGCCGGGCGATTTCGCCGGTCTCGATCGTGAGCGTGTGGCGGCCGTACTGGATGGATTTCTTGACGTGCTTGAACATGGATGGAGTCCCGAAACGACGATGGCCGCGCACTGCAGGCGCGGCCATCGGGATTGGAGGCTAGGCCGCGACCCCGGCGCGCCGGTCGGCCGGCGCCCTGGCGATGCGACCCGGAAGATGGCGCTCCGCGCTCACTTGCGCAGGCCGAGCTTCTCGATGAGCGCCTTGTAGCTGTCGGCGTTGCAGCGCTTCAGGTAGTCGAGGAGCTTGCGCCGGCGCGACACCATCCGCAGCAGACCGCGGCGCGAATGGTGATCCTTGAGGTTTTCCTTGAAGTGGTCGTTCAGGCCGTTGATGCGCGCGGTGAGGAGCGCGATCTGCACTTCGGGCGAACCGGTGTCGCCCTTGGCGCGCTGGTGCTCTGCGATGACCTTCGCCTTGTCGGCGGTGGTGACGGACATGGTGTTGGATCCTGGCTGATGGGCCCTGCTCGGCCCCGGCTTGCTGGCCCCGACTCGCCCGGGGCACGACTGGCGTAGATTGTCTTCGGCAAAGAGCGCGATTCTAGCAGGAAAAGCGCTTGAATTTCAAGAACTCACCGCCTCGCCCGGCGCGGGCGGCACGACGAGCCTCGCCGGGCGCACGAACCCTTCGTCCACGTCGGCCAGCCCCAGCAGCACTCCCGCCGCGTACACCGCAGAGCGACCGGAAGGCGCCCCGGGCGCCGGTACCGGGACGCCGTGGCGGAACCGCGCCGCCTCGCGCTCGGGAAGGTCGACCCGGGGCATGCCCTGCACCAGCGCGTCGACCGGGAGGAGGCGTGCCGCACGCTCGGCGAACGCCATGGACTCGAGGCGCTCCAGCGTCACGGCATCGGCGAGCCGGAAGCCGCCGGTCGCCGTTCGGCGCAGGGCCGCGAGGTGCGCACAGGATCCCGCCGCGACGCCCAGGTCCTCGGCGAGCACCCGGACGTAGGTCCCCTTGCTGCACGCGACCGCAAGCTCCAGGTCGGGCGCACGCCACGCGAGGATGTCGAGCGCGAGGATCTCGACCTCGCGCGGCGGTCGGGGGATCTCGACGCCGGCCCGCGCCCAGTCGTAATAGGCGCGCCCGCGGTGCTTGAGCGCCGCGTGACGCGGCGGCGTCTGGCGCTGGCGCCCGAGGAAACGCGGCAATGCAGCCTCGATGGCGGCAGGATCCGCCGGCACCGGCATCGTGCGCACGACCGCGCCTTCCGCGTCGCCGGTCGCGGTCTCGGCCCCGAATCGCACGACCGCCTCGTAGGCCTTCGGCGCGTCGAGCAGAGACTGCGCGAACTTGGTCGCCTCGCCGAAGGCGATCGGCAGCAGGCCGGTCGCGAGCGGATCGAGGGTCCCGGTGTGCCCGGCCTTCTCGGCGGCGAGGAGCCGCTTCGCGCGCTGGAGTGCCGCGTTCGACGACAGTCCGGCCGGCTTGTCGAGCAGCAGGACACCGTCGACGCGCCGCCGGGGAACGCGCTCGTTCACGAATCGCGCTTGCGGTCCTCGGCCACGGCCTGGTCGATCAACCGCGACAACGCGAGCCCCGATTCGATCGAGTCGTCGTAGACGAACGTGAGCTGCGGGACCGAATAGGTCGACAGCCGGTGCGCGAGCTCGCTGCGCAGGAACCCGGCCGTGCGGCCGAGCGCGGCGACGGTCTCGGCCGCGTGCTCGCGGCCCGCGAGGTCGGTCACGAGCACCTTCGCGTGCGACAGGTCGGGCGTCACCTCGACGTGCGTGACGGTGACGCGGCCGACGCGGGGATCCTTCACCTCCTCGCGGAGGAGGGTCATCAGCTCTCGCTGGATCTCGTCCCCGATGCGGGCCGTGCGCGGCGAGTGGCGTTTGGGCATGGCGGTTGTGCGCTGGGTGGTCGACGCGGCCGCCGCGCCCCCCGCCCGGCGTGCGCAGGGACAGGGGCGGGCGGGACGACAGCTCCGCGTCAGAGCGTGCGCGTGACCTCGACGATCTCGTACGCCTCGAGCTGGTCGCCCTTCTGGACGTCGTTGTAGCCGCGCAACGACAGGCCGCACTCGAACCCGGCCTTCACCTCGCGCACGTCGTCCTTGAAGCGCTTGAGCGAGTCGAGCTCGCCGTCGTGGACCACGACGTTGTCGCGCAGCACGCGGATCTTCGATCCGCGCCGCACCAGGCCCTCGACGACCATGCAGCCCGCCACCGTCCCGATCTTCGAGATGCGGAACACCTCCCGAACCTCGACGAGGCCGAGCCGGCTCTCCTTCTGTTCGGGCGTGAGCAGGCCCGACAGCGCCGCCTTCACTTCGTCGACCGCGTCGTAGATGATGTCGTAGTAGCGGATCTGGACGCCCGCCCCCTCGGCGAGCTTGCGCGCCTGCGCGTCCGCGCGAACGTTGAAGCCGATGATCACCGCCTTCGACGCGAGCGCGAGGTTGACGTCCGATTCGGTGATGCCGCCGACGGCGGCATGCACGATGTTGACCTTCACCTCATCGGTCGAAAGCTTGGTGAGCGCCTGCGACAGGCCTTCGTAGCTTCCCTGCACGTCGGCCTTCAGTATCAGCGGCAGCGTCTTCGCGGCGCCCTCGCCCATCTGGTCGAACATGTTCTCGAGCTTCGCGGCCTGCTGCTTCGCGAGCTTGACGTCGCGGAACTTGCCCTGGCGGAACAGCGCGATCTCGCGGGCCTTGCGCTCGTCGCCGAGCACGATCACGTCCTCGCCCGCGAGCGGAACGTCCGAGAGCCCCTGGATCTCGACGGGGATCGCCGGGCCGGCCTGCTGGATCGCCTTGCCGTTCTCGTCGGTCATCGCGCGCACGCGGCCGAACACCGCACCGGCCAGCACCACGTCGCCGCGCTTGAGCGTGCCCGCGTGCACCAGCACGGTCGCCACGGGGCCGCGGCCCTTGTCGAGGCGCGATTCGATGACGATGCCCCGCGCCGGCGCATCCCTGGGCGCCTTGAGCTCGAGCACCTCCGCCTGGAGCAGGATCGCATCGAGCAGCGCGTCGATGCCCTGGCCGGTCTTCGCCGACACCGGGATGAACTGGACGTCGCCGCCGAACTCCTCCGGCACGACGCTCTCCGCGACGAGCTCCTGCTTGACGCGCTCGGGGTTCGCGTCGCCCTTGTCGATCTTGTTGATCGCGACGACGAGCGGCACGCTGCCGGCCCTCGCGTGCGCTATCGCCTCCTTCGTCTGCGGCATGACGCCGTCGTCCGCTGCGACGACGAGCACGACGATGTCGGTCACCTTCGCGCCCCGCGCCCGCATCGCGGTGAACGCCTCGTGGCCCGGCGTGTCGAGGAACGTGATCACGCCCTTCGGCGTCTGGACGTGGTACGCGCCGATGTGCTGGGTGATCCCGCCCGCCTCGCCGCTCGCGACGCGGGCGCGACGGATCATGTCGAGCAGGGACGTCTTTCCGTGGTCGACGTGACCCATCACGGTGACGACCGGCGGCCGGGGAAGCGACTCCGCGGCCTCGCCTTCGTGCACCTCGGCGAGCAGCGCGTCGGGATCGTCGAGCTTCGCGGCGGACGCCTTGTGCCCCATTTCGGCGGCCACGATGATCGCGGTCTCCTGGTCGAGCACCTGGTTGATCGTCACCATCGTGCCCATCTTCATCAGCACCTTGATGAGCTCGGCCGCCTTGACCGACATCTTGTGCGCGAGCTCGGCGACGGTGATCGTCTCCGGGACCAGGATCTCGCGGACGACCGGACCGGCCGCCGTCGCTCCCTCGCCGCCCTCCTCGTCGCGATGGCGCGCGCCGACCTTCGGCTGTCGCCAGCCGGTCGCGGCGGTCGCGGAGCCCGTGTCGCCTCGCAGCTTGAGCGCACGCTTGCGTGCGGCCTCCTCCGAGAACACCGGTCCGCCGGGCTTCTTCGCGGGCTTGTCGCGGCGCTCGCCGGGCTTCGCCGCGGGGCGATGCAGCGTGCCTTCCGTCTTCGCGGCCGGCGCGGCCTTCGCCTTCGCCTCGGCTTCGGCCGCCCTGGCGGCGGCTTCGGCGGCAGCCTTCGCGGTCTCCTCCGCCTTCACCCTGCGGCGCTCAGCCTCTTCCTGCTTGCGGCGGATGTCTTCCTCCTGCCGCGCGAAGAGCTCCTGCTGCTTCCTGGATTCGGCTTCGCGCGAGGCGATCTCGGCCGCCGACAGGTGCGAACGCGGGGCAGGCGCCGCGGCAGGCGCGGGCGCCGTCACGGCTGGGGCGGGCTCCGGAGCCGGCGCCTCGACGACGGGAACCTCGACGACGGGCGGCTCGACCGGCGCCGCGACTGCCGGGGCCTCCGCCACCGGCGCCTCGACCACCGGCGCGACGTCGACGGGAGGGGCTCCCGCCTCTTCGTGCGGGGGCGCGGCCTCGCCCTCCTCGCGGCGGACGAGCACGCGCTTCTTGCGCACCTCGACCTGGATCGTGCGCGCCTTGCCCGAGGCGTCGGGCGCCTTGATCTCGGAGGTCTGCTTGCGCGTCAGCGTGATGCGCTTCTTCGGCTCCGCGGCCGCGCCGTGCTGCTTGCGCAGGTAGTCGAGCAGGCGCGTCTTGTCCTGCTCGGTGAGCTTGTCGCCGGCCTTCTTCGTGCCGACTCCGGCCGCCGCGAGCTGCTCCAGCAGCGCGCCGGCCTGCATCTTGAGCTCGGTGGCGAATTGTTCGATCGTGGTCTGGGCCATGAGCGGGCCTCCGTGGTTGTCGCGGCCGCCCTAGTGCGCGGTCGCGGCGGTCGCCGCGTCGGCAGGGGTGTCGAACCAGTGCGCGCGCGCCTTCATGATCAGCGCCTGCGCGCGCGCCTCGTCGATCCCGGTCAGCTCGACCAGCTCGTCGCCCGCGAGGTCGGCGAGACCGTCGCGGGTCGTGATTCCCGACGCGGCGAGCTTCGACGCGACTTCGGTGTCCATGCCTTCGAGCGAAAGGAGCGCCTCCTCGACGTTCTCGACGCTCTCCTCGCGCACGATCTCCTCGGTCAGCAGCGCGTTGCGCGCGCGGCTGCGCAGCTCGTTGACGGTGTCCTCGTCGAACGCCTCGATCTCGAGCATCTCGGTGAGCGGCACGTACGCCACTTCCTCGAGCGAGGTGAAGCCTTCGGCGACCAGGATGTCCGCGACCTCCTCGTCGACGTCGAGCTTCTCCATGAACTGCGTGCGGACGCGGACCGTCTCCTCCTCGCGCTTGCTGTGCGATTCCTCGACGCTCATCAGGTTCAGGTGCCACCCGGTGAGCTCGGAGGCGAGCCGCACGTTCTGGCCGCTGCGACCGATCGCGATCGCGAGGTTCTCCTCGTCGACCACGACGTCCATCGAGTGCTTCTCCTCGTCGACGACGATGCTTTGCACCTCGGCGGGCGCGAGCGCGTTCACGACGAGCTTGGCCGGGTCGTCGGACCACAGCACGATGTCGACGCGCTCGCCGGCGAGCTCGTTGGTGACCGCCGTCACGCGCGAGCCGCGCATGCCGATGCAGGTCCCCTGCGGGTCGAGGCGCGGGTCGTTCGACTTGACCGCGATCTTCGCGCGGATGCCGGGGTCGCGGGCCGCCGCCTTGATCTCGATGAGCCCCTCCTCGATCTCGGGCACCTC
Organism: uncultured Pseudomonadota bacterium; assembly: GCA_937898875.1. Classification (GTDB taxonomy): domain Bacteria; phylum Pseudomonadota; class Gammaproteobacteria; order Burkholderiales; family Casimicrobiaceae; genus VBCG01. Next base: position 11,559 of record CALDKM010000225.1, on the reverse strand, counting down.
CAGTTCGAACAGGCGCGCGAGGAACTCGGGCGCGACGCGCGACAGGACGAGCTGCGGGCCCTTCGCCGTGCGGTCGATCTTCATCACGTACGCGCGGACCCGGTCGCCCACGCGCAGCATCTCCTTCTGGATCAGCTGGTCGCGCGGGATCATGCCCTCGATGCGGCCCGACTCGACGATGGCGTTGCCGCGCTCGATGCGCTTGACCGTGCCGGTGAGCAGGTTGTCCTCGCGGGCGAGGAAGTCGTTCAGGATCTGCTCGCGCTCCGCGTCGCGGATCTTCTGCAGGATCACCTGCTTCGCGGCCTGCGCGCCGATGCGGCCGAAGGTCGCCGCTTCCAGCGGCTCCTCGACGATGTCCCCCAGCTGGAGGTTCTCGCCGCGCTCGGGCGCGTCGGTGATCGCGATCTGGCGCGACGGCTCCTCGTGCTCCTCGTCGGGCACGACGGTCCAGCGCCGGAACGCGTCGTATTCGCCGGTCTCGCGGTCGATCGCGACCCTCACGTCCACGTCGTCGGCGAAGCGCTTCTTCGTCGCCGAGGCGAGCGCCATCTCGAGCGCGGCGAACACGGTCTCCTTCGGAACGTTCTTCTCCCGAGAGAGCGCGTCCACCAGCAGCAGCACTTCCTTCCCGCTGTTCATCGGTCTTTTCTCCATTCGATCTTCGGCACGAGGCGCGCGCGCTCGATGTTGTCCAGCGGGACGCGCACCGTCCCGCCCGGCGTCTCGACCAGCGCATCCGCGCCGTCGATCCCGCCAATCATCCCGCGCACCTTCCGCGTGTCGTTCAGCTTCTCGCGCAGCACGAGCGTCGCTTCCTGTCCCCGGAAGCGCTCGTAGTCGGCTGCCGACTTCAGCGGCCGGTCGAGTCCGGGCGAGCTCACCTCGAGCCGCTCGTAGTCGACGTTCTCGACCGCGAACAGCCGCGTCAGGTGCTGCGAGACCCGCGCGCAATCCTCGACGTCGACCCCGCCCGGCTTGTCGATGAACACGCGCACCATCCGGCCCTTGGGAGAGGACTCCCAATCGACCAGCTCGTACCCCAGCGGGGGCACGGTTTGCGCGAGCAGCTCGCCCAGGGTCGTCGTCATCGTGTTCGCCAAAAAAAAATGGGCTGCCCCAGCCCATTTCTCGTTGCTTTTCGCCTGCTTATCCGAAAAAGTATACCCCAAAAACGCCCCGGATGGGAGGGGTTCCCTGCGGGCCTGCTCCCGCCGCCGCCCCTGCGGGGCCGCAGTCGCCGCCCGGCGCGGGCCGGGGTTGCTAAACTCCCCCGGAAACCACCCCCGAGGATTCCATGGCCGACCCGCTTATCGTCGCCCGGCACGGCGACCTGGAGCTCGCCCTCCTGCCTTCGATGTCGAACCGGCACGGGCTCATCACCGGCGCCACCGGCACCGGCAAGACGATCTCGCTGCAGGTGCTCGCCGAGCAGTTCTCGCGCATCGGCGTGCCCGTGTTCATGGCCGACGTCAAGGGCGACCTGACCGGCATCGCGTTCCCGGGATCGATGTCCCCGAAGCTCAAGGAGCGGCTCGACAAGCTGGGCCTGCCCGAGCCCGCCTGGGGCGACTGCCCGGTCACGCTCTGGGACGTCTGGGGCGAGCAGGGCCACCCGGTGCGCGCGACGGTCTCGGACATGGGACCGCTGCTCTTCGCCCGCCTCCTCAACCTGAACGAGACGCAGGAGGGCGTGCTCGCCCTCACGTTCAAGATCGCCGACGACAACAAGCTCCTGCTGCTCGACCTCAAGGACCTGCGGGCGATGCTGCAGCACGTGGGGGACAACGCCGCGCAATACAAGACGCAGTACGGCAACGTCTCGCCGGCGTCGGTCGGCGCGATCCAGCGCGGGCTGCTGCAGATCGAGGAACAGGGCGGCGACCGATTCTTCGGCGAGCCGATGCTGAACGTCGACGACCTGATCCAGACCGACGCGAAAGGCCGCGGGATCGTCAACATCCTCGCCGCCGACAAGCTGATGACCGCGCCGCGGCTGTACTCGACGTTCCTGCTGTGGCTGCTCGCCGACCTCTACGAGAACCTGCCGGAGGTCGGCGACCGAGACAAGCCGAAGCTCGTGTTCTTCTTCGACGAGGCGCACCTGCTGTTCTCCGAGGCGCCGCCGGCGCTCCTCGAGCGCATCGAGCAGGTCGTGCGTCTCATCCGGTCGAAGGGGGTCGGCGTGTTCTTCGTCACGCAGAATCCGCTCGACGTTCCCGACAAGGTTCTGGGCCAGCTCGGCAACCGGATCCAGCACGCGCTCCGCGCGTTCACGCCGCGCGACCAGAAGGCGGTGAAGTCGGTCGCCGACACGATGCGCCCCAACCCGAAGCTCGACATCGGGAAGGCGATCCTCGAGCTCGCCACCGGCGAGGCGCTCGTGTCGTTCCTGGACGCCAAGGGCTCGCCGGGAATCACCGAGCGCGCGTGGATGTTCGCGCCGGGCTCGCGCATCGGGCCGATCTCGCCCGAGGAGCGACGCGGGCTGGTCGCGAATTCCGTCGTGGCGGGCCAGTACGAGAAGACCGTCGACCGCGATTCGGCGTTCGAGAGGCTGAAGGCGCGCGCCGGAGGCGGAACGGCGGTACCGCAGGGTGCGGACCAGGCGCCCGGTGCCGGACAGGAAGCCCCCACGTCGGGAGGCGGCCTGATGGGCGGGCTGTCCGACATCCTGTTCGGCTCGACGGGACCGCGCGGCGGCAAGCGCGAAGGCATGGTCGACGCGCTCGCCAAGAGCGCCGCACGCTCGGTCGGCTCGTCGATCGCGCGCGAGATCACGCGCGGCGTGCTGGGCTCGCTGCTCGGGGGCCGAAAGCGATGAGGCGCGCGGTGCGCGCGGCGACGCTCGCGGCGACCTGCGCAGTCGTCGCCGCGTGCGGCACCGCCCCGCGCGAACCGATTCCGATCACGCCGTCCCGCGAGGTCGCGACCGCGCCGGTGGCCCGCGTCGCGGTCCCGCCGGCGCCGGCGGCACCTGCTCAGAAGGTCGATCCGTCCTCGTTCCCGGCCGGCGCGATCTACGTGTGCTCGAGCGGATCGGGCGCGGAGCGGAAGACCACCGCGATCGCGTTCGACGAGAAGGCGGGCACGATGTGCCGGCGACATCCCGAAATGGGCCCCTGTCAGTACGAACGCGACCTGTGCCGCAAGAGCGGAGGGCGCGTCTACGCCCCCGACGGCACCGAGATCACGCTCGCGACCGAGGCCGAGTACGACAGGAAGGTCATGCGCGTGCGGTTCAAGGCCAACTAGGGCCTGTTGGCGCTATCGGGGCACTCGCGCCGGTCGCCGCGCCAGCCGTCTGCAGCGCCGGCGTCAACCGACGTGCTGCCTCAGGAACTCGACTGTCCGCTCGCGCGCCAGCCTGGCGGAAGGGGCGTCGAACGATCCGCGCTGGTCGCAGTTGAAGCCGTGGTTGGCGGGATAGACGAGCACCTGCGATTCCGGATGCGCCGCGGCGAACTTGCGCACGCCCTCGACCGGGATGTGCATGTCCATCTCGCCGAAGTGCGCGAGGACCGGGCAGCGCGGATGCTCGCCCGCGGCCTCCAGCATGCCGCCGCCGTAATAGGGCGCGGCGCACGCGAAGCCCGGCAGCCTCGCCGCGCTCATCCACGCGATGTAGCCGCCCCAGCAGTACCCGACGATGCCGACCTTGCCCGCGGACGCCGCCGACGCGCGGGCCGCCTCGACGTCGGCGAGCGCTTGATCGAGGGAAGCCTTCGCCTTGAGGTCGCGCCCGCGCTCGATGTCGCCTGGCGTGTACCCCAGGTCCACGCGCGGATGGATCCGGTCGAACAGCGCCGGGGCGACGGCAAGGTAGCCGTCCGCCGCGTAGCCATCGCACACGCTGCGGATGTGGCTGTTGACGCCGAAGATCTCCTGCACGACGACGAGTCCGCCGCGCGGCGCGCCCTTCGGCTCGGCGCGCCACGCCGAGATCGTCGCGCCGTCGGCGGCGGTGAGTTCGATCCAATGTCCCATGTCGAGGTCGCTCCGTGATCGCGATTCCGCGCAACGGCCAACGATAGGCGAACCGTCGCGGCTTCGCAAATGGCCCCTCGCCCGGACCGTTCGCGCACCCGGCGGCCATCTTGCGGTAAGGTTCGGCAAGGCCCGCGCGACGCGTCGCATCGCCCGGGCGTCCGATCGCCACGTCCACGCCATGCCCCCCGCCCCGCTCCCCGCGCCGACCCAGGGCCGCTGGGAGTCCGCCGTCGAGCCGCTCATCGCCGCGAACGACGGCCGGCTGTGGCGCGCGCACAGCGACGCCGTCAACGCGGCGCTCGTCGGACGATGGCTGGACGAGGGCGCGCGCGAGCGCCTGCTCAAGACCGACCTGTTCGACGAAGCGATGGACGCCGGGCTCTACCCGCTGCTCCGCCTCCACGCGCGCGACGTGTTCGCCATCGACGTCGCCCCGTCGGTGCTCGCCGCGGCGAAGCTCCGCCATCCCGGCCTCGAGATCGTCGCGGCCGACGTCCGGCGCCTGCCGTTCGCGGACGCGGCGTTCGACATCGTCGTCTCGAACTCGACGCTCGATCACTTCGAGACGCGCGCGGAGATCCGCGACGCGCTCGACGGCCTCCATCGCGTGCTGCGCCCCGGGGGACGTCTCATTCTCACGCTCGACAACCCGCGCCACCCCGCGGTCGCGCTGCGCAATGCGCTGCCGTACCCGTGGCTCCGCCGCCTGGGGCTGGTTCCGTACCCGGTCGGCGTGACGATGGGGCCGGGCGCCCTTCGGCGCGCGCTGCGCGCGACGGGCTTCGAGGTGCTCGACATGGTCGCGCTGCTGCACTGCCCGCGGGCGGCCGCGGTGCGACGCTCCCGCGCGCTCGAGCGGCGCGCGACGCCCGGCTCGCGCGCGCGATTCCTCCGGCGCCTGGCGCGATGGGAGTCGCTCGCAGCGCTGCCGACGCGGTTCCTCACCGGGCACTACGTCGGCGCGCTCGCCCGCAAGTCATGACGGCGGGGTCGCGATGATCGCTCCCGGCGGCGCGATCGACCGCGCGGTCGGCGCGCTGCGGCGCGACGGCCTCGAGGCGTTCGCGTACAAGGTCGCCAGCGAGGCCGGCTTCAGGCGCGTGCTTCTGCTCGCCCGCCCGCTCGACGAACCGATCGCCGACGTCGTGCCGACGCTGCCGGTCGAGTTCGCCTCGCTCGGCAAGGACGACATCGACGATTACCTCGCGCTGCGCCCGGACGCCGACCGCGCACGAATCGCCGCCCACCTCGCGTCGGGGTGGAACTGCCACGTGTTGAGGCACGAGGGACGCATCGTTTCCGCATGCTGGCGCGCCGACCCGCCCTACTGGTCCAGCTACCTCGAGCGCACGATGCCGATCGCCGACGGCGACGCGTACCTGACCGACGCGTGGACGGATGCCGGGTATCGGGGGCACGCGCTCGCGCACGTGCTGTGCCTCCATCAACTGCGCGACCTCCGCGAAAAGGGCTTCCGGAGCGCGCTCCGCGGGACCGTGCCCGAGAACCGGTCCGCGCTGCGCGCCCATGCGAAGAGCGGCTTCCGGCCGGTCGCCATGCTCGGCCGGATCCGGATCGGCCCGTGGCGCAGGCACTTCCGGCGCGACTGGCGGGACGCATGAACAGGGAGACGCCCGAGCCGGAGTACGGTTCGCGCTGGAAGGCGTGGCTTGCGCCGCTGTTCGACGTGGTCGTCGCCGTGACGCTGCTGCGCGGCGTCGCGCTGCACGGAGGGCAGCCCGCGACCATGCTCGTCGCGGGCCGGACGAAGCGCGTCCGATGGCTGGCCGCGCGGTTCTTCGCCGGTGAGCCGGCGCGGGAGCCCATGGGTCATGTCCCCGCGTGGAGGATAGCGCGGACGCTTCGCCAGGCGCGAGCGACGGCGGATCTCGCGGTCGTTCACGTGGCGCGCGTTTCCGCCGCTCGGCTTGGGCTCGGCGACGACTACCTGCCGGTCCCGGACTGGATCGGCATGCGGCTCGCGGCCCCCTTCGACCTCGCGAAGCTGGCGCACCGGAGCCGCAGCCTGGCGGACGACCTGCGGCGAATCCGCCAGGCCCGGTGGACGAGCGAGATCTCGCATCGTGCCGCCGATCTCGCTGCGTTCCACGGCGGAATGTACGCGCCGTTCACGCGAATCCGCCATGGCCCCGAAGCGCACGTCCAGCCGCTGCGCCGCCTGCGCCGCGCGTTCCGGCGCGGCGGCATCCTTTGGGTCTCTCGCGATGGCGAGCGCGTCGCCGGATGCCTGTTCGAGCGCCGGCACGACACGCTGGCGGCGGTCGCGCTGGGCGTCGTGCGCGGCGACCCGGCCAGGATGAAGGAAGGAGCGATCCCCGCCGTCTATGCACAGCTGATCGAACTCGCGCGAAGCAGCCGGTGCGCGGACATCGACTTCAGGGGAAGCCGTCCGTCTCTCGACGACGGCCTCACGCGCTTCAAGCGCAAGTGGGGCGCGGCGGTCTACGATCGGCCCGACGTGCACTCGACGACGCTCGTGCACTGGAACCGCATGAATCCCGTCGTCGAGGCGTTCCTGGCGCACACGTCGCTGGTCTTCCGCGACGGCGGCGGACTGTCCGCACTCGCGGTCGCCGGCCCGGGCGAGCGCGATGCCGGGGACGCCTCCGCCACCTGCGAACGGCTGGGCGTGCCCGGACTTCGCCGCATGATCGTGCTCACCGCAACGCCGCCGTCCGCGCGCGCCGCGACGGGCATCTGCGTTCCGATGCCGCTCGGGGCGGTCGGGGCGGGCCCGCGCGCGCTGCTCGCCCCCGCGCAGGCCTGACGGGAGGACCGGCATCGTGTGCGGCATCGCAGGACTGGCCTTCCGCGACCCGGAGCGCGCGCCCGATCCCGCGGCGCTCCGACGCATGGCCGACATCCTGCGTCACCGCGGTCCCGACGGGGAAGGGTTCCACGTCGCCCCCGGCATCGGCCTCGCGTTCCGTCGGCTCGCGATCATCGACCTCGCCACCGGCGGGCAGCCGATCGCCAACGAGGACGGAACGGTCGTCGTCGTGTGCAACGGCGAGATCTACAACCACGTCGAGCTGCGCGCGCGCCTTTCCGCCGCCGGCCACCGCTTCCGCACGGCGTCCGACGTCGAGACCATCGTCCACCTCTACGAGGAGCACGGCGACCGGTTCGTCGATCACCTGCGCGGCATGTTCGCGATCGCGCTGTGGGACGCGCCGCGCCGGCGCCTGTTGCTGGCGCGCGACCGGTTCGGCATCAAGCCGCTCTACTACGCGGTGACGGGCGACGCGCTGGCATTCGGATCGGAACAGAAGGCGATCCTCGCGTCGGGCATGGTCGCGCCGGAGCCCGACCTTCAGGGCATCCGGCAGCTGCTCACCCATGGCCGCACCGTGACGCCGCGCACGATCGTGCGGGGAATCGCCAAGGTGCCTCCCGGATGCATCGTCGCCTGGTCGCGCGGCGAAGCCGCCACGAGCCGCTACTGGGACGTGTCGTTCCCGCCCCGCGACGATTACGAGCGCCGGCCCGAGCGCGAGTGGGTCGAGGGGCTGCGCGAAAAGCTGGCCGAGAGCGTCCGCCTGCACATGGTGAGCGACGTGCCGATCGGCGCGTGGCTGTCGGGCGGCATCGACTCGAGTTCGGTCGCGGCGCTGATGTCGACGATGGCGGCGGATCCGGTCAAGACGTTCACGATGCGCGCCCGCGAGGCCGCGTACGACGAGCTCCGCGGCGCGCGCGCGCTCGACACGTTCCCGGCGTTCCGGCTCGACGGGCACCACGTGCTGTGCGGGTCCGAGGACTTCGAGCTCCTGCCGAAGGCCGTCTGGCACACCGAAGGCCAGGTCCTGGCCTCGATCGCCACCGGTCAGATGCGAATCGCGCAGGCGAGCGCCGAGCACGTGAAGGTCGTGATGTGCGGCGAAGGGTCCGACGAGATGCTCGGCGGCTACTCGTGGTACCCGACGCTCCCGGTGCTCGAGGCCCTGTTCCTGCTCCCGGCAGGCGTGAGGCGATGGATCGCGGACGTTCCGGCGATCCGCAGGCGCTGGCCCGGCGCGGCGGGCACGATCGCCGGCCCGCGCGAGATGAGCTTCGCGCGCTACTCGGCGAGCATCTCGCACCTCGCGACGCAATCGGCGGCCACCCGGCTGCTTTCACGGGAGGTCCGGGACGCGCTGCAGCGCGCGGGCCCGGTAGTCGACGAGATGCCTCCGCCCGCGGGACTCGCGAGCTGGCACCCGTTCGCCCGCATGCAGTATTTCGACATCCGGCACCGTCTCGGCGACGGCGTGGTGCTCAACCTCGACGCGTCGTCGATGGCCCATTCGGTCGAGGCCCGCGTCCCGTTTCTCGACCACGAGCTCGCCGAGTTCTGCGCGCGGATCCCGCCGAGCGTCAAGATGAAGCGCCTGCGCGAGAAGTACGTGCTGCGGCGCGCGATGGAGCGCCTGCTGCCGCGCGAGATCGCGTGGCGCCCGAAGTTGCCGATGCGCGCGCCCTACGATCCGTGGCGCGGCCGCGAGCTGCCGGCGTTCGCGCGCGAGGAACTGTCCGGGGCCCGCCTTCGCGAGTCCGGCTACTTCGACCCCGCCGCTGTCGCGGCGGCGATCGAGCTCCATCGTACGCGCCGCGAGGATCTCGGGCACGCGCTCTCCGCAGTGCTGGGCGTCCAGCTCTGGGACCGCCTGTTCCGCCGCGGCCGCCTCGACGGCCGTCCCTGATGCGCTACCGCTGGCGCGACCTTCCCCCGCTGTTCGCGACGGCGGCGGGCCGCGGCCAGATCGCCGAGGGCGTCCGCTACCGGTTGTGGCCGGTATCGTCGAGGCTCGCGCGCGCCTGGCGACGCACCCTCGCACGCCGGACCCGCGTCGTCGCCGTCGTCGGCTCGGCAGGCAAGTCGACGACCGTGCGCGCGGTGGCCGCGGTCCTCGCGATCACCCCCTCCGACACGATGCTCTACAACGCGTGGGGATCGATCAGCCGGGCGATCCTGCAGATCGCGCGAGGGCAGCGCCACGCGGCGATCGAGGCCGGGATCGCGGACAAGGGGCAGATGCGGCGCTACTCGGAAGTCGTGCTGCCGGACGTCACGGTCGTGACCTCGATCGGCAGCGAGCACCACCGGAGCCTCGGCACGCTCGAGGTCACGCGCGACGAGAAGGCGTGGATGGTGCGCGCGCTGCCGGCCGGGGGCGTGGCGGTGCTCAACGGCGACGATCCCAACGTGGCGTGGATGGCGAACGAGACGCGCGCGCGCGTCGTCACGTTCGGCTTCGGCGCCGGCTGCGACGTGCGCGCGACGGACGCACGCCTCGACTGGCCCCGGGGCACGTGCTTCCGGCTCGTCGCGTTCGGAGAGGAGCGCGACGCGACGATCCGGCTGCTCGGGCGCCACATGGTCTGCGCGGCGCTCGCCGCGATCGCCGTTGCGCATCTCGAAGGCGTTCCCCTCGACGATGCGCTGGCGCGGCTCGCAACGCTCGCCCCGACGCCGGGACGGCTGCAGCCGGTCGCGTTGCCGAACGGTGCGACGCTCCTGCGCGACGATTACAAGTCGCCGGTCGAGAGCATCGATGCCGCGCTCGACGTCCTCGATGAGATCCCGGTGCGCCGGCGGATCGTGCTGCTCGGCGAAATCTCCGAGCCGCCCAATCCCCAGCACGCGACCTACCGGCGCATCGGCGAGCGCGTCGCGCGCGTTGCCGCGCACTTCCTCGTCGTGGGCACCATGATCAGGGACTACCGGCCCGGGGCGCGGCAGGGCGGGATGCCCTCCGAGCGTATCGTTCGCGCCGGAGACACGCCTCGCGAGGTGGCAGCGAAGATCGGCGCGCTGCTCGAGCCGGGCGACGTCGTCCTCGTCAAGGGACGCGACACGCAGCGGCTTGCGCGCGTCAGCCTCATCCTCCAGGGCCGCGCGGTCGCATGCGAGATCCGGACCTGTCACCTGCGCACCGTCTCCTGCGACGAGTGCCCGATGCTGGAACGCGGCTGGGGAACGCACCGCGTCGTCACGTGACGCCGGAAGCGCGGCGCGTCGCGGTTGCACGGTCCTCCGGGGCGTCCGCGCCGGCGCCGTCGCAACGGCGCCGTCCCGGCCTACGCCTCCGGCTCGCCCTGCCAGAGCATCTCGTAGCCGACCTCGCGCGTGTCGGTGCACATCGTCGCGAGCGCCGAGAACTTCGCCTTGAACGTCGCGTCCGCATGCGAGCGCTCGTGCTCCTCGAACGACCGCCAGTAGGTGACGATCACGAGATCGTGGTCGTGATCCGCGCCGTGCGCGGCGCCGAGCGACCCTTCGCCGGACACGAAGCCGGAGAACCGGAACACCTGGCCGGCGATGAAGCCGCCCTTGTCGCCGCCGTAGGTGTCCTTGACCACGTTGCACATGTCGCCGAGCGCGAGCTCGACGTCGTCCATCGACACGCCCTGCTTGAGCTTGACGGTGTTGAACAGCATCTTCGCGCCGAACGGCACGCTGATCGGACCGAACATGTATCACTCCCGACGAGTTGCGGCGACGCGAATGGCCTCGCGCTCATCGCGGTCATTCCGCGCCGCCCATCCCGGATTCTATCGGGAACGCCGTGCCCTGCCGACACGACGGCGCAGGAACGCCCCGCTTCCCGCCGTCGGGCGCGGTCGGCGCGCCCGGGGCCGTCACGATTGTCGCGTGCTCCGGTGCGCCAGCGGATCGGTCGACACGGACGCGTTCCTTCCGACGACCACCCGCTCGCCGAGCCCGGCGACCGCTCCGATCGCGCGCTTCTCGATCACGCACATCGAGTCGCAGAACGTGAGGGAGGCGATGTCGCGGAAGGGCGCGAGGTCCGGGCGGGCGCCGCCCGGGAAGAACGGGGCGAGCAGCGCCATCGGCTCCCGATCGCGCTGCCAGTACGGCTGGTTCACGAAGTCGGCCAGCAGCTTCAGGAATTCCATCGACGTGTCGCCGCGGTCGATGCCCCCTCCCCAGCGCGGCTGATAGGAGCAGTGCAGGTCCTCGATCACGTACGTGCCTCCGGCGTTCACGTGCCGGAAGTAGTTGCAGAAGGTGAGCACGATGTCGCGCGACGTGTGCGAGCCGTCGTCGACGAAGACGTCGAAGCCTGGCGCGATCTCGCGGATGGCGCGGTACGCCGACTCGGAGTTGACATCGCCGACGACGACCCTGATGCGGGGATCGTCGAACGCGAGCGCGGCGCACTTCGGATCGATGTCGCAGCCCACGAGGACCGTCGCTTGCGGAAGGTAGCGGGCCCACAGCTCCAGCGAGCCGCCGTTCTGCACGCCGATCTCGACGAACGCGATCGGCCCGTCCCGATGACGCGCGAGCACGCGGTCGTACACGTCGAGATAGAGAGACCACTTGTCGGAGACCTTGCCGTCGTGCGAGGCATAGAGCTCGCGAAGCGTGGGAAGTCGCGATTCGGGGAAGGCGGCGGACATGGATCCTGGCAGGTCGGCCGCGGCGCGGAACACCGCGGAGTCCGCACCGTACCACCGCCGTCGGATTCGGGCCAGTTGTCGCGCGTCGTGACGACGACCCGCTCGCGGGCGCGCCGCAACGAAAAAGCCCAGCCGGTGTCG
>CALDKM010000224.1:0-15391 GCA_937898875.1 uncultured Pseudomonadota bacterium | reverse complement strand
ATCGGCGCGCAAGGATTGCGATCCCCGCGGGCGGCCGACACGCCGACGTCACGCAGGTTTCGGGGAGGTCGGTGAGGCCGCGGGGTCGCGTGCGCGACGAGGGGCCCCGGGCGACGTTTGCCCGGGGATCGGCGCGCAAGGATTGCGATCCCCGCGGGCGGCCGACACGCCGACGTCACGCACGTTGCGAAAGGCACGGGGAGGTCGCCGCGCGGCGGCGTCGACCGGGTTCGCGCGGCACTCGCCCCGGTTCAGGTTCGCGTTGCCCGGTCGGCCCAGGCGCGCTGCAGTGCCGCCGTGAGCTCGCGGGCGAACGCCCGGGCATCGGTGAGGGGGCGCATGCGCTCGCGTGCGAGGGCGCGCCACTCGCGCCGCCCGTCGACGTCGCGTGCGACGTCGACGATCGCGTCCACGTACGCTCCGGCATCGCCCGCGATCCAGTCTTCCCGCCCGATCGCCGACAGCAGCGAACCGGTCTGGCGGCTCGCCATCGTATCGAACGGCAGCGTCACGACCGGAAGTCCCATCCACAGGGCGTCGAAGCTGGTCGCGCAGCCCGAAAACGGAAACGGGTCCAGCGCGACGGCGGCATCCCGGTAAGCGTCGATGGCCTCGGCATACGGACCCTCGCCGGCGATTTCGAGGCGCTCCGGGTCGACGCCATGCGCGGCGAATCGGCGGCGCAGCGCGTTGGCGACGCCGGCATCGTCTCCGCCGGTGCCCTTGAGCCGCAACGACCAGCCGGGCAGGCGAAGCAGGGCGGCGGACCAGGACGCCGCGACCTCGTCGTTGATCTTCGAGAAACGGTTCAGGCATACGAGCCGCCGGGCGTCGACGCCTTCCGTCGACGGCGCGCGCGCGGGGGGCGGCGTGTAGCAGAGCCGGCCGCGCGCGAGGCGCAGCAGCGCTTCGCTGTAGAAGGCCTCGCTGCCCGGCGGCGCGAGGTAGTCGTCGGTGATCAGGCAGTCGATCTCGTCGAGCCCGGTCGTGCAGAAGTAGTCGAGCCAGCTGACCTGGAGCGGCGCGGCGCGTGCCGCGAAGACCGCGAGGCGGTTGTCGGGGCCGGCGCCGGCGAGATCGACGAGGATGTCGATCCGATCCTCGCGGACGCGGTCTAGCAGCGCGCCGTCGGTCGCGAATGCCGCGTCGCGCCAGGACGCGCCGATCCGACGGAAGCGTTCCGTGGTCGCCGGCGGCACGGGCGCGGTCATGTAGAGCACGTGCTCGAACGTCGCGTCGCCGCACATCGCCTCGAGCACTTCCGCGAAGAACACCTCGACCGGACCGTGGCAGAAGCGGGGCGACACCCACCCGATGCGCGCGGGGCGCTGCGGCGATGCGTGCGCTGCCGCGCCGGCGGGCGAACCCTTCGCCGGATCCGGCCGCCATCGGCGATGCTCCGCCAGGAGGGCGGCCGCGTCGTAGCGGTGGCTGTATTGGCACGCGATCAGGTGCGCGCTGCGCGCCTCGCGGTCGTCCGGATGCCGTTCCAGCCATCGGTCGATGCGGGAGAGCGCCGACTCGACGTCGCCGCGCGCGAGTTCGACGGAAGCCAGCTTGAGCGCGGCCATCCGGTGGTCCGGGTGGCGCTCGGCGACCGAGCGCAGCAGGACGATGGCGTCGTCGCTCCGGCGGTCGTGGAGTGCCGCCAGCGCCATGAGCCATTGCGCCTGGGCCTCGTACTCGGCAATCCCGGCGAGCCGTGCGAGCGCCGGAAGCGCCATTTCGATTGCGCCGGATGCGATCCAGGCTTCGCAGCGCAGGAGATCGACACTCGCGTCCTCGCCGACGCCGGTTCCGGAAAGCACCGCGAGCGTTCGTCGCGCGTCGCCGGTCCGGAGGTGGCACCGGGCGAGCGCGCGCAGCGCCGCCCGGTTGCGCGGGGCGGCAGCGAGGGCTCGCTCGAGTGCCTCGATCGCTTCCGGGTATCGCCGCTGCGCTTCGCGGGCGAGGCCGAGGTTCAGCGTCGCGCCGGCGTGTGCCGGATCGGCGGACAACGCTTTCAGCGCGAAGGATTCCGCTTCCGTCGCTCGACCCAGCGCGAGAAGCGTCGACGCGAGATTGACCCACAGCGGGATGCCTTCGCCGCGGCGGCGTGCGCGCTCGAGCCAGCCGAGCGCCTCTTCACTTCGGCCCAGCTGGTGGAGCACGAGGCCCAGCATGTGCTCGGCGTCGCCGCTCGCGCCGCCTTCGCCGATGAGCCGTCGGTAAGCCCGTTCCGCTTCGACGAGCTCGCCACGCCTGTGCAGGGCGAGCGCCTCTCGGAGCGGGGATGGATTCTCGGCTGGGGGCATGGCGTCGGCGGTGGCGTTTCCCCGTTCGCCCCCCGGAACGGGGCGGTCCTGGCGCATGGCGCGCGGCGACTCCGGGGACGCGACGCGGACGAGCCTAACATCGCGGTCGCGCGCGAGCCAACCGCGGAGGTGTCCGGAGACGATCGGATCCGTGGCGCGTCTCTCCGGGCGCGGTCGGCGCGGACCCGGTGCCGCGCTCACGTGCCCGGCGTTCTCGCGGTCGGCGGAGCGTGCCGCCCGCGCGACGTCAGGCCGTACGCGCCGGTCGGTCGTCGTCGCTGCCCGCCAGCACGACGCGTTCGCGACCCTGCGCCTTCGCGTGGTAGAGCGCGCGGTCCGCCGCGGACACGAGCTCGGCCTGCGTCGCGCCGTCGCCCGGCGCGACCGCGACGCCGGCCGAGAACGTGAATCCCGACAGCGTCTGGCCGCCCCAGGGCACGACGAGCTCCCTGAGCCGCGCGGCGAGCGTCGCGAGCGCGGTGCGGGCGCCGCCGCCGTCGGTGTCGGGCAGCACGACGCAGAACTCCTCGCCGCCGTAGCGGCACAGGACGTCCGCGGGCCGCAGCGACGTCGCGAGGACGCGCCCGATCTGCATCAGCACGCGATCGCCCGCGAGGTGGCCGTGGCGGTCGTTGACGCCCTTGAAGTGATCGAGGTCGACGAGCGCGAGGGCGAGCGGGGCCGAGCGCCGGTTCGCCCCCGCGAGCAGCGCGGGCAGGACCGAGTCGAGGTAACGGCGGTTGAAGAGTTGCGTGAGCGGATCGTGCACGGCCTCGGCGGCGAGGCGGGCCTGAAGCTCCTCGACCTCGCGCACCTTGCGCTCGAGCTCGCGATTGAGACGCTCGAGCTGGCGGTTGAGGGCCAGGCTTTCCTGGCGCTCGCGCTCGGCGCGGTCGCGCGCCTCGCGCGCGTGCTTGAGCTCGTGCTCGACCTTGAGCAGGTAGTGCTTGGCGCCGGCCCGCTGCGACAGCCGCTCCTGGCTCACGTCGGTCAGGCGGACCTGCCGCCGGTAGGCGTCCTCCCACCGTCCCAGCGCGGCCAGGCGCTTCGCGGCCGCGGCGTACGCCTTGCACAGCGTAGGCACGTGCCGCATGCGCTCGGCGGTCTCGATCGCGAGGTCGAGCGCGGCGAGCGCGGCTTCGTCGTCGTCGCGCGCGTCGGCCAGCGCGGCCGACGCCCAGGTCGCGTAGACCGCGTTGTAGCCGCCCGGATACGCCGCGCGGATCGTCTCGGCCTCGCGCATGCACCGCTCGGCGTCGGCGAGGCGGCCGTGCATCGCGTACACCTCGGTCGCGACCGCGAGGTAATGGCCCTGCGCGGCGCTGCGCGGCGGATTGGACGTGTCGCCCATCATCGCGTCGACCGTCTCCAGCGCGCCCGCGGCGTCGCCGGTGCCGAGCTGCGCCTCCGCGAGGTTCGAGCGCACGAACAGCCACAGCTGCGCGTTGTCGTAGCGGGGCAGCATGGCGAGCGCGTCCTGCGCGAGCTCGCGCGCCGGCGCGTAGTCGCCTACCGTCACGAGCGACGCCGCCAGGTTCGACATCGCGGTGGCGAGGTGCGGCGAGACGTCGATCGTCCGCAGCGTCTCGAGCGCGAGGTGCATGTACCGGATCGTCTCGTCGATCCGGTCCTCGTAGTAATAGGTCGCGCCCAGCGCGTTGATCGCCCAGAAGCGGTCTTGGGGCGGCAGCACCGCGATCGCCTCGTCGTAGAACTCGAGCAGCAGCGAGCGCGCCTCGAGCGGTCGCTGCGTCACGAGGAGCACGCGTGCGGCGCCGATGCGCGCGAGCAGCTCGCCGCGGCGCTCGCCCAGGCGCTCGAAGCGCCGCTGCGCGGCCGGCAGGATCGGGGCGGCGGCCGCCGGGTCGCTGGTGAAGTAGAGCTGGTGCCAGCCGACGGTGAGCTCGGCCCATGCGCGCGTGCGCTCGTCGGAGCCGGGGGCGTCGATCGCGGCGCGGGCGCGGGCGACCGCCGCGACCGGCTCGTGGAAATGCGCGTCCCACAGCGCGACGATCGGATCGTCGGCTGCCTGGGCCGGGCCTTCGGGGCCGGCGCGGCCGGGGAGTTGGGGAGGCAGGTTGCTCATCTCGAGAGGGGCGGTGGTTCCTGAGCAAGCGGCGTGCCGCGGGCGAGTTTGCCCGCGCTGCCGGAAGCCAGGCGGTCCACGGCGTCCTGCCGGGGAACCGCGACGGGTCCGCTGCGCCGAGGTCTCGCGTTCTTCATGACCCCGTTCGGGCCCGACGCCGTGATCCGGGGACACCCCGCCCCCGGGGCGCTCAGCCACCCGCAGTCGCCGGCGCTTCCGGTGCGTCCGGCGTCGACCGGGCCGCGCGAGCCGGTGTGGCGGGCAGCCGCCGGCGCTGCCCCGGAAACGACGAGAGCGCCGCACGGGCGCTCTCGTCGGGACGTGCGACAAGGCATCGCAGCCGTCAGGGCATCGCCTTGATCGCCTGCGCGAGTCGCGACTTCGTCCGCGACGCGGCATTCTTGTGCACGATCTTCTTCTCGGAGATCCGGTCGATCGCCGACTGCGATGCCTGCATCGTCTTCGTCGCGGCGGCCTTGTCGCCCGCCTCGATCGCCTTCTTCACCTTCTTGACCGCGCTGCGGAGCTCCGACTTGAGGCTCGCGTTGCGCTTGCGCGTCGCTTCCGCCTGCCGGGCGCGCTTGCGGGCTTGCGCCGAATTCGCCATGGATCGATCTTCCTCGTTGGGTTGGCGCCTGCGCGGCTCCCGGGGAAACTCCGGGGCGATGGGCGGCGGCGCACAAAGACTTGGAATAATATCGCTTTTTCGCTGTCCGGGCAAGGCGTTACCGCGGGACTCCTCCCGCGGGCCCGGCCGCCCGGCGAACGCCCCCCGACCGTGAACCTCCTCAAGGCCGTCTTCACCGTCAGCGGCATGACGCTGGCGTCCCGCGTCACCGGGCTCGTGCGCGAGAGCCTGAAGGCGGCCGTGTTCGGCGCCGGCGCGTCGATGGACGCGTTCGAGGCGGCGTTCAGGCTCCCGAACCTGCTGCGGCGACTGTTCGCCGAGGGGGCATTCTCGCAGGCGTTCGTTCCGATCCTGGCCGAATACCGCCGAACGCGCGGTCACGACGAGACCCGCGACCTCGTTTCCCGGGTCGCGACGCTGATGGCCGTCGCGCTGCTCGCCGTGACCGCGCTCGGGATCCTCGCGGCGCCCTGGCTCGTCTACCTGCTCGCCGGCGCGTTCGCGCAGGAGCCGGGCAAGGCCGCGCTGACGACCGACCTCATCCGCGTCGTCTTCCCCTACATCCTGTTCATCTCGCTCACGTCGCTCGCGGGCGGCGTGCTGAACGTGCACCGGCGTTTCGCGATTCCCGCGTTCACGCCGGTGCTGCTCAACCTCGCGATCGTCGCGGCCGCGCTGTTCCTCGCGCCGCACGTCGACCCGCCGATCATGGCGCTCGCCTGGGGCGTGTTCGGCGGCGGCATCGCGCAGCTCGCGCTGCAGATCGTGCCGCTCGCGAAGCTCCGCATGCTTCCCCGTCCGCGCTTCGACTGGCGCGATGCGGGCGTTCGACGCGTGCTCGCCGCGATGGCGCCCGCGATCCTCGGCGTCTCGGCCGCGCAGGTGTCGGTCCTGATCAACACGCAGCTCGCCGCGCTGCTGGGCGACGGTCGAATCTCGTGGATCAGCTATGCCGACCGGCTGATGGAGTTTCCGACGGCGCTGCTCGGCGTGGCCGTCGGCACCGTGCTGCTGCCGACCCTCGCGCGCCACGGAGGCGAGGGCGACCGTGCGCAGTACTCGGCGCTACTCGACTGGGGCCTGAGGCTCGTGGTCCTGCTCGCGGTTCCCGCGGCGGTCGCCCTGTGGCTGCTCGCGCTGCCGCTCGTGTCGACGCTCTACCAGTACGGCCGCTTCGGCGCGGCCGACGCGCTCGCGACGCGCGCGGCGGTCGTCGGCTACAGCGTCGGTCTCCTCGGCATCGTCGCGGTCAAGATCCTCGCGCCCGGGTTCTACGCGAGGCAGGACCTGAGGACGCCGGTCCGCATCGCGATCGTCGCCGTCGGGGTGAGCACGACGCTAGGGTTCCTGCTGATGCAGGTGCTGGGTCATGCGGGGCTCACTCTCGCGACCAGCCTCGCCGCGTTGTTCAACGCGACGACGCTCTTCGTCCTGCTGAAGCGCCGGGGCATCTACGTGCCGGCCCGCGGCTGGATCGCCTTCGCCGCGAAGGTCGCCGTCGCGACCGGCGTGCTGGCCGGCGTGATCGTCGCGCTCGCCGGTCCGGCGGCGGTCTGGCTGCACGCGGGGCTCGTCGAGCGCGTCGCGAGGCTCGCGCTCATCGTCGCGGCGGGCGCGGCCGCGTACTTCGGGGCGCTGTGGCTGCTGGGCTTCCGCCTCCGCGACTTCGACCGCCGCGACAGCGTGCCGCCGCCAGCGCCGCCCCCCGACGTCGCGGCGGAGCCGTGACCGGGGTCACTGCCCGCCGGACTTCTTGTGCGGGCAGCGCGGCTTGGTGCAGTCGGCGTACAGGTAGAGGGCGTGCTCGCTGATCTCGAAGCCGCGCTCGCGCGCGATCTTCGACTGGCGCTTCTCGATCTCGGCGTCGTAGAACTCCTCGACGCGGCCGCACTGCAGGCACACGAGGTGGTCGTGGTGCTTCCCCTCGTTCAGCTCGAACACCGCCTTGCCGGTCTCGAAGTGGTGGCGCACGAGCAGTCCCGCCTGCTCGAACTGCGTCAGCACGCGATAGACGGTCGCGAGCCCGACGTCGAGCCCGTCCGCGAGGAGCTGCCTGTAGACGTCCTCCGCGGTCAGGTGGCGCTGCTGCGACTGCTCGAAGACGTTGATGATCTTGAGCCGGGGCAGCGTCGCCTTGAGCCCGGCGTTGCGGAGGTCGTGGGGTTGGCTCATGAGGCGGTCCGGATCCGGTCGGCGCACCGTCGCCGGGGCGATCGCGCGAGGTGGCTATAATAACGATTCCCATGTCCTGCGCCCACGCCCGCCCGTGATTCCCGGCCGTCGAATCCTCGCCGCCGTCGCTGCCGCCGCCGGTCTCGCGCTCGCCGGATGCCAGACGATGGAGACGTACATGCCGGCCTGGGGCACGTTCGGCGTGTACCGGATGGACATCAACCAGGGCAACTACATCACGCAGGACATGGTCGATCGCCTGAAGGTCGGCCAGACGCGCCAGCAGGTGCGGCTCGTGCTGGGCACGCCGCTCGTCCAGAGCTCGTTCCACGAGAACCGCTGGGACTACGTCTACCAGTTCCGCCAGCGCGGCCGCATCGTCGAGAGCCGCCAGTTCGCCGTGTTCTTCCTCGACGACAAGCTCGCGCGCTGGGAAGGCGACGAGATGCCGAAGTCGGTCGCCGACCTGAATCGCGCGGCCGCCGAACGCACGCTGGGCAAGATGCCCGAGGCGGACGATCCCGGCGTGCTGGGCTGGTTCGTCGGCCTCTTCAAGAAGCCGTAGCGCGGGCCGGGGCGCTCGATGGCGAACCCGATACGCATCGCGATCGCCGGCGCGGGCGGCCGCATGGGCCAGGCGCTGATCGCCTCGGTGCTCGCCGCGCCGGACCTCGTGCTCGCGGCCGCGCTCGACGTGCCCGGTGCGGCCTCCTGCGGTCACGATGCCGGCGCGCCGATGGGCCGGGCGACCGGCGTCGTCGTCGGCTCCGACGTCGACGCCGCTCTCGCCCGATCGGACGTCCTGATCGACTTCACGCGTCCCGAGGGGACCGTCGCACACGCCGCCGCATGCGCCCGGCGCGGCATCGCGCTCGTCGCGGGCACCACGGGACTCACGCCGGCGCACAAGGCGGAGCTCGCGGCGCAGGCGCGCACCGTGCCGATCGTGCACGCACCGAACATGAGCGTCGGCGTCAACGTGCTCGCGGACCTGGTCGCGCGCGCAGCACGGGCACTCGGCCCCGCCTACGACATCGAGGTCGTCGAAATGCACCACAGGCACAAGGTGGACGCGCCGTCGGGCACCGCGCTGATGCTGGGCGAGGCGGCCGCGACCGGCGCGGGCGTCGACCTCGCGTCGCACGGCGTCTACGCGCGCGAGGGCGTGACCGGCGAGCGCAGGGCCGGGACGATCGGCTTCGCGACGCTGCGCGGCGGCGACGTCGTGGGCGAGCACACGGTCCTGTTCGCGGGCGCCGGCGAACGCGTCGAGCTCACGCACCGGGCGACGTCGCGCCAGATGTTCGCCGACGGCGCGCTGCGCGCCGCGCGGTTCGTCGCCATGCTGAGCGCCGAGCGCCGCGCCGGGCTCCACGACATGCGCGACGTGCTCGGGCTCGCCTAACGGCCCCGGTTGCCGGCCGGACTCGAAATCCGGTAGAATTCAGGGCCTTGCGGGGGCGAGCCGGAACGGCCGGGCGCTCCCGCTTCGTACGTCCGGCGTCCGTTTCGCGGGGCCCCGGCGCCGCGCCGCCATGACCGACTCCACGCTCTTTCCTCCGCGCACCCCGGCGATCCTCGCGCTCGCCGACGGGAACGTCTTCCACGGCCGATCGATCGGCGCGACCGGGCAGTCGTCCGGCGAGGTCGTGTTCAACACGGCGATGACCGGCTACCAGGAGATCCTGACCGATCCGTCGTACGCGGGCCAGATCATCACGTTCACGAATCCGCACATCGGCAACGTCGGCGTGACGCACGAGGACGCCGAATCGCGCCGCATCCACGCCGCGGGGCTCGTGATCCGCGACCTGCCCGCGCTCGCGTCGAACTGGCGGAGCGAAGGCGATCTCGCTTCGTGGCTCGCGGCGGCGAACGTCGTCGGCATCGCGGACCTGGACACGCGCCGGCTGACGCGCATCCTGCGCGAGCAGGGCGCGCAGAACGGCTGCATCCTCGGGGCGCCGTCCATCGGCACGATGGAGATCGAGCAGGCGCTCGCCGCGGCGCGCGAGGCGCCGTCGATGGCGGGCCAGGACCTCGCGAAGGTCGTGTCGACGACGTCGCCCTACGAATGGACGGCGTCGACGTGGGCGCTGGGGGAGGGCTACCGCCCCGCGCCCGCGCCGCGGCACACGGTGGTCGCGTACGACTTCGGCGTGAAGCACAACATCCTGCGCATGCTGGTCGAGCGCGGCTGCCGCGTGCACGTCGTGCCGGCGCAGACGCCCTCGCGCGACGTGCTCGCGCTGAAGCCCGACGGCGTGTTCCTGTCCAACGGGCCGGGCGACCCCGAGCCCTGCGACTACGCGATCGGCGCGATCCGCGAGATCGTGGGAGCGGGCGTCCCGACGTTCGGCATCTGCCTCGGTCACCAGTTGCTCGGGCTGGCCGCGGGTGCCCGTACCGTCAAGATGAAGTTCGGCCACCACGGCGCGAACCACCCGGTGCTCGACCTCGACACCGGCCAGGTGATGATCACGAGCCAGAACCACGGCTTCGCGGTCGACGCGTCGAGCCTGCCGCCGAACGTGCGCGTGACGCACGTCTCGCTGTTCGACCGCTCGCTGCAGGGCATCGCGTACACCGACAGGCCCGCGTTCTCGTTCCAGGGCCACCCCGAGGCGAGTCCGGGTCCGCACGACGTGGCGCCGCTGTTCGACCGGTTCGTGAAGGTGATGGAATCCTCCGACAGGGGTCAGGCATCCCGCGCCTGACCGCCCCGCCATGCCGAAACGCACCGACATCCACAGCGTCCTGATCATCGGCGCGGGCCCGATCGTCATCGGGCAGGCCTGCGAGTTCGACTACTCGGGCGCGCAGGCGTGCAAGGCGCTGCGCGAGGAGGGCTACAAGGTCGTCCTCGTGAACAGCAACCCGGCCACGATCATGACCGACCCGGAGATGGCCGACGTCACGTACATCGAGCCGATCACCTGGCCGATGCTCTCGAAGATCATCGAGCGCGAGCGCCCCGACGCGCTGCTGCCCACGATGGGCGGGCAGACGGCGCTCAACTGCGCGCTCGACCTCGCGCGCGAGGGCGTGCTGTCGAAATTCGACGTCGAGCTGATCGGCGCGTCCAAGAAGGCGATCGACAAGGCCGAGGACCGCGAGAAGTTCAAGGCGGCGATGTCGCGCATCGGGCTCGGCTCGGCCCGGAGCGGCATCGCGCACACGCTCGAGGAGGCGCAGAAGGCGCAGGCCGAGGTCGGCTTCCCGTGCATCATCCGGCCGTCGTTCACGCTGGGCGGCACCGGAGGCGGGATCGCGTACAACAAGGACGAGTTCGACGAGATCTGCAAGCGGGGGCTCGCGTCGAGCCCGACGCACGAGCTCCTGATCGAGGAGTCCCTCCTCGGCTGGAAGGAGTTCGAGATGGAGGTGGTGCGGGACCGCAAGGACAACTGCATCATCGTCTGCTCGATCGAGAACCTCGACCCGATGGGCGTGCACACGGGCGACTCGATCACGGTCGCGCCGGCGCAGACGCTGACCGACAAGGAGTACCAGATCATGCGCGACGCCTCGATCGCGGTGCTCCGCGAGATCGGCGTCGACACCGGCGGGTCGAACGTGCAGTTCGCGATCAGCCCCGAGGACGGGCGCATGATCGTGATCGAGATGAACCCGCGCGTCTCGCGGAGCTCGGCGCTCGCGTCGAAGGCGACCGGTTTCCCGATCGCGAAGATCGCGGCGAAGCTCGCGGTCGGATACACGCTCGACGAGCTCGCCAACGACATCACCGGCGGCGCGACCCCGGCGTCGTTCGAGCCGACGATCGACTACGTGGTCACCAAGGTCCCGCGCTTCGCGTTCGAGAAGTTCAAGCAGGCGGACGACCGGCTCACCACGCAGATGAAGTCGGTCGGCGAGGTGATGGCGATCGGCCGCACGTTCCAGGAGTCGCTGCAGAAGGCGCTCCGCGGCCTCGAGGTCGGCGTCGACGGGTTCAACCTGAAGTCGGTCGACCCGGACAAGATCGGCGACGAGCTCGCCTACCCGCGCGCCGAGCGCCTGTGGTACGTCGCCGACGCGTTCGGCATCGGGATGTCGCTCGAGGAACTGCACGGCTACACGAAGATCGACCCGTGGTTCCTCGCGCAGATCGAGGAGATCGTCAAGCTCGAGCTCGCCGTCGAGAAGCGCACGCTCGAGTCGTTCGCGAAGGACGAGTTCCGCGAGCTGAAGCGCAAGGGCTTCGCCGACCGGCGGCTGGCCTACCTCCTGAAGCGCACCGAGGACGAGGTGCGCGCGCGTCGCCACGCGCTGGGCCTGCGGCCCGTGTACAAGCGCGTCGACACCTGCGCCGCGGAGTTCTCGACGCAGACCGCCTACCTGTACTCGACCTACGAGGAGGAGTGCGAGGCGCAGCCGACCGGCCGGAAGAAGGTGATGGTGCTGGGCGGCGGGCCCAACCGGATCGGGCAGGGCATCGAGTTCGACTACTGCTGCGTGCACGCGTCGATGGCGCTGCGGGAGGACGGGTTCGAGACCATCATGGTCAACTGCAACCCGGAGACCGTGTCGACCGACTACGACACGTCCGATCGCCTCTACTTCGAGCCGCTGACGCTCGAGGACGTGCTCGAGATCGTGCACGTCGAGAAGCCCTGGGGCGTGATCGTGCAGTTCGGCGGGCAGACGCCGCTCAAGCTCGCGCGCGACCTCGAGAGGAACGGCGTGCCGATCATCGGGACCACGCCCGACATGATCGACATGGCCGAGGATCGGGAGCGGTTCCAGCAGATGCTGCACCGGCTGGGCCTGAAGCAGCCGCCCAACCGCACCGCGCGCACCGAGGAGGCGGCGATCGCCGCCGCCGGCGAGATCGGCTACCCGCTGGTCGTGCGCCCGTCGTACGTGCTGGGCGGCCGCGCGATGGAGATCGTGCACGAGCAACGCGAGCTCGAGCGCTACATGCGCGAGGCGGTGAAGGTCAGCAACGACAGCCCGGTGCTGCTCGACCGCTTCCTGAACGACGCGATCGAGGTCGACGTCGACGCGGTGTCCGACGGCGAGCGCGTCGTGATCGGCGGCATCATGGAGCACATCGAGCAGGCGGGCGTGCACTCGGGCGACTCGGCCTGTTCGCTGCCGCCGTACTCGCTCTCGCAGGATCTGCAGGACGAGCTGCGCCGTCAGACGGTCGCGATGGCGAAGGCGCTCGACGTCGTCGGCCTGATGAACGTCCAGTTCGCGATCCAGGACGGCGTCGTCTACGTGCTCGAGGTCAACCCGCGCGCCTCGCGGACCGTTCCCTACGTGTCGAAGGCGACCGGCCGGCCGCTCGCGAAGATCGCGGCGCGCTGCATGGCCGGCACGTCGCTCGACGCGCAGGGCGTCGACGGCGAGATCGTCCCGCCGTACTACTCGGTGAAGGAGGCGGTGTTCCCGTTCATCAAGTTCCCCGGCGTCGACACGCTGCTGGGGCCCGAGATGAAGTCGACCGGCGAGGTGATGGGCGTCGGCGAGACCTTCGGCGACGCGTTCCTCAAGAGCCAGCTTGCGGCGGGCGTGCGCCTTCCGCAGGCGGGCAAGGTGTTCGTGAGCCTCAAGAACAGCGACAAGCCGCGCGCGATCGAGACCGCGCGGATGCTTCAGGGTCTGGGCTTCCAGATCGTCGCCACGCGCGGCACCGCGGCGGCGCTGGCCGCGGCGGGCGTGCCGGTCACGCCGGTGAACAAGGTCGCGGAAGGGCGTCCGCACATCGTCGACATGATCAAGAACGACGAGATCGCGCTCGTCGTCAACACGGTCGAGGAGAAGCGGAGCGCGATCCAGGACAGCTACGCGATCCGTCGCGCGGCGCTGACCGACGAGGTGCCGACCTACACGACGCTCGCGGGCTTCCGTGCCGCGGCAATCGGGATGCAGGGGATGCGCGCGCTCGACGCCGTTTCGATCCAGGCGCTGCACCGGCGGCTCCCCGGAAGTGCCGGAGGCCGGGGGCAATGATGAAGGTGCCGATGACCGTGGCGGGGGCGGAGCGGCTCAAGGCCGAGCTGCAGCGCCTGAAGTCGGTCGAGCGGCCCGCGGTCATCCAGGCGATCGCGGAGGCGCGCTCGCACGGCGACCTGTCCGAGAACGCCGACTACGACGCGGCCAAGGAGCGGCAGGGGTTCATCGAGGGCCGCATCGCCGAGATCGAGCACAAGCTCGCCGGCGCGCAGGTGATCGACCCGGCCGAGGTCGACGGCGACGGACGCGTCGTGTTCGGCGCGACCGTCGAGATCGAGGACCTCGACACCGGCGACGTCAGGCGCTGGCAGATCGTCGGCGAGGACGAGGCCGACATCAAGCACGGCAAGATCTCGATCACCTCGCCGATCGCGCGCGCGCTGATCGGCAGGAGCGAGGGCGACGCGGTCGAGGTGCAGGCGCCCGGCGGCGTCCGCGGCTACGAGATCCTCGCGGTCAGCTACCGCTAGCCGACGCTCACGCCGCGCGGCTCGCGGGCGCCACCGGCGGACCGGCATCCGGGTAGTGCAGGGCGGCGGCGATCGCGCGCCAGCGCGGGTCGCGTCGCGCGCGCGCGCAGAGCGGCTCCACCGGCAGCAGCGCGGCGTTGGCGTCGTGCCGCTGCACGGCG
This sequence comes from uncultured Pseudomonadota bacterium, assembly GCA_937898875.1. GTDB lineage: Bacteria > Pseudomonadota > Gammaproteobacteria > Burkholderiales > Casimicrobiaceae > VBCG01. Next base: position 1,619 of record CALDKM010000224.1, on the reverse strand, counting down.
CGCAGCGCGTGCGCGAAGAACGCGTCGAGATCGGGGCCCGCCGCCTCGACGACGGCGCGCAGGAGCTCGGCCTGCTTCAGGCGGTCCGACACGTGCGTGGCGAGGAGGGCGCGCGCCTCGGCGAGCCGCCCCTGGCCCGCCACCGCCTGGGCGAGCCGCACCCCCGCGATGATCGAGTCCGGCTGCTGCGCGAGGATCGTGCGCGCGGCGATCTCGGCGTCGGCATGGCGCCCGGCGATCAGTTGCACGGCGATGCGGCGGTCGGCCATCACCGACGACGCTCCGATCACGCGCTCGGCCTCGTCGACGATCGCGAGCGCTCGCTCGGCATCGCCGTCCCGGGCCAGCACCGCGAACGCGTGCCACCACCGCGGGCGCGGGGACGACGGATCGAGCGCGATCGCGAGCGCCAGGATCTCCTCGGCCTCGTCGTAGCGGGCGAGCGTGTGCAGGACCATCGCGCAGACCTGGAGCACGTCGGTGTCGTGCGGCGCGAGCTCCCTTGCGCGCGCGGAGAGCGCGAGCGCGCGACCCCAGTCGTGCTCGGCGAGCAGCGACAGGTACGCATCGAGCGCGACGGCCGGCCCGTGCGAGGGATCGAGCGCGAGCGCGTGCGCGAGCGGCTCGCGCACCATCGCGGCCTCGACGTCCCGGTTGTCCCAGCTCGCGAGCTGCCACATGCGCGCGATCGCGAGCTGCAGCCACGCATCGACGAAGTCCGGCGCGAGCGCGGCGGCGCGCTCGAGCAGCTTCACCGCGTGCGCGATGTTCTCGGACGAGTTCGTGTGGCGCAGGTGCCGGGCGCGATCGACCAGCGCCCGGACGCCGACGTCCGCGGCGGGCACGGCGATCGTGCCGCCGGCGGGCGGCTCGCGCCGCACCGATCGCAGCATCAGCTCGACCAGCCGGCCCGTGAGCAGGTGCCGCGCGTCGGGCGATTCGTCGAACGCGTGGCGCCACAGGCACGTGCCGTCGCTCCCGAGCACGAGGCGCGCTTCGACGCGCAGGCGGCCGTCGGAGAGCCCGACCTCGCCCTCGAGCACCGCGTCGACGCGGAGCTCGCTCGCGGCCTGCCGGGCCTCGGTGGCCCGGCCGCGGTAGCGGAAGCTCGACGCGCGCGCGGTGACGCGCACGTCGGCGCGGCGGGCCAGTGCGTCGATGAGATCCTCCGTGAGGCCGTCGCACGTCGTCTCGTCGATCGTCGCGCCGGCCGCGCGCAACGGAAGGACCGCGATGCGCGGCAGCGCGGGCAGCGTCGCCGGGGCGATCCTGCGCAGCACCGGCACGTAGCCTCCGGGCGGCAGCTCGACGCGCATCGCGCGCCCGGCGCCTTCGTCGCGGTAGTAGCGGTCGATGACCTCGCGCAGCCGGTTCGCGGAGACGCGCACGATCGGGTCGTGCGCCGGGTCGAACGTCGACGGATCGCACTTGAACACGTCGAGCGCGATCGACGTCTCGCGCAGGCCCGACGTCCGGCCGTCGGCCGCCGATTCGAGGATGTACGCGAGCATCGCGCGGAGACGAGGTGCGCGGCCGAACGCGCGGCTCGCGATCATTGCGGCGAGCTCTCCGCGAAGCTCGGGGCCCTGAGGGGCAGGGGACGGGCTGCCGGAGGTCAC
>CALDKM010000223.1:0-2701 GCA_937898875.1 uncultured Pseudomonadota bacterium | reverse complement strand
GGGGCCGCGCGCCCTCGGGGCGGCCCGTCGGGCGCAGGGTGGAGTACCCCCCCGACGCTCGCTTCGCGAGCCTCCCCCCAGGGGGCCGCGCGCCCTCGGGGCGGCCCGTCGGGCGCAGGGTGGAGTACCCCCCCGAAGCTCGCTTCGCGAGCCTCGCACCGGCGAACCGCGCCATCGGCATGCTCATCGCCCGAGGTCCTTGCGCACGACCCTGAGCGTCGAGAGCTCGAGCGCGCGCTCGCGTCCGCCGGCGCCCGGATAGCGGACCTCGACGCTGATCCGGTAGAGCTGCGTGGCGATCATCTGGGTCGCGGCGCCCATCGCGGCCGACGACTCCGGCGATTGCCAGGGCTCGACGCGCGTGGACCACGCGATGCGCCCGCCGTCCTCCGCGCCCGAATCGGCCCTGAGCTCGGTGCGCGCGGCGTCGAGCCTGCTCTGCGCGACGAGGACGGCGCGGCTCGCGTCCTCCGCGATGCCCGCATTGCCGAGCGCACCGCCGAACAGGCGGAACAGCGCGGTCGCGACGAGCGCGAGGATCACGAAGGCGACGAGCACTTCCAGCAGCGAGAAGCCTCGCTGCGCACCGGTGCGGGCGGACGCCCGCGATCCCGTCGTGCCCGGCGAACGCCGAAGGGTCCGGTGCGGCGTCATGGCTGGTCGAGGATCGCGACCCGGCCCGTGAGCCAGTCGACGTCCACCTCGTACTTGCGCTCTCCCGACGCGACGGTGATGCGCCCGCCGTTGCTGCCTCCGTCGGGGAAGAACCGGATCGCGCCCTGGCGCTCGTCGACCAGGTCGGATTGCGCGGTGAAGAGCTTCAGCTCGACCTTCGCGGGCAGTTCGACCTCGCGCGATTCCTTCGCGACGCGGAAGCTGCGCTTCTCGATGTCGAGCAGGAGCACCGTCTCGTGCCGACGCGTGATCGCCTCGCTCCGCGCGAGGCGCAGGCCCGCGGCGAGCTGGCGCGCCGCCGCCTTGAGGTCGCCGTTCGACACGCCCGTTCCCGCGACCATCGGCACGACGAGCGCGGCGCCGATCGCCATGATCGCCAGCACGACGAGGATCTCGATCATCGTCATGCCGGCCGCCCGGGTGCGGGATGCCGTGCACGTTGCCGGATGCGCGCGGAACGCTCTCATCGTCGGAGGGAAGTCCCGCGCGGGACGCCGGCAGCGGCGTCAGTCCGCGCTGGAGATGTCCTTGTTCGCGCCCTCGCCGCCTTCCTTGCCGTCGGCGCCGAGCGAGAGGATGTCGTAGGCGCCCTTCTGGCCGGGCGACGTGTAGCGGTACTCGTTGCCCCAGGGGTCCTTCGGGATCTGCGCCTTCTTCCAGTACGGACCGTTCCAGTTCGACGCGCCGCCGGGCGCCGTGACGAGCGCCTGCAGGCCGTCCGACGACGACGGGTAGCGGCCGGTCTCGAGCTTGTAGAGGTCGAGCGCCTGCCCGATCTGGCCGATCTCGATCTTCGCGGCGTCGGCCTTCGCCTTCTCGCCGCGGCCGATGAAGTTGCCGCCGACGATCCCGAGCACGATGCCGATCAGGACCAGCACGACCAGGATCTCGATCAGCGTCATGCCGCGTTGTGCAGTACGGAAGCGATTCATGCGTTTCATGGTTGTCACCAGATGGAGACAGCGCGCACGAATACCCGTGCCCGCAGCCAGGGTTAGACCGGGTTCAGCCGACAAGTTCGCTCATGCCCATGACGCCGAGCAGGATCGAGAACACGATGCCGCCGATCAGGACGGCGAGCCCGAGGATCAGCGCGGGCTCGAGGATCGCGAGGAAGCGCTTGATCGAGACCTGCACCTCGCGGTCGTAGACGTCCGCGACCCGCCCGAGCATCTCCTCGAGGCGGCCGGACTCCTCGCCGACCAGGATCATCTGCGTGGCGAGCTTCGGCCACGCGCCGGTCTCGGCGAGCGGCCGTCCGAAGCCCTTGCCTTCGCGCAGGCGGGCGGTGACGCCCTCGAGCGAGGCGCCGAGCACCGCGTTGCCCATCGTCTCCTTGACGATCGACAGCCCCGCGAGCAGCGTGACGCCGTTGCCGAGCAGCGTCGCGAGCGTGCGCGAGAAGCGCGCCACCTCGACCTTCGCGACCAGGTCGCCGACGAGCGGCAGCGTGAGCAGCCGCGCGTCGAAGCGGCCCCGGAACGCGCTCTCGCCCAGCTTCCGGCGGAACCACAGCACGGCGAGCGCGACGACCGCGATCAGCGCCCACCACCACTTCTTCAGGAACGTGCCGACGAAGATCACGACGAGCGTCGGCAGGGGCAGCGCCTTGCCCGCCTGCGCGAACGTCTGCTGGAACTGCGGCACGACGTAGATCAGCAGGATCATCACCGACGTCACCGCGACGCCGATCAGGATGACCGGGTAGATGAGCGCGCTCTTCACCGTCTCCCGCAGATCCTTGTTGCGCTCCATCGTGTCGGCCAGCCGCGTGAGCACGGTCGCGAGCGCTCCGCCGGCCTCGCCGGCGCGCACGATGTTCACGTAGAAGCGCGAGAACACCTCGCGCCGCGCGTCGAGCGCCTGCGACAGCGCCTTGCCGCCGCGCACCTCGTCGCGCAGGCCCTGCAGGAGCGCGTTCACCGCCGGCGTCGGCGCGAGCCCGATCAGCGTCTCCAGCGCGCGGTCGAGCGGGAGCCCCGCGCGCAGCAGCGTCGCGAGCTCGCGCGTGAGCGCCATCAGCTGG
>CALDKM010000222.1:0-7432 GCA_937898875.1 uncultured Pseudomonadota bacterium | reverse complement strand
CGCGAGCCCGTAGCGCGGCGCGACGTACGCGCGCGCCGCCGCGGCGAGCCGCTCCCCGAGCGCGGCGTCGGCGAGAAGGCGCGCGACCGCGGCCGCGGGAGCCGCCGCGTCGCCTGCGGGGACGACGAGCGCCGTGTCGCCGTCGCGCGCGATCTCGGGAATGGCGCCGGCGGACGTCGTCACGCAGGGCACGCCTGCGAACATCGCCTGCAGCAGCGCCTGGGGCACGCCCTCGTTGGCGGTCGACGGAAGCGCGAAGACGTCGAAGGCCGCGAACCAGGGGCCCACGTCGCGCTGCTGCCCCGCGAAGCGTACTCGCGATCCGAGGCCGAGCGTCGCGACCTGCCGGTCGAGCGCCTCGCGCTGGGGCCCGTCGCCGACGATCACGAGCAGCGCGCGCGGATCGCCGAGGCGCGCGAAGGCGTCGAGGAGGTGCCGGTGGCCCTTCCAGCTGCGCAGCGTCGCGACGATGCCGACGATGCGCGCGTCCGCCGGCAGCCCGAGCGTGCGGCGGGCGTCGTCGCGGGGGACCGTGCCGAAGCGCGATGCGTCGATGCCGGTCGGGATCGAGTCGACGCGGTTCGGATCGATGTCGTTGTCGCGCACCAGCCGGGCGCGCAGCGCTTCGCCCGTCGTCACGACGCGCGAGGTCGCCTTGCCGTAGAGCCAGCGTGTCGCCCGGTCGTTCGCGACCGGCACGGAGATGTGGCGCGTGCGGACGATCGCCGGCGGGTCGCGCACGAGGCGACACGCGAGCGCGACGAGCCAGCTGTCGGTCGAGCTGTGCGTGTTGACGACGTCGTGGCGCGCGGCGCGGAACGCCCGCGCGAGCGCGAGCACGCCCGCCGGCCGCCTCCTGCCGATCGGCAGGACCGTGCAGGGAACGCCGTAGCCGGCCGCCTCGTCGGCGATGCGGGATCCGGCCGCGGCGTACACCATGACGCGGTGCCCGCGGTCGATGAACCCGCGCGCTTCGGTGAGGATGCGTATCTCCTGCCCGCCCCAGCCCATCGAGGCCTCGGTGTGCGCGATCGACAGCGCCGGCATCGCGCGGGCGGTCAGGCGCCGCCGTGGTTGGCGAACTGGATGCGGTGCAGCCGCGCGTACGGGCCGTCGCGTGCGATCAGCTCGCCGTGCGTTCCCTGCTCGGCGATGCGGCCGCGGTCGAGCACGACGATGCGGTCGGCGTGCTCGATCGTCGAAAGCCGGTGCGCGATCACGATCGTCGTGCGCCCGCGCATCAGCGCCTCGAGCGCGGCCTGCACGTGCCGCTCGGACTCGCTGTCGAGCGCGCTCGTCGCCTCGTCGAGGATCAGGACCGGCGCGTCCTTGAGGATCGCGCGCGCGATCGCGATGCGCTGCCGCTGCCCGCCCGACAGGCGCACGCCCTGCTCGCCGACCGGCGTGTCCAGGCCCTGCGGCAGCGCGCGGATGAACTCGAGCGCGTGCGCGGCCGCCGCCGCCTGCTCGATCGCCTCCCGCCCGGCGCCGGCCATCGCGCCGTAGGCGATGTTCGCGGCGATCGTGTCGTCGAACAGCATCACGTCCTGCGACACCATCGCGATCTGGCGGCGCAGGCTCGCGAGCGTGAGCGTCGTGACGTCGTGGCCGTCGACGAAGAGCCGTCCCGACGAGGGCTCGTAGAAGCGCGGGATCAGGTTGACGAGCGAGGTCTTGCCGCTGCCCGAGGCGCCGACGAGCGCGACCGTCTCGCCGGGCGCGATCGCGAGCGACACGTCGGCGAGCGCGTCGCGGTCGGTCCCGGGGTAGCGCAGCGAGACGCGCTCGTACCTGAGCTCGCCGCGGGCGCCGTCGAGAACGACGCTGCCGTGGTCGGGCTCGTCCTCGCGGTCGAGGAGGCCGAAGATGCTCTCGGCCGCGGCGAGCCCGCGCTGGATCGAGGCGTTGATGCCCGACAGCGCCTTCAGCCGCTCGAGCAGCGTGATCAGCGCGACGACGTACGACGTGAACGTCGGCAGGTCGAGCTTGCCCGTCTGGCTCTGCTCGAGCGCGGCCCAGATGATGAGGCCGACCGCGACCGCGGCGAGCCCCTGCGTGAGCGGCGAGCTCGCCGCGCTCGCCGCCGACTGCTTCGTCATCGCGACGCGCAGCGCGTTGGCCGCGCGTCCGGCGCGCTCGCGTTCGTAGCTCTCGCCGCCGAAGATGCGCACGATCCGGTGGCCGCCGATCAGCTCCTCGAGCACGTGCGTCATGCCGCCGGTGCGCGTCTGGATGTCGCGGGCGATGCGGCGCAGACGCTTGCTGAAGTAGCGGATCGTGACTCCGACGACCGGCAGCACGACGAACGTGAGCAGAGTCAGGCGCCAGTTGAGCCACATGAGCCAGCCGAAGCTCGCGGCGATCGTGAGCGACGAGCGCACCGCGGTCGTGATCGTGCCCGACGCCGCCGAGGCGAGCTGATGCGCGTCGAACGTGACCTTGGACTGCACGACGCCGGCGGCGGTCTGGTCGTAGAACGGCGTCGGAAGCGCGAGCAGCTTGTCGATCAGTCGCCTGCGCAGGTCGTACACGACGCGATGGCCGGTGTAGGCCATCCCGTACTCCGACACGTACGAGCCGATGCCGCGCAGCGCGAACACGGCGACCACCACGAGCGGGAGCCAGCGCGAGCGCTCGGGGTCCGGAGCCTGGAAGTTCTGCACGACCGGGATCACCAGCCACGCCATCAGCAGGTCGCCGGCGGCGACCGCGATCATGCCCAGCACCGCGATCCCGAACGTCCACCAGTAGGGACGGACGTAGCCCAGCAGGCGTCGGTAGAGGGTGGGGCCCGTCATCGGGGAGGCGATGGGGAGGAGGCTGACTGGCGGGGGCGGGCTGCCGCGCGATCGCGCAGGCGGAAGCGGACGCGGAGTATAGCGCCCGGCTCAGCCATCCGCGCCCGGAGGCGCGGTCCCGCTCCCGGGCGCGGGAGCCCGCGAGTCCGGCTCGGACGCGCCCGGCGACGCGGGGGGCGCGGACTGCGGCGCCGCGGACGGGGCACTCGCGCCGCGCCGGCGCGCCACGCTCGCGGCGAGCAGTTCGCGGTAGAGCAGCACGAGCTGGAGCGTCATCGCCTCGGGCGTCAGCGGCTCGACCGCCTTGCGGGCGCCGGCGCCCAGGCGTTCGCGCAGCGCGGGATCGAGCAGCGCGCGCATGTGCGCGGCGAGCCCCTCGACGTCGCGCGACGGGCACACGAGCCCCGCGTCGTTCGCGGTCAGGAGCTCGGCGACGCCCGACTTGGTGCTGGTGATCACCGGCAGTGCGCAGGCCATCGCCTCCAGGGCGGCGTTCGGGCACGGGTCGTAGACCGTGGGCAGGACGAAGGCGTCGGCCGCGCCGAAGTGCGGTTTCGGATCCGACTGCGGGCCCGCGATGTGCACGCGGCCCGAGAGGCCGAGCGAGCGAGCGAGCCGGGCGTATCGCTGCGGATGCGACTCGCGTCCGACGACGACGAGATGCGCCGAGGCGGGAAGCAGGGCGAGCGCCCGGATCGCCGCGGCCACGCCCTTGCGCTCGTAGCCGGACCCGACGAGCAGGAAGACCGTGTCCTCCGGGGGAATCCGGAGGGCCTCGAGCACGCGCTCGCGGCCGGCGCGGAGCCCCGGATGGAACGCCGCGCAGTCGACGGCGTTGCGGATCACGTGCAGCTTCGCCGCCGGGTAGCCGTAGCGCTCGCGGATCTCGTCGCGGACCATCTCCGAGTTGCAGATCACGGCGGAGAGCCACGGGCTCGCGAACAGCTTCCGCTCGGCGTCAATCACGTAACGGTGGTAGGGGCTCGCGCGGAGCGCGAGCCGCTCGAGCGGACCCGCGGCCGCGAGGCGCTCCTCGAGGTAGACCGCGTGAACGCCGTCGCCGGCGCGGAACACGTCGCAGCAGGGAACCCGCTCGTGCGACTGCACGAGGTCGGCCTTCGTGCTCCCGATCGCGCGGCACACTTCGCGGGCGAAGCTCATGTCGCGCCACAGCCGCCCGACGTGGAACGGGTCGACGATCGTCGGCTCGATCAGCTGCAGCCGCGTCTCGGGCCACTCCCGCGTGTAGAGCGAGATCGCGACGCCGCGCTCGAGCAGCGCCTCGAGGGCGCCCTCGACGAAGCGCTCCGCGCCGCCGTACGGCGTGTAGCGCTGGCGGATCACGGCGAGCCTCACCGCGCGCCCTCCGCCAGCAGCCCGGCGACCGCCGCGTGGACCTTCTCGACGGACAGCGTCGTCAGGCACTCGGATACCTTGCTGCCGCCGCAGCCGTCCAGTCCGCACGGTCGGCAGGGGTGCGCCGAGGTCACCACGCGGCTCGGCACGCGCCACGGTCCCCACGCGATCTCGGACGACGGGCCGAAGAGTGCGACCGCAGGCGTTCCGACCGCCGCCGCGATGTGCATCGGCGCCGAGTCGACGCCGACGAACAGGCGGGCTCGCGCGGTCAGCGCGGCCAGTTCGCGCAGCGAGAGCATCCCGCCCAGGTCGGTCACGCGCGCGGCCGCGGCCGGCGGCAGCTGCGCCCGGATCGCGTCGAGCATGGCGCGCTCGCGATCGTCCGGCGCCGCCGTGAGCGCGACCGGCAGGCCGTCGGCGACGATGCGCCCGAGGAGCGACGCCACGCGGTCCGCCGGCCAGCACTTGAAGAACCAGCGCGAGCCCGGGTGGGCCTGCACGAAGCCGCCCCGCGCGAGCCCGCGACCGGCGAGCAGCGCGTCGACCTTCGCCTCGGCCTCCGCGCCGGGGACCATCACGAGCCTGCGCGCCTCCTCGGGGGGATCGATCCCGATCCGCCGCAGCGCGTCCAGGTTCTGTTCGACCATCGGCCGCTCGGTCGCGCGCGGCAGCCGGTAGAAGTGCGTGTAGTGCCGCTTCCACAGCCAGGCGGCGCCGCGCTCGGGCGCCCGCTCGGTCGTCACGGCCCAGCGGGGCTTCAGGCGCCGCGCCAGTGCGATGCCGCGCGGATGCTCGGTCAGGTGCACGAGGAGGTCGTAGCGGCGCGCGGCGAGGTCGCGCGCGAGCGCGCGCTCGGCGGAGAGCTGCCGCAGGAGCCCCTCGCGCTTCCACGCGCGGTCGATCGTGTGGAGGCGCGCGAGCGACGGGTGGCCCTCGAGCATCGGCGCGGTGTCGCGGTAGACGAGCGCGTCGACCTCGGCGTGCGGCGCCGCCGCCTTGAGCGCCGAGACCACCGGCGAGGCGAGCAGCACGTCGCCGTGATGACGCAGCTTGGTGACGAGCACGCGCTTGACTTCGGCCAGCGGGACGGCGTCCGGGAGCGGGCTCGACATGGAGGCGAACGATAACAAAATTCGCGCGGCCCCGCCCGCGCCGTCAGCGCTCACTCGCCGGGGAAGCGTTGCTGGCGAACGCGCCGCGGCGCGACGGCCGGCCGGGGACCCTCCGGGACGATACGGTACAATCACCCTTCCCGCCGCTTGCCCCTCCCATGCCGCTCGACGCCGTTTCCGCCGCACAGAAGGCGCAGATCCTCGCCGAGGCGCTGCCCTACATCCGGCGCTTCCACGACCGCACGATCGTCGTCAAGTACGGCGGCAACGCGATGACGGAGGCGAAGCTCAAGGCGGGCTTCGCGCGCGACGTCGTCATGCTGAAGCTCGTCGGCATGAACCCGGTGATCGTCCACGGCGGCGGCCCGCAGATCGGCGACCTCCTCAAGACGATGGGCATCGAGAGCGAGTTCCGCCAGGGGATGCGCGTCACCGACGAGCGCGTGATGAACGTCGTCGAGATGGTGCTGGGCGAGCTCAACCAGGAGATCGTCGGCCTCATCAACCAGCACGGGGGCAAGGCCGTCGGGCTCACCGGCCAGGACGGCGCGTTCATCCAGGCGCGCAGGATGGTGCTGCGCGACAGCGCGTCGGGCGCGGACGTCGACATCGGCTACGTCGGCGAGATCGACCGCATCGACCCCGAGCTGATCCAGCTGCTCGACTCGCGCGACTTCATCCCGGTGATCGCGCCGATCGGCGTCGGCGCCGCGGGCGAGGCCTACAACATCAACGCCGATCTGGTCGCAGGCAAGCTCGCCGAGACGCTCCGCGCCGAGAAGCTCGTGCTCATGACGAACACTACCGGCGTGCTCGACAAGCACGGCACGCTGCTGACCGGGCTCACCGCGAGCGAGATCGACCGGCTCTTCGCCGACGGCACGATCCACGGCGGGATGCTGCCGAAGATCGGATCGGCGCTCGACGCGGTGAGGAACGGCGTCAGGAGCTCGCACATCATCGACGGCCGCGTCGAGCACGCGCTGCTGCTCGAGGTGCTCACCAACGAGGGCGTCGGCACGATGATCCGCGCCGACGACCCGGCGCCCGCGCGCGCCTGAACCCGGAAGACCGACCATGGCCGCGAAGCCCGGCGAGCGCCGCCTGCAGATCCTGCAGACGCTGGCCACGATGCTCGAGAGCCCGCGCGGCGACAAGGTGACGACGGCGGCGCTCGCCGCGAAGCTCGACGTCTCGGAGGCCGCGCTCTACCGGCACTTCGCGAGCAAGGCGCAGATGTTCGAGGGGCTGATCGAGTTCGTCGAGACGACGATCTTCACGCTCGCGAACAAGGTGCAGTCCGCCGAGACCGACGGCGTCGCGCAGGCCGAGCAGATCGTCTCGATGCTGCTGGGGTTCGCGCAGAAGAACCCCGGCATGACGCGCGTGCTCGTCGGCGACGCGCTGGTGAACGAGGACGAGCGCCTGCAGGTGCGCATGAACCAGCTCTACGACAAGCTCGAGGCGACGCTGCGCCAGTCGCTGCGCACCGCCCAGATGGCCAACGCGTGGCACGGCGACCCGTCGTCCGACGCGGCCGCGCTGTTCGCGTTCGTGATGGGCCGCTGGCTGCTCTTCGCGAAGAGCGGTTTCAGGCGCCTTCCGCAGGACGGCTGGGAAGGCCAGCGCAAGTTCCTGTTCGACTGAGCGGGCGCCGCGCGATGCTTCGCCTCGCGTTCGCGTCGCTCCTCGCCGCGGCCTGTGGCGCGTCGCTCGCGCAGTCCGCGCCCTATCCCGACGGGCCCCGCATCCCCTCGCTGCCCGAGTCCGCGTTCGAGCGCATCGACCGCGCGCTGCGCGATCGCGTCGCGACCGCCGTCGACGCGGACGCGCTGTTCGTCCGCGGGCTTCAGGCGACGATGGATCCGGGCGCGCGCATCGCCGACTACGCCGGCGCGTGGCGTCTGCGCCCGGCCGACATGCTGCTGCTCTCGAGTCTGGCGGACGCCTGCATGCTGCGGGCCGTGCCGACCTGGGCAGACTGCGCGGCGCTCGATCCCGCGTCGCGCTTCGCGTCGCGCGATCCGGACAACGCGGTCGCGTGGGTCCTGCTCGCCGAGCGCGCGAGGCAGCGGGGCGACGTTCCCGGCATGCGCGAGCAGCTCGCGCACGCGGCCGCGCGGCCGCGCTTCGATTCGTACCGTGAGCGGGGCGGGGCGGTCG
>CALDKM010000221.1:0-5319 GCA_937898875.1 uncultured Pseudomonadota bacterium | reverse complement strand
CCCGGGTCTGACCCCACTTTCCCCCGATAAATGGGGTCTGACCCTACTTTTCCCCGGCGCCATCAGGTCTCCTCTCCTCCAAGCGCCGCGAGTTGCTCGGCCTGGAACTCCTGCTGGAGCGCGGTGACGATCTCGTCGAGGTCGCCGTCCACGATCGCGTCGATCCGGTAGAGCGTCAGGTTGATCCTGTGGTCGGTCACCCGACCCTGCGGGAAATTGTAGGTGCGGATGCGCTCGCTGCGGTCACCCGACCCGATCAGGCTCTTGCGCGCCGCAGCCTCCTTCGCCTGGCGCTCGTTGCGCTCGCGGTCGAGCAGGCGCGACGCGAGCACCGCCATCGCCTGCGCGCGGTTGCGGTGCTGCGAGCGGTCGTCCTGGCATTCGACGACGAGCCCGGTCGGCAGGTGCGTGATGCGCACCGCGGAATCGGTCTTGTTGATGTGCTGGCCGCCCGCGCCCGAGGCCCGGAACGTGTCGATGCGCAGGTCCGCCGGACTTATCTGGATGTCGGCGATCGGATCGGCTTCCGGCAGCACGGCCACCGTGCACGCCGACGTGTGGATGCGTCCCTGCGCCTCGGTCTCGGGCACGCGCTGCACGCGGTGGCCGCCGGACTCGAACTTGAGCTTCGCGTAGGCGCCCTCGCCCGCGATGCGCGCGATCACCTCGCGGTAGCCGCCGAGCTCGGAAGGCGACGACGACACGATCTCGACCTTCCAGCCCTGGCGCTCGGCGTAGCGCGCGTACATGCGGATGAGGTCGCCCGCGAAGAGCGCCGACTCGTCGCCTCCCGTGCCCGCGCGAACTTCGAGGAACACGTTGCGCGCGTCGTTCGCGTCCTTCGGGAGCAGCGCGGCCTGCAGGTCGCGCTCGAGCGCATCCATGCGCGACTTCGCGGCCGCGCGCTCCTCGTCGGCGAACGCCTTCATCGACGGCTCCGCAGCCATCTCGTCGGCCGCCGCGAGATCGGACTCCGCCTGCCGCCAGGCGTCGAAGCGCTCGACGACCGGCGTCACCTCGGCGTGCTCCCTCGAATACGCGCGGAAGCGGTCCATGTCGCCCGCCGTTTCGGGCGCGGCGAGCAGATGGTCGAGCTCGGCGAGCCGGGTCGCGAGCTGTTCGAGGCGGGTGCGGAGCGAGAGCTTCATGGTAGGGGTCTGACCCCGGCCTCATCGGGGTACGACCCCGGTTCCGGACGACGCCCGGTCAGGCGCGCGATTGCCTGCGTGAGCGGCGAACGGCTCGCCCGCAGCAAGCATTCCCGGTCGCGGGAACGCAACACCGGGGTCAGATCCCGATGATACCGGGGTCAGACCCCAACCCCGGCGTCAGCGCCCTCTGGACCCGTCGACCGGAGGCTCGTGCAGGCGGTAGACGCGCCCGAACAGCGCGATCAACTCGGCGCGCTCGGCGTCGCCGGCCGTGTTGAGCGCCGAGAGCGGCGCGTGCAGGAACTTGTTCGCGAGCCCGCGCGCGAGCGCATCGAGCACGCGGTCGGGCGGCGTGCCGTTCGCGAGCATGCGACGCGCGCGCTCGAGCTCGATCTCGCGCATCTCGTCGACGTGGCCGGACAGCGCGTGGATCGTCGGGACGACGGTGCGGCCCTCGAGCCAGCGCAGGAAGTGCCCGGTCTGCTCGGCGATCATCGCCTCGGCCTGCACGACCGCTTCCTTCCGGATCTGCAGGTTGTCCTTGACGATCGCCGACAGGTCGTCGACCGAGTAGAGGAACACGTCGTCGAGCGCGCCGGCCTCGGGCTCGACGTCGCGCGGCACAGCGAGATCGACGATGAACACCGGCGCGTGGCGCCGCGCCTTGATCACCCGCTCGAGGAGCCCCTTGCCCAGGATCGGCAGCGTGCTCGCCGTGCAGGTGACGATCATGTCGAACTGCGGCAACCGCTCGGACAGCTCGTTCAGCAGGATCGCCTCGGCCCCGAGCCGGTCGGCGAGCGACTGCCCCCGCTCGAGCGTGCGGTTCGCGACCGTGACCGATTTCGGGTGCCTCGCGACGAAGTGATTCGCGGCCAGTTCGATCATCTCGCCCGCGCCGATCAGCAGCAGCCGCTGGTCGGTGATCGACGGAAAGATGCGCTCGGCGAGCTTGACGGCGGCGGCGGCCATCGAGATCGACGCACTGCCGATGTCGGTCTGCGAGCGCACGTCCTTCGCGACCGCGAACGTGCGCTGGAACAGGCGATTGAGCACGAGGCCGAGCGACCCGGCGGACTCGGCGGTGCGCACCGCCTGCTTCATCTGCCCGAGGATCTGGGGCTCGCCCAGCACCATCGAGTCCAGCCCCGCGGCGACGCGGAAAGCGTGCGTCACGGCCTGGTCCTGCCCCAGCGTGTAGAGGTGCGGCCGAAGCGTGTCGGACTTGAGTCCGTGCACGTCCTCGAGCCAGTGCGCGACGCGCGTCGGTTCGCCGCCGTGGAAATAGACCTCGGTCCGGTTGCAGGTCGACAGGATCGCCGCTTCCTTGACCGTGCGTGCGCCGGTGATGTCGCGCAGCGCGTCGGCGAGCGCGTCCGGCCCGAACGTGACCCGTTCGCGCACCTCGAGCGGCGCGGTCGTGTGATTGAGGCCGACGGTATGGAGCGACATGGCGTTGCCGGGAACGGGGGCCCCCCGTCCGGCTCCGGCGCATTCTACCGCGCACACGGGCCGGTGCGGCGCAGGACATTGATTTCGATCATCATTCCTGTCCGGCCGGCCAGCGAGCGACTCGCCGGCGCGCTGCCGGGGCCGATTCGCGCCCGCCAGGACTGCCCGGCGCCGGGCGATGCCCGTCGGCGCGATCGCGATCGCGGCACTCGCCGGCGACGCCGCCTGGTGGGAGGGATGGATCGGCGGCTCGCGTCCGACGGGGGTGCAGGTCGCCGCGCCCGATCCGGCGAAAGCGAAGCTCGAAGCCGATCTCGCGGCATCCGAGAAGGCTCGGGCCGACGCCGACCAGCGCGCCAGGACGCCGACGCCGCGAAAGCCGAACAGGCCGAGAGCGCGGCGAAGGCCGTCGCGGCATCCGCCGCGCCGCCGCCTCCGATCGCCGACGCATCGCGGTACGACGGTGCATGGGTCGCCACCTGCAAATGTTCGGCGGTGGGCAGGGCCCCTCCGCTGATCCGAAGCGGAGGAATCGTCGTGCGCGGCGGCGAATCCACGGCCGAACGCGGCACCCCCGGGCAGCCGGAGTACGATTTCGCGAGCGGCCGCGTCGCCGCGGACGGGACGCCCGTGATGACCGGCAACGGCATCGGCCCGCTCGCATCCGCGTACGGCAGACCGTACGAGATCTACTTCCAGGGACGCCGGACGGGCGACCGCTTCGCGCTGAACGGTGCGTTATGCGCGCGCACCTGCGACGTGGAGATCGCGCGTCCGGGCACGGCGTCCGAGCCGCGCGGCAAGGACCGCCGGTCGTAGCGGGCGAAGCGACGGCCCGAAGGTCGCGCGAACTCGCCGACGCCTCGCTCCGCCTCCGCGCCCGTACCGCACAGGGTGTCGAGGACAACCACCCCGCCGACGGATTCGGCGTGCGGCTTCCGCAACGCGCGAACGCTCGGCCGCGATGGTCGAATCGATCGCCGAGCCGCCGGCGCTGGATCGATCCGTTCGCCGGGGCGGCGTCTCTGCGCGCTGTAGAATTGCAATTCACGATCCACCGGCGCGCCCCGCGCGCTCGCGACGGTTCGCCCCGGCTTGACGCACGTCAATGGACCGCCCGTTGCCAGGGGCGACGATGAAAAATCGGCAGATAGGCCGGGGCGTCGTTTTATCGCCGCGGCGGCGGACCATTTCAAGGGGAAGCGCATGGCTGCATCCAGGATGAGTAACAGGTTCGCCCGGTGGGTCGACAGGATCGTCGCGGGAGCGGCGATTGCGGTCCTCGCGGGGTTCGCGGCGGGTGCCGCGCAGGCCCAGACCTACACGGTGACGCGCACCTCGCACACGATCCTGCTCGCGGACAACGCGCACACGGATGCGCACCTGTGCAACTACGCCGCCTACCGGATCACCGCGGACGCCCCGGTGACCGACGTCTGGGCGACGATCGGCAACTTCGCCGGCGGCCGGATCACGCTCGCGGCGACCGACGACGGCGTCTACCACGTCGGCGCGATCCCCTCCGGCCAGTACAAGATGGCGTACTTCTACCTGTGCGGCGACACGGTGCCCAACATCGGCGAGGTGATCGGCGGCCAGACGCACTCCGTCTACCTGTGGGACCGCGATCCGTCGCTGCCCGGCGCCACCCAGGTCGATGCCAGCAACTGGACGCTGAGCTACGCGCACGCGCACATCAACGCGAACTCGAACAAGATCGACTCGGTCACCGTCAATCCCTGGGACGTGTACCTCGGCTCCACGTTCACGATCCGCGTCGACGGCCGCACCGGCACGGTCGGCAGCGACGAGCACCTGGTGTTCACGCCCGCCGCGCACGCGCCGTGGCCCGCGGCGGCCTTCGAGCTGGTCTCCGTCTACATCGACCTGCCCGACGTCGGACCCGACCCGCACATCCTCGTCGACGACCTGGTGCACACAGGCCTCGAGGTGAACAGCGCCAATACGCCGTACTACGCGCTCTACACGTTCCGCGTCGTCGGCATGACCTCGACGGACACCGAGACGAGCCCCTACTCGTTCATCGACAGCGGCCAGAACCTCAAGCACACCGACGTCAGCCACTTCGTCTACCCGGACATCCCGCCGACGATCAACCCGACGACGCTGAGCAAGTCCGCGAGTCCGACGACCGTCGTGCAGTCGGGCTCGACGACCGACGTCACGTTCACGGTGACGTTCGCGAACAGCGACGACGAGCCGGTCACCCTCGACCAGATCCGGGACGTTCTGCCCGCCGGCTTCACCTATGCCGCCGGCACGTCGGTCTACAACGGCGGCCCGATCGGCAACCCGTGGGCCAACGGCCAGACGCTCACGTGGAGCGGGAGCTTCGTCGTCCCCGCGCTCGGCAGCACGACGCTGGTGTTCCACGCGACGCTGCAGGCGAATCCGTCGATCGGCACCTACGACAACTGCGCGGTCGCGTTCATCGGCAGCACGCAGATCGACACGACGTCGGACACGACCGACAACGCGCCGGCGTGCGCGCGCGTCACCGTGATCGGGGCGCCCAGCGGCGGGACGATCATCATCCGCAAGACGACGGTCGGCGGCGGTGCGACGTTCAGCTTCACGGGGACGGGGGGCGCGCCGGTCGGCAACTTCTCGATCGACGCGTCGCTCGGGTCGGGCGTGCAGCAGTTCACGAGCGTGCCCGCGGGCGGCCCCTACGTGATCACCGAGACCGTCCCGG
>CALDKM010000220.1:0-8295 GCA_937898875.1 uncultured Pseudomonadota bacterium | reverse complement strand
TCGCCGTCCCGGACGCTGGCGCCGTCGCCGTTCCGCTTCGACGACGAGCGCGCGTGGCGCGAATGGCGCGCGCGCAAGCTCGCGGGCTGTCCCGCGAGCGGCGCGGACCTCGTGGTCGACGTGGCCGACCCGCGCGCGCTGACGCGTTCCGAGCGCGCGGCGATCGCGGCACGCTGCCGTGCCGCGAACATGGCGATCTACGCCAGCGGCGACACGAGCGCCGACAAGGATTTGCCGCGCATGCTCGCCGCGCAGTTCGGGCTCGCGGGGCTCGACCGCAACTGGCTCGCCGACGACGACGGCATAAGCCGCGTGACCGTGCAGGAAGGCGGCGGTCGCGGCGACTTCATTCCGTACACGAGCCGCGGGATCCGGTGGCACACGGACGGCTACTACCATCCGCCCGAGCGCACGATCCGCGCGATGGTGCTCCACTGCGTCGCGAAGGCGGCCGAGGGCGGCGAGAACGCGCTGATGGATCCGGAGATCGCGTACCTGCAGCTCCGCGACGCCGATCCCGCGTTCGTGCGCGCGCTGATGCGCCCCGACGCGATGACGATTCCCGAGCGTGCCGACGAGGACGGCGTCGCGCGGCCCGCGCAGTCCGGCCCGGTCTTCTCGGTCGACGACGCGACCGGCCACCTGCACATGCGCTACACGGCGCGCACGCGCAGCATCGAATGGCACGCGGACGCCGACGTGCGTGCCGCCGTAGCCGCGCTCGAGCGGCTGCTCGCGACGCCGTCGCCGTGGATCCACCGGATCACGCTCGAGCCCGGAATGGGGCTCCTGTGCAACAACGTGCTGCACGACCGGTCGGCGTTCACCGACGACCCGGCGCGGCCGCGGCTCATCTACCGCGCCCGCTACCACGAACGCATCGACGCGTCGGGCTGACGGGCGGCGGCTTGCGACAACTTTCGAAGGGGAATGCATGAAGGCGTCTCTGATCGCGGGAGCCGCGCTCGTCGCGTGGTCGGCCGTCGCGCAGGCACTGAGCCCGTACGTCGACGCGGACAGGGCGGTCGGCGGCACGCTCGACGCCGCAACCGCGGACGTCGAGAAGAAGCTCGGCGGCGCGGGCTTCCGCGTGCTCGGCCGGTACACGCCGAAGGGACTCTCGCAGCACGCGATCGTCGTCGTGGGCGATGCCGGGCTGCAGGACGCGGTGGTCGCGATCGGCGGCAATGCGATCGCTGCCGCGCCGCTGCGCGTGGACGTGCGCGCCGACGGATCGGTGCGCTACGCCAATCCCGAGTACTGGGCGCGCGCGTACCTGCGCGGCGAGTATCCGAAGGCGGAATCGGCGGTCAGGGCGGCCTCGGGCAGACTCGCGGGCGCGCTCGGCGGCGGGAAGCCCGCCGGCGGCGACGTGAAGGCCGAGGACCTCGCCGGCTACCGGTACATGCTCGGCATGGAGCGCTTCGGCGACCGCAGCGAATTGGCCGAGCACGCGGGCTTCGACGAGGCGGTCGCGACGGTGCGCGCGAACCTGTCGAAGGGCGTGGGCGGCACGTCGAAGGTCTACGAGATCGCCGTGCCCGAACGCAAGCTGGCGGTGTTCGGCGTGGCGCTGGGTGACGCGGAGCACGGCGAGGGCTGGTGGGTGAACAGGATCGGCGCGGACAACGCGGCGGCACTTCCGTGGGAGATCTGGATCGTCGACAACAAGGTCTACGGACTCTACGGCCGCTACCGCACGGCGCTCGGTTGGCCCGAACTCGGCATGGGCCAGTTCATGACGATCATGCGACATCCGGACACGACGATGCAGATGCTGGAAGGCGTCGCGCGGAAGCCGTGACCGGGGGTCGCGCCGCGGGCCGTCGGTTGCGCGGTCGCGACGCTCGCGCGCGCGGCGCCGTGGTCGGGATGCGCGACGCGTCGACTTCGTGGAGGGGGAATGACGCCTTGGGTGACGCTGTCGCGGGCCGCGCGCCTGATCGGCGTGCCGCGCGGGGTACTGCAGCGCGACGTGGCCGACGGGCGGCTCGCGACGAACGACGGGCTGGTCTCGCTTGATGGCCTCGCGAAGCTCTATCCCGACTGGCGCCCCGACGACTCGGGCGCGTTCGAGCGCACCGCGAAGGTCCGCGAGGAGGCGTTCGGCCGGCGCGTGCAGGAGCGCGTGCTGCCGCCCCAGGACGTCCTCGCGCAGCGTCTGTTCGCGCAGAGCCGCGAGCTCGCCGACGCGCGGACGCACCTCGCGCGCTACCATGAGCTCGTCGTCGCGCTGCGTGCGCGCATCGAGGCGCTGGCCGTCGAGTCGCCGTCGATCGCGCTCGAGGAGCTTCACGCCGCCCTCGACGGCGGCCTCGCGCAGGTGCTCGCGACCGAACCGGTCGACGCGCTGACGGTCATGGACGACGTGCTGAAGATCGTCTCGGCGCAGGTCACGGTGCGCCCCAGCGGCCGCGTCTACTTCGTGGAGGGGCGCGACACGCTGCTGCAGGCGGGACTCAAGGCGGGGCTCAAGCTCAATTACGGCTGCGGCAACGGCACCTGCGGCCTGTGCAAGGCGCGCGTGATCTCGGGCGACGTCGTGAAGATGATGCCGTTCGACTATCCGCTCTCCGAAGCGGAGCGGCTGCAGGGCCACACGCTGCTGTGCGCGCACTCGGCCGCATCGAGCGAGATCGTGATCGAGACGCTCGAGGCGCAGGGGCCCTCCGAGATCCCCGAGCAGGAGGTCGAGGTGCGCGTGCGCTCGGTGGCCCCGCTCGCGCCCGACACGCTGCTCGTCCACGTGCAGACGCCGCGAGGCAGCCGCCTGCGCTTCCTCGCCGGCCAGAGCGCGACGCTCTACGGGGGCGCGGGCGGCGTCGACGCGCGCGCGACCTGGCCGATCGCGAGCTGCCCCTGCGACGACCGCAACCTGCACTTCCACGTTGCCCGCGACCCCGGCGACGCGCTCGCGTCGATGTTCTTCGACGCGGCATTCCGTCCGGCCGATTCGCTGACGCTGTGGGGGCCGACGGGCGACTTCGTGCTCGCGGACGGCGGGCGGCCGCTCGCGTTCGTCGCGTGCGACACGGGCTACGCGCCGATCAAGAGCCTGATCGAGCACGCGATCGCGATCGACGCGGCGCCGACGATGTCGCTCGACTGGCTCGCGACGCGGCCCGACGGCCACTATCACGCGAACCAGTGCCGCGCGTGGGCCGCCGCGTTCGACGGCTTCCGCTATCAGGGACACGCCGCCGCGGATGGCGCGTCGGGCGCGCCGACGGTCGTCCTGGCGATGGCGAAGGCGCTGCCCCTGCCTCGGCACGACGTCTACGTCGCGGGCCCGGCAGCGTTCGTCGATGCGGCTCGCACGGCGCTTGCGGCGGCCGGTGTCCCCCCCGCGCAGATCCGCACCACGGTGGCGTGACGGCGATGGAACGCCCGAAGGTGATCCCGATCGTGCCGGCGGCGCCGGCCGCGCACGACGAGGAGGGCGACTGCAGCGGCGCGGAGCCGTTCGTTCTGATGGTGCTGGGCGACAGCATGGCGCCGGAGTTCGCCGAAGGCGAGATCATCGTCGTCGAGCCGGAAGGGCTCGCGTCCGACGGCTCCTTCGTCGTCGCGGAACTCCAGGACGGGTGGACGCTGCGCCGGCTCGCGCGCACCGAGGGCGGCTGGGAGCTGCGCGCGCTGGGCGCGGGGTGGCCGGCCGTCGCGATTCCCGATCTCGCTCCGGTGCGCGGGGTCGTGATCCAGAAGAGCAGTCCCGGCCGACGCCGGGCCGCGAAACGCTACGTCGAGTGACGCCGGCCGCGTCCCGGGAGATGTGTCGTGCCGTACTTCGTCTATCGCATCCACCGCTACGGCGGCCTCGAGAAGGTCGACGAGCTCGCTTCGTTCCGCGACGCGTCGGTGCGCGCGAAGGCGCTCCGCACGAGCCCCGACCTGCCGCCGGATTGCACGGTCAAGGTCATCTTCGCCGCGACCGACTTCGAGGCCGAGGACCTGCTGACGCAGGAGCGCGCGCCCAGGCCCGGCCTCGAGGGCGACGAATAGTCCCGGCGACGGGGCCCGGAGAAATGGTCGACGAGGCGGCATTCCGGGAGGCGCGCGACGCATCGACGCCGCTGCCCTGCATCTTCGCGAAGGCGGTTCTGGCCGGATGCGCTGCCTGCGCGACGTCGGCACGCCGCGCGCTGGCCGAGCGGGAGACGATCGGCTGCACGTCGCCGGTGGCGCGAGCGAACTGCGAGACGTTCGCGGCGCTGCTGCGCGAGCGTGCCGCGTTCGCGCTGAAGCTCACGGCGGCGGCGCCGCTGCCGCACGCGGTGGCGATGAAGCTGCAATGCGGCGGGCTCGCGGGCTTGCGCGCGTGCGCAGGCGAGGCGGAGGCCGACGTGCACCGGCTCGTCGCCGGCGAGATGGCGCGCCGGGGAAGCCTCGCGGAGCTGCCGTGGCCGTCGATCGTCGCGTCGGTCGCCGGCTGGCAGGGGCGGCGGCGTCATCGCGCGAAGGACGAATGGTGACGCCGGCGCACGACGACCTGGTCGCCGCGGTGCGCACGAACTGCGCGATCTCCGACGCGCGGCACGCGCGCGAGATGACGATGTGCACCTACCTGCTCGCGATGCGCGAGTACTACCGCTGGGAGCGCGGCGTGGCGCTGGGCGAGCCGCTCGTGCGCGCCGACGTCGGCGCGTGGCTCGCGGCGCGCGAGTCGGCGTGGGCGGCGCTCGAGGACGCCGACTATCGCCCGCTGCCGGTCGGCGCGCGGGCCGTCGATCCCTACGACGTGGAGGCGGTCAATCGCGCGCTGGTGCCGGAGGGGCTGGTCTACGGCGCCGGGCTCGGACGGTTCGGCAAGCCCCAGTTCTTCGTCGCAGCGCTCGAGCGCGAGGAGCGGCGTGGCGGGGCGCGGGTGCTCGTCGCCGGCCGCGAGCTTGCGTGCGACCTCGACGCCGCGCCGGCCGCGATGCGCGGCGACACGATCTACGTGCGCCAGGAGTCGCTCGCCCGCGTGCTGTGGGAGAAGGCCGAGGCGTGGGCGGTCAGGCGCAGCGACGGCGCGCTGAAGGCCGCGCTCGACGCGCATGGCTACGAGGAAGGCTCGGCTGCGGCGCTCGGGCGCATGGTCGCGGCCGAGACCGAGACGCTGATCCTGCACGAAGTGGGCGAGCACGAGGCCGCGGCGCTGCTCGGCCCGGCATGGGAGGGGTCGCTCTGCGGGCTCGAGCGTCGCGGCGCCTCCATCCTCATGCGCGCGGTGCGCGACCACCTCGCCGACTGCCTCGTGACGCTGCCCGAGCTCGTCGAGCGCAAGGCGGATGCGTCGCTGCACCTGTGGTTCGCGAACCTGGACGGCATGCGCCGCGAGCTGTTCCCGCGCGCGCAGGAAGCGTACCTCGCGTGGCGCGGCGGCGATCGGGGGCAGGCGCTGCTCGCGACGGCAGAGGTCGGGGCGGAGCACTGGCGCCGCGCGTGCGGCGTGGTCCTCGACGCGATAGCAGGCGACGACGGCGAACTGGCCGTCGAAGCGTTGGCGCTCGACGACGCGTTGCGTCTGTAGCGCACCCGCGCCTTCCGCTGCCCGGAAATGCAGCGCGCCCGGGGGGTGCCCGGGCGCGCGCGTTACGGCCTTCGGGTCAGCGGCGCATCAGAACCGGCGCTGGTACGCGATCCCCAGCTCGTACTGCCGCATGCTGATCGTCTCGCTCGCGTTCATCGGCGGGGCGCCCGGGGGCAGCTGGCCGTTGACGAACCCGTTCAGCAGGCTGGCGCCCGTCACCGACTCCCGCGGCGCGTACATGAACGCGCCGGTGATCTCGGACATGCGGTCGATCTTCCAGGTCGTACCGAGCGTGTAGTGGCTCTTCATCACGCCCGGGGCGAGGATGTTGAACGTCACGTCCTGCGCCTCGATCGGGTTGTCGCTGTGGTTGTAGCCGGCACGCAGCGTCCACGCGTCGTTGAGCCTGTACTGGACGCCGAGCTTCCAGACGTCGACGTTCTGCCAGCCGAAGCCCGCGCCGCTGCTGCCGCCGAGGCAGTTGCTCGACTGGCCGCCGGCGCAGTTGTAGATGAGCGCGCTGCGGTTGCTCACCGAAGGCGTGTCGTCGTAGAAGATCCGCTCGAAGTCCAGCGCGATCGTCCAGCGGTCGTCCGGCGTGAGCGTGGCGCCCACGACGAAGGACGACGGGATGTCGAAGCCGCCGCTCTCGGCGAACAGGCCCTTGTACTTGTCGAAGCTCCCCATGTCGACCTTGCTCGCGTACGCGACGCCGACGGCGAAGTACTGGTTGATCTTGCCCATGTAGCCGACGCGCACGCCGACGCCCCACGCGTCGTCGTAGCCGTTGTTGGTCACGTTGCCCGGGCTCGTCGACAGCATCGGGTTGTCGAACGCCTGCAGGCCATCGGCCTTGAAGCGCTGGTAGGTGATGATCGGCGCGATGCCGACCGAGTGGCCGGGCACGAACTGCCACGACACGTAGGGCGCGATCATCAGCTGCATCAGGTCGACGCCGAGACGGCCGTTGCCGCACAGCAGGTTGTACGGACCGGGATTCGGATTGAACCCTGCGCACGCGGAGGCGGCCGAGACCTCGCCGCCGCCGTAATCGGTGTTCATGCCGCCGTTGCCGTACACGGACACGCCGAAGGAGACCGTCGGGCTGTAGCGCCAGTTGACGGCGAATTCGGGGATGAAGAAGTTCTCGCTGCCGCTGGTCGAGCTGCCGTCGAGGCCGTAGGGATCGGAGCCGGTGCGCGATGCGCTGCGCTGCGGGTTGAACCACGTCACGCCGACTTCCCACATGTTGCCGTCCAGGAAAGTCATCGCGCCGGGGTTGATCGCGCCGCCGAAGGGCTCCTGTGCCAGGGCGACGCCTGTGCCGCCCATGCCGAGCGACTTCATGCCGTAGCCGTGCGCGAAATAGCCGTCGGTCGCCTGCGCGGGCTGCGCGGCGGCCGCGAGGCCGGCGAGCGCGAGGCTCAACATCGTGATGCGGTTGCGCTTCATGGGATCCTCCCTTCGTGAGTCCTGCGGCCCGTCGCCGGCCCGTGCCGGCGCGTGCCGTCGCTGCGTGATCGGGTCAGATGAACAGCGAGACGTCCGCCTCGCCGGCGAATTCGAGGAACGACGCGGCGCCGCCGTAATCGATGCCTTCGATGAACTCGCTCTTGTTGAACTCGAACAGGTCGATCGTCATCTGGCAGGCGATCATCCTGACGTCCGCCTCGAGGCACATCGTGCGCAGGTCCTCCAGCGAGGCGACGCCGTGCTTCTTGATCTTCTGCTTCATCATCGACGTCGCCATCGACTGCATGCCGGGCAGCGAGCTGACGAGCACCGGCATCGGCACGGGCATCGGCATCGCCGGATTCGCGAGCGGGCTGATCTTGATGCGCTTCAGGCTCTTGCGCAGCAGCTGCAGCCCGTAGAACGTGAAGAAGATCTGGACTTCCCATCCCAGCGCGGCGGCGGTCGTCGCGAGGATGAACGGCGGGTAGGCCATGTCGAGCGTGCCCTTGCTCGCGATGATGGCCATCTTCTTCTGGCGGGGCTCTTCCATGAGGGTCCTTCCGGGGACGGGCGTGGGGTCGGGCGGCGCGCCTACTTCTTGCGCAGGAAGAACACGTACTCCTTGCCCTGCTCGGCCTGCGAGACCAGCGGGTTGCCGGTCTGGTTGGCGAACGCCTGCATGTCCTTGATCGAGCCCGGGTCGGTCGCGACGACCTTCAGCACCTGACCCGAGGCGAGCTCGCCTAGCGCCTTCTTGGTCTTCAGGATCGGCAGCGGGCAGGACAGCCCGCGGGCGTCCAGTTCCTTGTCATGGTTCACGGTGGTCACGGTCGTGTCTCCTCGTACGGGTCGGGGGGCGGCACCGCCGGCTCGTCGGTCCGGTCGTCGCCGCAGGCCAGCCGCACGCGCCCGCAGGCACGGCGGTTGGCCGTCCAATGTATCGCGCATTAGGCGCGGGCCGGCAGCGGGCAGTCTATAACCGTGGCGGGTAAGACCCCACTACCCGGATGGGGGAGGTGTGTGTGACTCCCCCGAAGCGGCCTGCGGCCGCCTCCCTTGGCCTCCATGCGCCGGCAACGCGATGCGCGACCTCGCGCGTCGGCCGCAGGCGGCGATCGCGGACGTGCGCGCCGATCCCCGAGCGAAATGCGCTCGGGGCTCCTCGTCGCGCACGCGACGCCGCCCAGGGGGCACGGCGACCTCGGGGCGGCCCTTCGGTCGCCGCCCGGCCGCGTTGCGCGTCACGTCGCGGTCACGCGCCGGAGCGCGTCTTCGACGGCGTCGGCGGTGATGCCGAAGTGCTTGAAGAGGACGCCGGCGGGGGCGGA
>CALDKM010000219.1:0-4298 GCA_937898875.1 uncultured Pseudomonadota bacterium | reverse complement strand
GTCCGCGTCCTGGAAGTCCGCCGCTGTGCCGACGTCCGCCTGCGCGATCCCGCCCCCGATGCGATTCGACACGCTCCTCCTCGACGGGCCGGAGCCCCGCATCGGGGTCGTCAGGCCAGACCGGCCGGCGGCCATGGGCGCGCCGACGCCGGCGATGCTCGACGAACTCGCCGCCGCCCGACGCCACCGCCCGCGATGAATCCGACGCCCGTCGAACTCCGCAGGATCCGGCTGCTCGTCGAAATGGTGCGCGGCTCGGGGATCGCCGAGCTCGAGTTCCGCAACGCCTCGAGGCGAATACGCGTGACGAACGCGCGCGACGCGGAGCGTCGCGACCCGCGTGCGGGGCCGGACACGGCAGGCACGGTGCCGACGGGGACCGGCGGCCCCGGCGCGGCGCCGCTTCCCGACCCTTCTCCGCCCGCCGTGCCGCACGTGATCAAGAGCCCGCGCGTCGGAACGCTGCACCGCGCCGGCGCGCCGGGGACCAGGCCGTTCGTGGAGGCAGGCGACCTCGTCGAGGCAGGCCGCACGCTCTGCGTCATCGAGGCGATGAAGCTCCGGAGCGAGGTCGTTGCCGCCCGCGCCGGAATCGTCGCGTCCGCGCTCGTCGAGGACGGACAGCCGGTCGAGTACGGCCAGCCGCTGTTCGTGATCGCCTGATGCCGTTTCCGCGACCCGGCGCGACCGCCGAGTCGCCGGACGAATTCGAGCAAGCGCTTGAACAATTACCGGGGGAGTGCTATGGTGCCCGCGCGAGCCGATCGCCAACGGCCGGGACAACACGGCCGACGCGCGAGACGCGCTCGGGCGCGCCGCTGCGGAGGGTCGTCCGCCGGGCCACCCCACTGACGAGGAATCCGTGGAGTTTTTCATCGAGGTGCTGATCGGCGGCCTGCTCGCGGGCGTCATGTACTCGCTGATCGCCCTGGGCTTCGTGCTGATCTACAAGGCGTCCGGCGTGTTCAACTTCGCGCAGGGCGCGATGGTGCTGTTCGCGGCGCTCACGTTCGTCAACCTGGTCGCGCGCGGCCTGCCCTTCTGGCTCGCGATCGTCGCGACGCTCGCCGTGATGGCGCTGCTCGCGCTGCTGGTCGAGCGGCTCGTCCTGCGGCCGCTCGCGAACCAGCCTCCGATGTCCCTGTTCATGGCGACGATCGGGCTCGCGATCGTCATCGAAGGCGTCGGCCAGCTGATCTGGGGGTCCAAGGCCTTCGGCCTCGATCTCGGCATCAGGGACGTGCCCTTCGAGGTCGCCGGCGTCCGGGTGAGCCAGTTCGACCTCTTCGCCGCCGCCGTCGCCGGAACGCTGGTGCTCGTCCTCGGCCTTTTCTTCAACTACGCCGCGACCGGCCGGGCGCTGCGCGCGGTGGCCGACGATCATCAGGCCGCGATGTCGATCGGCATTCCGCTGCCGCGCATGTGGCGCATCGTGTGGGCGATCTCCGGCGCCGTCGCGCTCGTCGCCGGACTGCTGTGGGGATCGCGGCTCGGCGTGCAGTTCGGCCTCGTGGTGGTCGCGCTGAAGGCGTTGCCCGTCCTGATCCTCGGGGGATTCACCTCGGTCGCCGGCGCCATCGTCGGAGGCCTCGTCATCGGCGCCACGGAAAAGCTGGCCGAGATCTACCTGGGCCGGTACATCGGGGGCGGGATCGAGAACTGGTTCCCGTACGTGTTCGCCATGCTGTTCCTGCTCGTGCGTCCGCACGGGCTGTTCGGCGAGCGCCGGATCGAGCGGGTGTAGCCGATGCTCTACCGCGAGGCCGGCCAGTACAAGACCGCGTACGCGACGGACCAGCGCATCTTCCCGATCGTCCAGGATCGGGCGGCGTTCTCCGCGCTGATGATCGCGGCGTTCGTCATCGTCCCGATCGCGGGCAACGACTACTGGTTCAACGGCCTCCTGATTCCGCTGCTGATCCTCTCGCTCGCGACGCTCGGCCTCAACATCCTGACCGGCTACGCGGGCCAGATCTCGCTGGGATCGGCGGGCTTCATGGGCGTGGGCGCGTTCGCGGCCTACAACTTCATGCTCCGCGTCGACGGCATGCCGATCCTCGGCAGCTTCGTCCTGGCAGGACTGTGCGCCGCCCTCATCGGCGTGCTCTTCGGCCTGTCGTGCCACCGGATCAAGGACTTCTACCTGATCGTCGCGACGCTCGGCTCGCAGTTCTTCATCGAATGGGCGCTGACCAAGTTCGCGTGGCTCACCGACTACAACCCGTCGGGAGTCATCACGGCGCAGAAGATCGTCATCCTCGGCGTGGCGTTCGACACCCCGGTCCGGCGCTACCTGCTCGTGCTGACGATCGTCGTACTCATGGCGCTCGCCGCGAAGAACATGATGCGCAGCGCCTTCGGACGCAACTGCATGGCGGTCCGCGACATGGACGTGGCGGCCGCGGTCATCGGCATCAGCGTGTTCCGGACCAAGCTGATGGCGTTCGGCGTCAGTTCGTTCTATTGCGGCGTGGCGGGCGCGTTGTGGGCCTATGCCTACGTGGGAACGGTCGAGCCGCAGGCCTTCGACCTCGATCGCTCGCTCCAGATTCTCTTCATGGCGATCATCGGCGGCCTGGGCAGCATCATGGGCAGCTTCCTCGGCGCGGCGTTCGTCATGCTGCTGCCCATCGTCATGAACGTCGTGGGCTCCGCGATCTTCGGGCACGCGATCGACGCGAGCGTCGTCGCCCACGTCGAGCACATCGTCTACGGCGTTCTGATCATCTGGCTGCTGATCGTCGAGCCGCACGGCCTCGTGCGGCTCTGGCAGATCGGCAAGGAGAAGCTCCGGCTCTGGCCGTTTCCCCGCTGACGCACGCGCGTCGTCGGCCGGGAGCACGGCGTGAGCCGCCCAGCGAAGGTTGAACGGGCCGGGATTTCCGGCAGAGAGCGCGGACCGGAGTAGTCCGCGCATGGCGTCCATCAGGAGGAGTGAACGATGAAAGTGCGATCGATGATCAGGCGCTCGCTGGCCGGGATGGCGCTGGGGGTTGTGGCGTCGATGACGTTGCCGGCCGGCGCGGCTCCCAACGAGCAGTTCTTTCCGTTGATAGGCTGGCGCACCGGCCCGCTGACGCCGCTCGGCGTGAACATCGCGGCCGGCTGGATCGACTACATGGACCTGCTCAACAAGCGCGACGGCGGCATCAACGGCGTCAAGCTGACCTGGGAGGAGTGCGAGACCGCGTACAAGGTCGATCGTGCCGTCGAGTGCTACCAGCGGCTGCTTCAGAGCGGTCCCACCGGCGCCTCGACGTACAACCCGATCAACACGGGCGCGGTCTACGCGCTGCTCGACCGGACCACGACGGACAAGGTTCCGATCGTGACCATCGGATCGGGCCGGACCGACACCACCGACGGAAGGGTGTTCCCCTACGTCTTCCCGCTCGGGACCAACTACCTGTCGACGAACACGGTCAAGATCAAGTTCATCGGCATGCAGGAAGGCGGGATGGAAAAGCTGAAGGGGAAGAAGATCGTCAACCTGCACATGGATTCGGCAGGCGGCAAGGAGACGATTCCGGCGCTCGACGCTCAGGCGAAGAAGTACGGCTTCGAGATCACCCACATCGCGGTCGCGATGCCTGGCAGCGAGCAGCAGTCGGCCTGGCTCGAAATCCGTCGGATCAAGCCCGACTGGGTCATCCTGCGTGAATGGGGCGTCGCGCCCGCCGTCGCGCTCAAGACGGCAGAGAAGACCGGCTTCCCGCTGAACCGCATCGTCGGCGTGCCGTTCGCCGGCACCGAGGACGACCTCGTCCCCGCGGGCGCGTCGGCCAAGGGCTTCTACGTCGTGCACCCGATGCCGACCGGCGAGTTCCCCGTCACGCAGGAGATCAGGAAGGTCCTCTACGGCGGCGGCAACAAGGGCAACCTGCAGGACATGAGCCGCATGGGACTCATCTACTACAACATGGGCCTCACCTACGGGATCATCAACACCGAAGCCGTTCGCACCGCGCAGAAGAAGTTCGGCAACAAGCCACTGACCGGCGAGCAGATCCGCTGGGGCCTCGAGAACCTCAACCTCGACGAGAAGCGGCTGAAGGAGATCGGCGCCTGGGGACTCGTGCAGACGGTCCGCTCCAGCTGCATGGATCACGAGGGCGGAGGCGCAGCCAAGGTCTACCAGTGGGACGGAGCGAAGCTCGTCCAGGTAAGCGACTGGATCATGGCGGACAAGCAGATCACGCGTCCGCTGATCGAGGAGTCCGCCGCGAAGTACGCGAAGGAGAAGGGCATCACGCCGCGGGACTGCTCGAAGGAGAACTGATCGGCACCCGTGCCGGGAG
>CALDKM010000218.1:0-37707 GCA_937898875.1 uncultured Pseudomonadota bacterium | reverse complement strand
CCGCCCGACGCCAACGGCGCGGTCCGGCTGCAGTGGGTGTCCGAGCGCCGTTGACCCGGCCGGCCGCGCGACCGGGCACGCCCGCCTCGCGCCCGGCGCGCGTGGCCGCGGTCGATGCGCTTCGGGGCATCGCGATCGTCGCGATGGTCGCCTACCATTTCTCGTTCGACCTGCGGCTGTTCGGTCTCGCCCGCCTCGACTTCGAGGGCGATCCCTTCTGGCTCGCGGCGCGTGCCACTATCGTCTCGACGTTCCTCGGGCTCGTCGGCGTGTCGCTCGTCCTCGCGCGGAACGCCCGCGTCGCAGCCGCGCAGCGCTGGCGGCGGATCGCCGCGATCGCCGCGTGCGCGATCGCCGTGAGCATCGCGAGCTGGCTCGCGTTTCCGAAGAGCTACATCTGGTTCGGCATCCTGCACTGCATCGCCGTCGCGAGCGTCGTCGCGTGGCCGTTCACGCGCAGCCCGCGCCTCGCGCTCGCGTGCGGCGCCGCCGCGATCGTGGCGGGCCTCGTCGTGACGCACCCGGCGTTCGACTCGCGTGCGCTCGCGTGGATCGGCTTCACGACGCACAAGCCGGTGACCGTGGACTACGTGCCGCTCTTCCCGTGGATCGGCGCCGCGCTCGTCGGCGTCGCGGCGGGCGACGTCCTGCTCCGCCGGTCGTTCGCGCCGCTCGCGTTCCTTGCCAACGCGCCGCGCCCGATCGCGTGGCTCGGCCGCCACAGCCTGGGGGTCTACATGGTCCACCAGCCGATCCTGATCGGTGCGCTGGCGCTCGTGACGGGCCGCATGCCGTGAAACGGCCGGCGGACCGGGCGCCGGTACGGGCGGTCCTGCTGCGGCCCCGCCGAACCTTGCTATAATCCGCCCCTCGCAGGCGCGTAGCTCAGCTGGTTAGAGCACCACCTTGACATGGTGGGGGTCGTTGGTTCGAGTCCAATCGCGCCTACCAGATTCTCCGAGGGGCGCACCGCGCCCCGGCGCGCCGTACCTCCACCAGCCCCTGCCGGGCGTAGCCGACGGCGCCGCTCCGAACGACGTTCCCCCGGTGCCTGCGGGTCAGGCCGGCGCGAGCACCCCGGTGTCGCAGGCTCGATCGAACCGCTCGAAGTGAGGCGCGATGTCATAGCCGCGGGCCGCGAGCCACGCATCGTCGTAGTAGGTGTCGAGGTACCGGTCGCCGGCGTCGCACGCGAGCGTCACGATCGCGCCGGATTCGCCGCCCGCCGCCATTTCCGAAGCGATCTCGATCGCGCCGCAGAAGTTGGTTCCCGTCGACCCTCCGTAACGGCGGCCCACCCGGCGTTCCAGCACCCGCATGGCTGCGTAGCTCGCGGCATTCGGCACGCGGATCATCCGGTCGATCACGCCGGGCACGAACGAGGGTTCGACGCGAGGACGCCCGATGCCCTCGACATCCGACCCTCCTTCGGCCTTCACCGCCGGGTCGCCGCTCGCGTAGTAGTCGTAGAACACCGAGCGGTCGGGGTCGACGACCGCGAGCCGCGACCCGGTGCCGTGGTAGCGGATGTAACGGCCGATCGTCGCCGACGTGCCGCCGGTCCCCGCCCCCACGACGATCCAGCGAGGCTCCGGATGCGGCTCCGCGCGCATCTGCGTGAAGATCGACTCGGCGATGTTGTTGTTGCCGCGCCAGTCGGTCGCCCGTTCCGCGTAGGTGAACTGGTCCATGTAGTGGCCGCCGCGCTCGCGCGCGAGGCGCTCCGCCTGCGCGTAGACCTCGCCTGCGTGGTCGACGTAGTGGCACCTGCCGCCGTAGAACTCGATCTGCGCGACCTTCGCGGGCGACGTGCCGCGCGGCATGACCGCGATGAACGGCAGCCCCAGCATCCGCGCGAACCAGGCCTCGGACACCGCGGTGCTGCCGGACGAGGCCTCGACGATCGTCGAACCCTCGCGGATCCACCCGTTGCACAGCCCGTAGAGGAAGAGCGAGCGAGCGAGCCGGTGCTTGAGGCTGCCGGTCGGGTGGGTCGACTCGTCCTTCAGATAGAGCCGGATGTCCGGCAGGCCGGGCAGCTCGACGAGCACCAGGTGCGTGTCGGCCGAGCGCTGGAAGTCGCGCTCGATGCGGTGGATGGCTTCACGTACCCAGGCGCGCGACATCGTGGCGCTCCGTTCTCGTCGTCTCGGGATGGCGCGCGCCCTTCAGGCGTCGCGG
This sequence comes from uncultured Pseudomonadota bacterium, assembly GCA_937898875.1. Lineage (GTDB taxonomy): Bacteria > Pseudomonadota > Gammaproteobacteria > Burkholderiales > Casimicrobiaceae > VBCG01. The sequence continues at coordinate 35,526 of CALDKM010000218.1, read as the reverse complement.
CGGCTCCGGAACGGGTCGACGCTCGACCCGGCTCCCGGCGGCTCGCAGTCTGTCATCGGGCATACTGTCGGACAAGCGGGCTTGCCCGAATCCGGCTTTCGCCGCGCACGAACGCCTTGCGCTACAGTCTCGTCGATCTCAGGCTGGTCGTCGCCATCGCCGACGCCGGCAACGTCTCGCGCGGAGCGGCGCGCTGCCACCTCGCTCCCTCGTCCGCGAGCCTCCGTATCCGCCAGCTCGAGGAGTCGCTGGGCACGCCGCTGTTCAAGCGCGAGGCGCGCGGCGTCTCGCTGACGCGCGCCGGCCGCGTGATGCTCGGGCATTGCCGGCGCTGTCTCGCGGAGCTCGAACAGATGCACGCGGACCTCGCCCCGTACGCGCACGGCGTGACCTCGCAGGTCACGCTGCTCGCGAACAGCAGCGCGATCGCCTCGTTCCTGCCCGACGACCTCGGCGTGTTCCTGCGCGCCCACCCGGACGTTCGCGTGTCGCTCGAGGAGCGGCTGAGCCACGACATCGTCGCCGCCGTCGCCGGTGGACGCGCGGACCTGGGGATCGTGACCTGGGACGACGAGCACCCGGACCTCGCGTTCCATGCCTACCGCAGCGACGAGCTCGTCGTCGTCGCGCCCGACGGGGCCGCGCTCGGCAGGCGCGACGCCGTGAAGTTCGCCGACTGCCTCGCGCATCCGTTCGTCTCGCTTTGGAGCGGCTCGGCGATCCACACCTACCTCGTCGGCAAGGCGGCCGCGGCAGGGCGCTCGCTCGACGTGCGCATCCAGGTCGCCGGCTTTCCCGCCGTCGTTTCGCTGGTGCGCGCCGGGGCCGGCATCGGCATCGTTCCGCGTTCGGTGATGCGCAGCCTGAACCGCGATGGCATCGCGGTGCTCGCGCTGAACGAACGGTGGGCAACGCGCCGGCTCTCGGTCTGCGCGCCGCGCGATCCCGCGCGGATCGCCGGGCCCGCAGGAGCGCTGCTCGCGCAATTGCGCGGCGGCGACGGCAGGCCGGCCGACGCGGCGGTTCGCGCGCCGCCGAAATCGCGCCGGTGACGTGCGGGGGCCGCGAGCGGAGACGCCCGGAACGTTCGGGAGACGCGAATCGACGGTTCGCGAGAGCCCGTTTGCCCGCGGTCCGGCACCATGCAAGACTTGCGTCCCGGGGTGCGTCGGCGCCCGGGCGCCGACGAGCCTTCCACAAGGGTCCCGACGGACCCCTCGATGCAAAGGAACGCCCGATGGCGATGGACCACTGGCAGCGCGTCGAAGCCGCCCTGAAGGGCGAGGCGGTCGACCATCCGCCGATCGCACTCTGGCGCCACTTCCCCGAGGACGACCAGCACGTCGACAGGCTCGTCGCCCACACGCTGGAATGGCAACGCCGGTGGGCATTCGACCTCGTCAAGTTCATGCCCTCGGGCACCTACGGCGTCGAGGATTGGGGCGCCGTGAGCGCGTATGCCGGGCAGGCGAACGGGGCGCGTGCCGTCGTGGGACCGCGTGTCGTGCGCACCGACGACTGGAACGCGATCCGCGACCTCGACGTGCGCCGCGGCAGCTACGGCCGGCAGAACCAGGCGCTGCGCGAGACCGCGAAGGCACTCGAGGGTTCGGTCCCGATCCTGCAGACGGTGTTCTCGCCCCTGACGACGGCGCGCAAGCTCGCCACCGACCGCCTCTACGCGGACCTGCGCCGCTCGCCGGACGTGATGCACCGGGCACTCTCGGTCATCACCGACGTGACGATCCGCTTCGCGCTGGACGCGCTCGACGCCGGCGCGCACGGCGTCTTCCTCGCCACGCAGCTCGCGTCCTACCGTCTCCTTTCCGCCGACGAGTACGAGCGCTTCGGCAAGGCGTACGATCTCGCCGTTCTCTCCGCGCTCGCGGGGCGCGCGCGGCTGTCGATGCTCCACGTCCACGGCGACGACATCATGTTCGACCTCGTCGCCGACTACCCGGTGCAGATGATCAACTGGCACGATCGGCTGACCGAGCCCGGCCTGCGCGAAGCCGCGAAGCGGTTTCCCGGCATCGTCGTGGGCGGGCTCGAGGAACACGGGGCGCTCGCGAGAGGCGATCTCGCCGGCGTCGCCGGCCAGGTCGCGAACGCCATCGCGCAGACCGGCGGACGCCGCCTGATGATCGGCCCCGGATGCGTCGTGCCGATCGCCGCGAGCGACGACGCGATCGCCGCCGCCGTGCGCGCGACGCGCGAGGCGGCTCGCGCTCCCACCGCTCCCTGACCGCCACCGCGGTCGCCACTCACCAGACAATGAGGAAGACCATGCGTCGACGATTCCACCTCCTCGCAATCGCTGCCCTGCTCGCTCCGTGGCTCGCCTCGCCGGCTCTCGCCGAGGACTGGCCGGCGGGCAAGACCGTCCAGATCGTCGTGCCCGCCCCGGGCGGCGGCGGCACCGGCGACTCGATCGCGCGTGTCGTCGCCGAGGAGCTCGCGAAGCGCCTCAAGACATCGGTCGTCGTCGACAACAAGCCGGGCGCCAACGGCAACATCGGCGCGGCCTTCGCGGCCCAGCAGGCGCCCGACGGCAACCGGCTGCTGTTCTCGTGGGCCGGGACGCTCGCCGTCAACCCCAGTCTGTACAAGGGCCTGAGCTACGACGCGCAGAAGGACTTCGCGCCGATCGTGCTGGTCGCGGACGTCCCGAACATCCTGGTCGTCAACAACGATCTGCCGGCGAAGGACCTCGCGGAGTTCACCCGCTACGCGCAGGCGAATCCGGGCAAGCTCAACTTCGGGTCGACCGGCAACGGCAGCTCGATGCACCTCGCCGGCGAGCTCTTCATGCGCGAGACCGGCACGAAGATGGTCCACGTTCCGTACAACGCGCCCGGCACCGCGACGACCAACCTGATGGCGGGCGACATCCAGCTCATGTTCCAGCTGATCCCCGGCATCGTCGGGCAGGTGAAGGGCGGCAAGGTGCGCCCGATCGCCGTGATGGCACCGACGCGCTCGCCGGCGCTGCCCGACGTGCCGACGACGGCGGAGGCCGGCCAGCCGAAGCTCCTGTCGTCCACCTGGTTCGCGCTGCTCGCTCCGAAGGGCACGCCCGGCGCGATCGTCGACCGCGTCAACGCCGACGTGAACGAGATCCTCAAGGACCCGGCCGTGCGCAAGCGCCTTTCCGACATGGGGGCGACGCCGCTCGGCGGAACGCCGAAGCAGCTCGCCGACCATCTCGCCTCCGAGACGGTCAAATGGGGCAACGTCGTGCGCGACGCGAAGATCCAGATCCAGTGACCGGCGGTCGGGCGCGGTGGTCGCGACGCCCGTACCGCCGACGTCGATGACGAACCCTTCGCCCTCCGTCGGCTGGATCGGACTGGGGAACATCGGCGCGCCGATGGCGCGCCGCGTGCTCGACGCGGGGCTCCCGCTGCGCGTCTGGGCGCGGCGCCCGGCATCGATCGGAAGCCTCGCCGCCGCCGGGGCGACGGTCGCGGACAGCCCCGAGGCGCTCGCGCGCGGCTGCGACGTCGTCGCGACGATCGTCGGCGGGCCCGACGACGTGCGCGAGCTGCACCGGCGCATGATCCCGGCCGCGCGGCGCGGCGCCGTGTTCGTCGATATGACGACCGCCTCGCCCGACAGCGCGTCCGAGAGCGGCGTGCTGGCAGCCCGCGCCGGCGCGCGCGCGATCGACGCACCGGTGACCGGTGGTGTGGCAGGGGCGACGAGGGGAACGCTCACCTGCTTCGTCGGCGGACAGGACGAAGCGCTCGCGTGCGCCCGCCCGATGCTCGCGACGTTCTGCCGGCGGATCGTTCATTGCGGCAAGCCCGGCGCAGGCTACCGGATGAAGCTCGTGAACCAGACGATCGTCGCGGGCACGCTGCTCGGGCTGGCGGAGGGCGCCGCCCTCGCCCGGTCGTGGGGCATGGCGGCGCCTCTGGTGACGGAGGCGCTCGGCGCCGGGACCGCGTCAGGATTCCTGTTCGACGCCTACCTTCCCCGCATGGTCGAGCCGGGAGGTGCGGTGACGTTCACGCTCGGAATGCTTCGCAAGGACCTCCGGCTCGCGCAGGCCGAAGCCCGGGCGCAGCGCGGCGGCTCGCGGTTCCTCGACGACGCCCTTGCGGCGGTCGACGCCGCCTGCGCACGTCACGGCGACCAGGCGGGCGTGCAGTTTCTGGCGGCCTCCGATCCGGGGTAGAATTCGCCGTCCCGGTCCTCTGTGGGACCGCTTCCGCGAGATTGCGCGACGGCCCGGGCGGCCGGCAAGGAAAGGGATCCGGTTATGACACCGCGAACGTGTTCGTTTCCGAGGTAGACGACCGACGAGTCCGCTTTCCGGCAGGCCTGCGATGCACGGCAAAACGCGGCTCGACCGCGTTTTTTTCGTTTGCGACAGGGAACACACGCCATGCCAGCCATCCGATTGCCCGACGGCGCCGTCCGACAGTACGACGCGCCGGTCACCGTCGCCGAGGTCGCCGCCTCGATCGGGCCCGGCCTCGCCAAGGCCGCGCTCGCCGGCAAGGTCGACGGCAAGCTCGTCGACACGTCCTACCGGATCGACCGCGACGTCGCGCTCGCGATCGTCACCGACCGCGATCCCGAGGGTCTCGAAGTCATCCGCCACTCGACGGCGCACCTGCTCGCGTACGCGGTGAAGGAGCTCTTCCCCGAGGCGCAGGTCACGATCGGCCCGGTCGTCGAGGACGGCTTCTACTACGACTTCAGCTACAAGCGCCCGTTCACGCCCGAGGACCTCGCGGCGATCGAGAAGCGCATGGGCGAGCTCGCGAAGAAGGACGAGGCGGTCGTGCGCACGGAGATGCCGCGCGACGACGCCGTGAAGTTCTTCGAGGACATGGGCGAGCACTACAAGGCAGAGATCATCGCGTCGATCCCGGGCGACGAGCCGATCTCGCTCTACCGCGAGGGCGGATTCGTCGACCTCTGCCGCGGCCCGCACGTGCCGTCGACGGGCAGGCTCAAGGTCTTCAAGCTGACCAAGCTCGCCGGCGCGTACTGGCGCGGCGACTCGAAGAACGAGATGCTCCAGCGCATCTACGGGACCGCGTGGGCGAAGAAGGAGGACCTCGAGGCCTACCTGCACCGGATCGAGGAGGCGGAGAAGCGCGACCACCGGAAACTCGGGCGCGCCCTCGACCTGTTCCACCAGCAGGACGAGGCGCCGGGCATGGTGTTCTGGCACCCGAAGGGCTGGTCGATCTGGCAGGAAGTCGAGCAGTACATGCGCCGCGTCTACCGCGACAGCGGCTACCAGGAGGTGCGCGGGCCCCAGATCATGGATCGCACGCTCTGGGAGCGCTCGGGGCACTGGCAGAACTTCAAGGACAGCATGTTCACGACGGAGTCCGAGAAGCGCGACTTCGCGATCAAGCCGATGAATTGCCCGGGGCACATCCTGATCTTCAACTCGGACCTCCGGAGCTACCGCGAACTCCCGTTGCGCTACGGGGAATTCGGCGCGTGCCACCGCAACGAGCCCTCGGGCGCGCTGCACGGGATCATGCGCGTGCGCGCGTTCACCCAGGACGACGGCCACATCTTCTGCACGCCCGAGCACATCCGGTCCGAGTGCACCGACTTCAACCGCATCGCGCTCGCCGTCTACCGCGACTTCGGCTTCACCGACGTCGCGATCAAGATCGCGCTGCGGCCCGAGAAGCGGCTCGGCTCCGACGACCAGTGGGACCGCGCCGAAGCCGCGCTGCGGGAGGCGCTGGCCGCCTGCGGGGCCGAATGGACCGAGCTACCCGGCGAAGGGGCGTTCTACGGCCCGAAGATCGAGTACCACCTTAAGGACTCGATCGGCCGGTCCTGGCAGTGCGGCACGATGCAGGTCGACTTCCAGATGCCAGGCAGACTCGGGGCCGAGTACGTGGCCGAGGACAACACCCGGCAGGTGCCGGTCATGCTGCACCGGGCGATCGTCGGGTCGCTCGAGCGCTTCATCGGCATCCTGATCGAGCACCATGCTGGTGCATTTCCGACCTGGCTGGCGCCTGTCCAGGCGGTCGTCCTGACGATCACCGACCGCCAGGCCCCCTACGCCCGGGAGGTCGAGGCCCGGCTGAAGTCGGCCGGGCTCCGCGTGCGGGCCGATTTGCGGAACGAGAAAATAACCTATAAAATACGCGAACATAGCCTCCAGAAGCTCCCGGTCCAGCTGATCGTCGGCGACAAGGAGATGGAGGCGAAGACGGTGGCCGTGCGCAGCCGCAGCGGCGAGGACTTGGGCGCGATGTCGCTCGAGGACTTGATCGCGCGCCTCGGAGACGAGGTTGCCGCACGGCGGTAGCGCTACTCGCGCACCGCCTGCGGAGCGGAAGCACGGTCGTATTTTTTTCCCTACTCGGAGATTCTCCCTGGACAACAAGCATCAGCGCATCAATCGCGAGATCACGGCCCCTCAGGTGCGGCTCGTGGGTCTCGAGGGCGAGCAGCTCGGCATCGTCAGCATCGTCGACGCTTTGGCGAAGGCCGAGGCGGCCGAAGTCGACCTGGTCGAGATCGCGCCCCTGGCCGAACCGCCGGTGGTCCGCATCATGGACTACGGGAAGTTCAAGTATCGCGAATCGAAGCGCGCGCACGAGGCGAAGCTCAAGCTGAAGCAGATCCAGGTCAAGGAAGTGAAGTTCCGACCGGGAACCGACGAAGGCGACTACAAGATCAAGCTGCGCAACCTGACCCGCTTCCTTGCCGAAGGCGACAAGGCCAAGGTGACGATGCGGTTCCGGGGGCGCGAGATGGCGCATCAGGAATTCGGGGTGCGCCTGCTGGAGCGGATCCGCAACGAGCTCGAGGCGGTATCGCTGGTCGAGCAGTTTCCGCGACTCGAGGGACGGCAGATGGTGATGCTGCTGGCCCCGAAGAAGACGCAGGTGCAGAAGGCGCAGACCAGCGCGCCGCACCCGCAGGGACATCACCCGAACAAGCCCGAGGCCGGTCAGGCGCAACCCGCCACCCAAGCCTCTCCGGCCGCGAATCCGGAGAGCACCGCCGTGGGCAGCAAATAAAAGGAAACGGCATCATGCCGAAGATGAAGACCAAGTCGGGCGCGAAGAAGCGCCTGCGTGTGCGCGGCAGCGGCAGCGTCAAGCGCGGCCAGGCCTTCAAGCGCCACATCCTCACGAAGAAGTCCACCAAGAGCAAGCGTCAGCTTCGCGGCTCGGCCGGCATCCATGCGACGAACATGGACTCGGTCAAGGCGATGCTGCCCTACGCATAAGGGAGCACGACGATGCCTCGCGTCAAACGTGGAGTCACCGCGCGCGCTCGCCACAAGAAGCTGATCGCGCAGGCCAAGGGATACCGCGGCCGCCGCAACAACGTCTTCAAGATCGCGAAGGAAGCGGTCATGAAGGCGGGCCAGTACCAGTACCGCGACCGCCGCAACAAGAAGCGCGAGTTCCGCGCGCTGTGGATCGCGCGGATCAACGCGGCCGTGCGCGAGCTCGGCATGACCTACAGCGTGTTCATGAACGGGCTCAGGAAGGCCGAGATCGAGGTCGACCGCAAGGTGCTCGCGGACCTCGCGGTCCACGACAAGGCCGCGTTTACGAAGATCGCCGAACAGGCCAAAGCCTCGCGAGCCTGACCGGACGATCGGGAACGAAGGGAGGCGAAGGACGCCTCCCTTTTTTTTCGCCTCGAGCGGCCACCGCGACACGGAAGGGACACGCGAGCCGTCCGTCACGACGTCCTGCCGCCGGGCCCCGGTGAACCGCAGCGCGCCTGCCGACATCCCTTCGCCCCCCTCACCTCCGATCCCGACGACGCCCCTTCCCGCCGCAAGGCCACCATGTCCCCCCTCGACTCACTCGTATCCGCCGCGCTGGCGGACTTCGCCGCCGCGGGCGATCCCGCGGCCCTCGAGAACGCGAAGGCGCGCTACCTCGGCAAGGCCGGTCTCCTGACGGCGCAGCTCAAGGCCCTGGGCACGCTCGCCCCCGAAGCGCGCCGCGACGCCGGCGCGAGGATCAACGAAGCGAAGTCGCAGCTCGAGTCGGCGCTCGACGCGAGGCGCGAGTCGCTGGCCGATGCGAGGCTCGCCTCGCAGCTCGCCGCCGAGGCGATCGACGTCTCGCTGCCCGGGCGCGGCGCCGGTGCGGGCGGCCTGCACCCGCTAACCCTCACGCTCGAGCGCATCGAGTCGCTGTTCGCGTCGCTGGGCTTCACGGTCGCGGACGGGCCCGAGATCGAGGACGACTTCCACAACTTCACCGCGCTCAACACGCCGGAGAACCACCCGGCGCGCTCGATGCACGACACGTTCTACGTCGACGGGGGGCTGCTCCTGCGCACGCACACGTCGCCGATCCAGGTGCGCTGGATGGAGAACCATCCGCCGCCGATCAAGATCATCGCGCCGGGCCGCGTCTACCGCGTCGACAGCGACGCGACGCACTCGCCGATGTTCCACCAGGCCGAGGGGCTCTGGATCGACCGCGACGTGTCGTTCGCCGACCTGAAGGGCGTCGTCGCCGAGTTCCTGCGCCGCTTCTTCGAGCGCGACGACCTCGAGGTGCGATTCCGGCCTTCGTTCTTCCCGTTCACCGAGCCGTCGGTCGAGATCGACATGAGCTTCGGCGAAGGATGGCTCGAGATCGCCGGCGCGGGTCAGGTGCACCCCAACGTGCTGCGCGCAGTGGGCGTCGACCCGGAGCAGTGGCAGGGCTTCGCGTTCGGCATGGGGCCGGACCGGCTGACGATGCTTCGCTACGGCATCGACGACCTGCGCCTGTTCTACGAGAACGATCTCGCGTTCCTGCGCCAATTCGCCTGAGCCCGCCGCCATGCGCATCTCCGAACAGTGGTTGAGGACCTTCGTCGATCCGCCGATCGACACGGCAGGGCTCGCCGAGCGGCTCACGATGTCCGGCCTCGAGGTCGAGGGCAACGAGCCCGCCGCCCCGCACTTCTCGGGCGTCGTCGTCGCCCGCATCCTCGCGGTCGCCCCGCATCCCAACGCGGACCGGCTGCGCGTGTGCACGGTCGACGCGGGCGGCGCGCCGCTGTCGATCGTGTGCGGAGCGCCGAACGCCGCAGCCGGCATGACGGTGCCGTGCGCGCTCGAAGGGGCGATCCTGCCCGGCGGCCTCTCGATCCGCCGCACGACGATGCGCGGCGTCGAGTCGCAGGGCATGCTCTGCTCGGCGAAGGAACTCGGGCTCGCCGACGACGCGGCGGGCCTCCTCGCGCTCGACGGCGGGCTCGTGCCGGGGAGCGACCTGCGCCGCGCGCTCGGCCTGGACGACGCGATCCTGACGCTCAAGCTCACCCCCAACCGCGCCGACTGCCTGTCGATGCTCGGGGTCGCGCGCGACGTCGCGGCGCTGACCGGCGAAAAACTCGCCGTGCCCGACACGTCGCCCGCGCCGGTGGCCTCGCAGGCACGCCGCGAAGTGCGCATCGACGAGCCCGAGGCCTGCCCGCGCTTCGGCGGCCGCGTGATCGAGGGCATCGATGCGCGGCGCCCGACGCCCTCCTGGATGAGGACCCGTCTCGAGCGCGCGGGGATCCGCTCGATCAGCGCCGTCGTCGACGTCACCAACTACGTGATGCTCGAGCTCGGCCAGCCGATGCACGCGTACGACGCGCGCCACCTCGAGGGCGCGCTCGTCGTCCGCTTTGCCCGTCCCGGCGAGACGCTCACGCTGCTCAACGGCGACGTGCTCGAGCTCGACGCCGACCTGCTGCTCGTGTGCGACGACCGGAAGCCGCTCGGGCTCGCCGGCATCATGGGCGGCGAGCACTCGGGCATCGCCGACGACACGACGACCGTGTACCTGGAGGCCGCCTACTGGGATCCGGCCGTCGTGCAGGGACGCATGCGCCGGCTCGGATTCACGAGCGACGCGGGCTACCGGTTCGAGCGCGGCGTCGATCCCGCACTCGGTCCTGCGGCGATCGAGCGCGCGACCGCGCTCGTCCTCGCGATCTGCGGCGGCCGCGCCGGGCCCCGCACCGACGTCAAGGCGGTGCTGCCCGCGCGGAACCCCGTGCACGTGCGCACGGCGCGCGTCGCGCGACTCCTCGGCGTCCCGGTCACGGCCGACGACGTGGCCGACGTGTTCGCGCGCCTCGGCCTGCCCGCGCGCCGCGACGGCGACGAGTTCGAGGTGACGCCGCCCACCTGGCGCTTCGACCTGGCGATCGAGGAGGACTTCGTCGAGGAGGTCGCGCGCGTGCGCGGCTACGAGACGATTCCCGCGGCGCCTGCCGCCCACGTGCAGCGCATGCTTCCGCGCCCGGAGGCCGAGCGCTCCCCGTTCGCCCTGCGCCGCGCGTTCGCCGCGCGCGACTGGCAGGAGGTGATCACGTTCGGCTTCGTCTCGTCGGAGGTCGAGCGCGCGGTCGACGCCGGCGCGACGCCGATCCGGGTGCTCAACCCGATCGCCGCGCATCACGACGTGATGCGCACGTCGCTCCTGCCGGGCCTGATCGGAACGCTCGCGACGAACGCGAGCCGCCGCGAGCCGCGGGTGCGCGTGTTCGAGGTCGGTCGCGTGTTTCGCCGCGGCAGCGAGGGCATCGACCAGCCGCTCAAGGTGGGCGGGCTCGGATGGGGCGCCGCCATGCCCGAGCAGTGGGGATCGAAGCCGCGGGCGATCGACCTGTTCGACGTCAAGGGCGACCTCGAGGCGATCGCGCACCCCTGCGCGGTGACGACGGCCGCGGCGCCCCACCCGGCGCTGCATCCGGGTCGGTCGGCCGCCGTCTCGATCGCCGGCGTTCGGGCCGGCTGGCTGGGCGAGCTCCACCCCCGCCTCGTCCGGCGCTTCGACCTCGCGAGCGCCCCGGTCGTCTTCGAAGTCGACCTTTCGGCGCTTACCACCCGCCCAGTGCCCGCGGGCAGGCCGGTCTCGCGACAGCCGATGGTTCGCCGCGACCTGGCGCTGGTGATGCCCGAGTCCGTGCCGGTGCAGGCCGTCGTCGCCGCGCTGGCGACGGCCGGGCCGCCGTTCGTCGTCGCGATACGCCCGTTCGACGTCTTCCGCGGCGGCTCGCTGACGAGCGGCATGAAAAGCGTTGCGATTCTGGTGCTTATGCAGGATACTGCACGTACTTTGACCGACGCCGAGATCGAGCAGGCGGTGGAGCAACTGTCCGCCGCGGCTCAACGCGAGTTCGGCGCAACGCTCCGAAGCCAGGATCCGCGATGACGCTGACGAAAGCCGAGCTGGCCGATCTGCTGTTCGAGCAGCTCGGGCTCAACAAGCGCGAGGCGAAGGACATGGTCGAGCGCTTCTTCGAGGAAGTGCGCATGGCGCTCGAGGCCGGCGAGAGCGTCAAGCTGTCCGGTTTCGGCAACTTCCAGTTGCGCGAGAAGCCGCAGCGCCCCGGCCGCAATCCAAAGACCGGCGAGGAGATCCCGATCACGGCGCGACGCGTCGTGACGTTCCACGCCAGCCAGAAGCTCAAGGCGATGGTGGACGCCGCCAGCCATGTCGGATCCCAGCCGGGCTAGACCCGACCTGCCCCCGATCCCCGCTAAGCGGTACTTCACGATCGGCGAGGTGTCGGACCTCTGTGCGGTCAAGCCGCACGTGCTGCGCTATTGGGAGCAGGAGTTCTCGCAGCTCAAGCCCGTCAAGCGCCGGGGCAACCGGCGCTACTACCAGCACCACGAGGTGCTGCTGATCCGTCGCATCCGCGACCTCCTCTACGAGCAGGGCTTCACGATCAACGGCGCTCGTCACCGCCTCGAGCACGACGTCGACGAAGCCCGGGCGGCCGCGGCGCGGCCCACTCCGTCGACGATGTCGGTGCCCGCCCGACCGCCGAGCGTTTCGGCAGGGTCCTCGCCGGGTTCTGCCGCATTGCGGCAGGAACTGTCGGAGATCCGGCAACTCCTCAATCCCGATCGAGGATGATCCGGAGTCGGTCATGGGCCGCCGGACCGGTATAATGCGGAGTTTCGGTCGGGGCGTAGCGCAGCCTGGTAGCGCACCTGCATGGGGTGCAGGGGGTCGGAAGTTCGAATCTTCTCGCCCCGACCACACGATTTCCGCGATCCGGGACCGCCGTTGCGGCGCCCCGCCCCGCCCCGCCGGCCACGCCGGCCGCCTCGACATGGCCGGGCGCGACTATTGCTTGCTTGGCCAGTCCGGAACCCCGTCCCCGGGGGGGACTCGATGACGCCACCCACTCCGCTTCGCACGGCCCCGTCGCCCGGCACCGTCTCGGAGCTCGCGTTCGCCCGCGCCCAGCGGAACACCGTCCTGATCGTCGACGACCTGTTCTCGAGCCGCCTGCTGCTCGCCGAAATCGTCAGGCAGATCGACGGCAAGCTCAACCTCGAGCTGTTCGACACTCCGTCGCGCGCGCTCGAATTCGCGCGCAACAACCGCGTCGACATCGTCCTCACCGACTACAAGCTCCCGGAGTTCGACGGCATCGAGCTCGTGAAGCAGCTTCGCTCGCTGCCGCACTGCGTCGACGTCCCGATCGTCGTGATCACGGTCGTCGACGACCGCAAGATCCGGTACGACGCGCTCGAGGCCGGCGCGACCGACTTCCTGATCAAGCCTCTCGACGAACACGAGACGCGGGCGCGCTGCGCCAATCTCCTCGAGTTGCGCCGGCACAAGATCGTGCTGTCCGACCAGGCGCGCGTGCTCCAGTACCAGGTCGACAAGTCGGTGTCCGAGATCCACGAGCGCGAGCTCGAGACGCTGGCCAAGCTCGCGAAGGCCGGCGAGTTCCGCGACAAGACCACCGGCAACCACCTGATGCGGATGGCGCGCTACTCGGCGCTGATAGGTACCAACCTGGGGCTCGGCGCCGAAACGGCGCACGTGCTGGAGGTCGCCGCGCCGATGCACGACATCGGCAAGATCGGCATCCCCGACGCGATCCTGCTCAAGGACGGCCCGCTGTCGCGACAGGAGGACGAGACGATGCGCACGCACCCGCGCATCGGCTACGACATCCTGAAGGGCAGTCCGTCGAAATACCTGTCGATGGGCGCGATCATCGCGCTCGGCCACCACGAGAAGTTCGACGGTTCCGGCTATCCGAACGGGCTGCACGGCGACGACATCCCGCTCGTCGCCCGGATCGTCGCGGTCGCGGACGTGTTCGACGCGCTCGTCTCCGAGCGTCCGTACAAGCACGCGTGGCCCGTCAGCGAAGGCGTCGACTACCTGAAGGCGCAGCGCGGCCGCCACTTCGACCCGCGCTGCGTCGACGCCTTCCTCGCCGATCCCACGAAGGTCGAGGGGATCATCCGCGAACTGGGAGATTAGCGGGGTCGCGCGCGCGGCGAGGGGTCCCGGCGCGTAGCCCGGGGATCGGCGGGCGCGTCGCCGATACCCGCCAACGGCCGACACGCGAGGCCGCACGAGGCGCATCCCCGCAACTGCGTCAACTCGCTGCGCGCGTCAGCCGCACCACCCGGTCGGCCGCCAGCGTCTGCGGGACGACGTGGCTCACGACGACGACCGTCGTCGTTCCCTTCAGCGCGCCGATCGTCGCGCCGACCTCCTCGGCGGCGCCTGCGTCGAGCTGGCTCATCGGCTCGTCGAGCAGCAGCAGGCGCGGCGCCCGCAGCAGCGCCCGCGCGAGCGCGAGGCGCTGCTTCTGTCCGCCCGACAAGCCGATGCCGCGCTCGCCCAGGCGCGTCCGGTAGCCCTGGGGCAGCGCCACGAGCGCCTCGTGAATGCCGGAGCGCCGGCATGCGCGCTCCACCTCGTCCTGCGACGCGTGCGGCTGCGCGAGCAGCAGGTTCTCGAGCACGGTGCCGGCGAACAGCACGGTCTCCTGCGGGACGACGCCCAGCGCGCCCCGCAACTCGTCGGAAGCCAGCATGCGCGTGTCGCGGCCGTCGAGCCTGACGGCGCCCTCGTGCGGAAACGCGAATCCGGCCGCGAGCCGGCACAACGTGCTCTTGCCGCACCCCGACGGACCCGTGATCACGACGCACTCGCCCGCCGCGACGTCGAGGTCGAGCCCGCGAATGAGCCACGGTCCCTCGCCGTGCCGGAATCCCACGCCGGCCAGCGTGAGTCGCGCGGCGTCGCGTCGCACCGTCGCGCCCCCCGAGCGCGGCTCCGGCGGGACGTCCATCACGTCGGCCAGGCGCCGCACCGAGATGGCCGCCTGCTGGAACTGCTGCCACAGGCCGGCAAGCCGCAGCACCGGCTGCGACACGCGCGAGGCGAACATCTGGAACGCGACGAGCATGCCGATCGTGAAGTCGTCGCCGCGCATCACGAGCCAGGCGCCCGTGCACAGGATCGCCGCCGAAAGCGCCTGCTCGAGCGCGCCGGCGACGGCCTGGTAGCCGTTCGCGAGCTGCCGCGTCGCGAACCCCGCGCGCAGCCACGCCGCCAGCGCGTCGTCGTAGCGGCGCGCGAACACGCTCTCGAGCTCCAGCGCCTTCACGGTCTCGATGCCGCCGACCGCCTCGGTCGCGAGCGCCTGCGTGCGCGCCCCGGCGAGGAACTGGTCGTTGAGCCGTCGCTGCAGCGGCGGCGCGACGGCGAGCGACAGGACCGCCAGCGCGGCGACGGCCGCGAGCGTGACGAAAGTCAGGGGAACGCTGTAGAACGCCATCACGACGACGAAGACGAGCGCGAACGGCACGTCCAGCGCGACGGTCACCGCCGCGCCCGACAGGAACTCGCGCACCGTCTCGACGCCGTTCATCCGCGCGACGAGCACGCCGACGGGCCTTCGCTCGAAGAACCCGATCGGCACGCGGAGCAGGTGCGAGTAGAAGCGCGAGCCGAGCACGGCGTCGACGCGGGTTCCGGTGTGGACGACGAGGTACTGCCGCAGCCACGAAAGCGCGGCGGAGAATCCGATCAGGAGAGCGAGCGCGACGGCCACCACGACGAGCGTGCCGGTCGCGCGATTGACGATCACCTTGTCGATCACCACCTGGCTCGCGAGCGGCAGCGCGAGTGCGGCGAGATGCAGCGCCAGCGACGTCGCCAGCACGTCCCGCACGACGCTGCGGTGGCGCGCGAGCTCGGCGAACACCGTGCGGAACCCGAACGCACCCCGCGGACGGTCGGCCGGAACGTCCTCTCCGCCGTCGTCGCGGGGACGCACCAGGATCGACGTGCCGGTCGCCTGCGCGGCAAACGCGTCGGCAGCCGCCTCCACCGGCGCTCGCGCGCCGGCCGGGAACCAGACGACGCGGCCCGGCGACGCCGCGACGACGAGCGCAGGCCGAATGCCGTGCTCGATCCGGACGGGATGCGCCCTCTCGCCGCCGTCCGCCGCGTCGGACGGCATCCGCATCATCGCGACGCAAGGCAGCGTCAGGCGCCCCAGCGCATCGGCACGGGTCCGCATCACCCGCACCTCGAAGCCCGCGTCGCGCAGGCCTTCGGCAAGCGTGGCGAGCGTGTGCGGCGGCGGCGTGCGGCGCGCGTGGGCCGCCGCGTCGAACGCGCGCCGATGGAGGTTGCACAGGCTGCCGATCGCCCACAGGACGTCGGCCGGCGCAAGCGGCGAGTCGTCGCGTGCGGTGGGATCGTCGCGCATGGGAGTGGCGCGTCACCTCTCGCGCGCGGCCTCGTGCCATGCCTTCTGCAGCGGCGAGAGCAGATACTCGACTACGCGCCGCTCGCCCAGCCGGATCTCGGCCGCCACCAGCATTCCCGACGCGAGCGCCAGCGACGACTCGGCGCTGCGCAGCGCCTGGCTCGCCAGGGCGATGCGCGCCCGATACCCCGCGGGCGCCGCAGCGCCGCGATCCGCCGGGGTCTCCGTCGCGTCGGCGGCGACGTGCACGACGCGGCCGTCGATCGTCCCGTACTTCTGGAACGGATACGACGCGAGCTTCACGCGCGCGGCCTGGCCGGGATGGACGAACCCGGCATCCTCGTGGCGTACGAGCACGTCGGCGACCAGTTCCTCGCCCGCGGGCACGAGCGTGACGAGCAGCGTGCCGGCACCCACCACGGCGCCCGGCGTGTGCGTCGCGACCTCCTTGACGACGCCTGCCTGGGGCGCGCGGAGCTCGATGCGGTCCTCGCGGTGCATCTGCCGGGCGAGGGCCTCGACCAGCCGCGAGAGCTCCGCCTCGGCTTGCGCACGTTCCGCGAGGAGCTGCGCCCGGTAGCCCGACGTAACCAGAGCGAGCCGTCGCTGCGCCTGGGTCGCGGCCGCCTGGAGCCCCCCGACGACGTGGCGCTGCGCGTCGAGGTCCTGGGCTTTCTCGATGTGCTCGCGCTCGCGCTCGAGCGCGGCGAGCTCGCTCGCGAAGCCCTCGGCATGCAGCTGGGCGTAGCGTTGTGCGGCCGACCGTACGATCGGCACGACGCGCTCGAGCTTGCGCTCGGCAACCCGCGCCGCCGCGAGCTCCTGCCCGAGGCGGTCCGCCGCGGCGGCTTCCTGCGCCACCGCGTCGAGATGCGCGCGCCGATTCGCGTGGTACAGCGCGAGCGCGCCGGCGTAGGCGCCGTCGCCGTCGTCTCCGCGACGCGCCGGCGGCAGACCCGCGAGCTCGGCGTCGACGCGCCTCAGCTGCAGGTCCCGGTGGACGAGATCGGCGCGCAGCGCCCGCGTTTCGGACTCGGTCAGCATCGCGTCGAGCCGCACGAGCGGCTCCCCCGCGAGCACGAATGCGCCTTCGGCAACGAGGATCTCCCGCACGACGCCCGCCTCGGCCGGCTGCACGATCTTGAGTTGCGTGCGCGGGCCGAGCCGCCCGTCCGCCGTGACGACGACGTCGAGCCTTCCCAGCAACGCCCATGCGAACGCCGAGGCGAGGAGCGCGAGCAGCGCGTGCAGGACACGGCGCCGTCCGGGAGAAACCGGGACGTGCTCGATCCTCTGCCACTCGGGCGCGAATGCGCGCGCGTCGTCGTCCGCGCGGCGGGACGTGACGAATGCGAGCATGGCCAGGCCCGGTGTAGACGCAGCGGTTGGCGTCGGTCGCCCGACCGTCGGCCACGCCGATCAGCGCAGCGGTCGCGCGGGAACGTCCGGCGGCACGAGAGCCGATGCCCAGTCGTCGCCTGCAGTCCAGATCGCGGGCATGCGGCCGATCTCCCCGGCTTCCGACTCGTCGTGATCGCCCGCGGCGCCGGCGAGCGCGCTCGCGAAGTCCGCCGCCGTCACGCCGGCCGGATCGACGTCCGGCGGCGACAGCACGGCGTCGTCCATCGGCAGGCGCCTCGCAGACGTCGCCCGGTTCCAGTCGGCAAGCGCGAGCACGCCATGGCCCCACGCACCCGGATGCGCGTCGGCGGCGGAATCCGGTGTGCCCCGCTCGTGAAGCGGAGACCCGGATCCCGATTCGGTTCCCGGCTCCCGGCCCGCGGCTGCGGCTTCATCCTGCGCGTCGTGCGATGCATCGACGTCGTCGCTCGAGAGCGGCTTGGGCCCGGCCCCGTCGACGCTCGCTTCCGTCCTCGGCGCGCGCACCTCCGCCCCGCTCGCATCATCGAGTCGAATGCCGAAAAGGCCCTGCTGCCAGTCGCGTATGCGTATCTCGCCGGCCGCGCCGTCGTCGTCGCCGGCGCGGATGACTAGCGTCGTGCCGCCGGCACCGTCGTCGTGCGCAAAGTAGCCGACGCCATCCGCATCGTCGCCGGTCAGCTGCCTGCCGTCGAGGACGATCACGCCGTCGCCGTCCGCGTCGGCGACGACGTCGGTTCCGTCGCCGCGCGCGAACTCGTAGACGTCGCGGCCGTCGCCGCCCCGCATCGTGTCGTCGCCGCGGCCGCCCTCGAGCACGTCGTCGCCCGCGCCGCCGGCGAGCTCGTCGTCACCGGATCCGCCGACCAGATCGTCGTCGCCCGCGCCGCCGTCGACGCGGTCCCGCCCGCTGCCGCCGGACACGAAGTCGTCGCCGTGTGCGCCTTCGATGACGTCGTCGCCCGCCGCCCCGCGGAGTACGTCGTCACCGCTGCCGCCGTGGATCCGATCCACGGTCGCCCCGCCGGTGACGCGATCGCCGTCATCCCGCGCGAAGACGACCTGGTTCGCCTCCGCGCCGGCTTCGCCGACGGCGATCGTCGCGCCGTCGCCCGCCGTGCGGTCAACGAACCGCCACGACCCGTCGACCGCCCGCGCGGCGGCCGGATCGTCGGCGAGCGCCTGCCGCCATGCGACGTACCTGGCCCGATCGTCGATCCATGCGTCGCTGACGAGCGCCTCCCCGGTGGCCGCATCGAACCGCCCTCGCGCGATGCCGCCGGCGCCGACGAACGTGAACGCATCCCCTGCCGCGAGCGCGCCGAGCGTGGCGGGATCCGTGCGCGCCCGCTGCGCGAGCGCCTCGCTCCCCTCCGCGGCAAGCGGCGAGAGCGTGCCGTGCGTGCCGTGGGCTTCGATCGCGGCGGCGAGCGCGTCGGCGTCGGATGCCGCCGGCGCCGGCGCGCCGGTCACCGTGCGCCAGAGAAGATCGCGGACGCTCGACGCCCGCGCGGGCTCGTCGTCGCCACCCGACCGCCACAGGGCATCGAAGACCTCGTCGGCAACCGACGGATCGATGGCCGTCACGAGCGCCCGGTAGGTCGTGCGAAGGCCGTCCGCTTCCGCCGGCACCGGACCGGCGGCATCCGCGGGCGCGCCGACATCGTCCTCCACCGCGGGAACGCCGTCGTACGTCGCGTCCGCCGTCGGGGGATCGGCGTCATCGCCGGGGGCGGAATCGGACGGCTCCGCACCGGGGGGGAGCCATCCGGGCGGCGCGCCGGCCGGCGGCGCGATCGACCCGCGTTGCAGCCCGGCGACGATGTGCTCGAGCGGATAGCCGAGCCACGACGCGACGACGAAGGGAATCGGAGGTACCGAGGGACTTGCGGAGGTCGTTGCCATGGCTCGCGCTCCAGGTCGGCAGCGCGCAGCGAGCCGCGCGCCGGTCGAGGAACGCTAGGCCGCGCCCGGCGAAGCGTCAATTCGTCCGAATGGACGATGCGGTCCGCGCACCCGCGCGCGAGCGCAGCGCGCGCCGGTCCCGAACGACGAGCACCGCCAGCGTGAGCACGGTCAGCGGGATCACGAAGTCCATCATGGCCGCCGAGTAGCGCGGCAGCGCATCGTGCTGCTGCGGCGCCAGCACCAGGTAGGCCGCGTACGCCGCATAGAACGCGAGGAATACGAGTCCCTCCCAGCGCGACACCGAATGGCCGGTCGCGAACACCGGCAGGCAGGCGAACGCGACCGCCACCATCACCCAGAGGTCGAACGCGAGAACGGATGGCGCGACCTGCAACCCCGCGGGCGCGACCAGCGCGGAGAGCCCGAGGCATCCGAGGACGTTGAACGTGCAGCTGCCGATCACGTTGCCCACCGCGATGTCGCGCTCACCGCGCAGCGTCGCGGCGATCGATGCCGCGACCTCGGGAAGCGAGGTGCCCGCCGCCACGATCGTGAGTCCCACGACCGTCTCCGACACACCGGCGGCCCTGGCGAAGTGGATGGCCGAACCGACGAGCCAGCGCGACCCGATGACGAGCAGCACGAGCCCGCCCGCGACGAGGGCGAGCTGCAGTGCGACGCCGCCCCATCCGCCGCTCGCGCCCACGGCGCCGGCAAACTCGTCGCGCGTCTCCCGCGTCTGCCGTCGCGCCTGCACGACGAGGAACCACGTGTAGCCGGCGAGCGCCGCCAGGAAGACCGCGCCGTCGACGTACCCGATCACGCCGTTCCACGCGGCGGCCGCGAGGGCGAGCGACGCGCCGATCATGATCGGAACCTCCTGCCGCACGACCTGGGCGTTGACCACCAGCGGCGCGATCAGCGCCGACAGGCCGAGGATGAACAGCACGTTGAAGATGTTGGATCCGACGACGTTGCCGACCGCGATGTCGGTGCTGCCCCGCATCGCCGCGCCCACCGACACCGCCAGCTCCGGCGCGCTCGTGCCGAACGCGACGACGGTGAGCCCGACGACCAGCGGCGAAATTCCGAGCGCGAGCGCGAGCCTGGACGCGCCGCGCACGAGCAGCCCGGCGCCGGCGACGAGCGCGACGATCCCCAGCGCGAAGAGGGCGAGTTGCGTGGCCATCCTGCGCCCGGCGGCGTCAGCCCACGACGACGACGTGGACGCGGAAGGGTCCGTGCGCGCCGAGCACGATCGTCTGCTCGATGTCGCCGGTGCGCGAGGGCCCCGAGACGAGATTCACGGCGCGGGGCAGGACGCGACGCTCGGCGCGGACCAGGGCGAACGCGTCCTCCATCCCCGCGACGATCCGGTCGGCCCGCACGACGGCGACGTGCGTGTCGGGAAGCAGCATCGTGGCGGTCGGCGTCGCAGCGCCGCTCGTGATCACCAGCGTGCCGGTCTCGGCGATGGCGCAGAAGCTCCCGGTGATGCCGAGGCGGTCGCCGCCGCGAGTCGGCCGCGGCACGATCTCGAGACCCGCGCCCGCCCAGTCGAGGTCGGCGAACTCGGGCCAGCAGACGCCCTGGCGCGACTTCTGCGCGGCGAGCGCCGGCGGCAGGTCGAGCGCGTCGATGTAACGGGCGACCGCGCCGGGAAGCTGCTCGAGCGAGCGAACGCGCTCGACCGTGCTCTGCATGTCGGTCGCACGCACGCAGAAGCGGTCGACCAGGTCGCCCGGCAACGACGGACGAGGACCCTGCGCCCGCGCGGCGACGTACGCGTGCGCCCCGGCCCTCGCGTCGTCGCGGCTGCCGCCCTTGCCCAGCGCCGATCGCACCCGCGCGAGGATCGCCGCGCGGGAAGCCGCATTGCCGTCGATCGAACCGCTCATGGACGGGCGTGCCTGCGGACGAACGCGTCGACGCGGCGGACGCCTTCGGCGATCGCTTCGTTCGACGCCGCGTACGAGAAGCGGATGTGCTGGCCGTCGCCCGGGACGCGGCGGCCGAAATGGATGTCGGCCAGCACGGCCACGCCGGCCTCGTGCAGCAGCCGCTTGCGTAACGCTTCCGAATCCTCGCAGCCGGTCATCCTGCACGCCTCGGTGACGTTGGGCCACGCGTAGAAGGCCCCGCCGGGCGTCCTGCAGGTCACGCCCGGCACCTTGGCGAGCAGTCCGACGATGAAGTCGCGCCGCTCGAGGAAGCTCGCCCGCATCGCCTCCGCAGCGTCCTGGGGGCCGTTCACCGCCTCGACGGCGGCCCACTGCGAGATCTGCGATGCGCAGGAGTCCGTATTGGTGATCCAGCGCGTGAACACGGGCGCCAGCGCGCGATTGGCGGCGAAGCCGATGCGCCAGCCGGTCATCGCCCAGGTCTTCGACGCGCCGTCGCAGATCACCGTGCGCTCGAGGAGGCCCGGCCGCGTCGCGATCGAGTCGAACGCGCCGTCGTAGGCGAGCCGAGAATAGATCTCGTCGGCGAACACCCAGATGCGCGGATGGCGGGCCAGGATCTCCGCGATGGCGTCCAGATCGCCCTTGCGAAGGATGCCGCCGGTCGGGTTGTGCGGCGTGTTGAGGATGACGAGCCGCGTCTTCGGCGTGATCGCGGCCTCGAGCTCCGCCGGGTCGAACGCGAAGTCGCGCGACTCGCGCAGGAAGATCGGCACCGGCACGGCGCCGTTGGCGAGGATCTGCGATTCGTAGATCGGGAATCCCGGCACCGGGTAGATCACCTCGTCGCCCGCACCGTGGTCCGTCACCGACGCGATCGTGTAGGCGATGAACGGCTTGGCGCCCGCGCCGACGACCACGTCGTCGGGAGCTATCGCGAGCCCGCGCCGCGCGCCGATGTCCCGCGCGGCCGCGGAGCGAAGCTCGTCGATGCCGGCCGACGGCGTGTAGCCGTGCTTGCCCGCGCGGATCGCCGCGATCGCCGCCGCCTGCACGTTCGGCGGGGTCGGGAAGTCGGGCTGGCCGATGCAGAACGAGACGATGTCGGCGCCGCCGCGGACAAGGGCGTTGACCTCGGCCAGCACCACGAAGGCGTTCTCGGTGCCGAGCGACTCGGCGCGGCGCGACAGCGGCGGGATCGCCGCGTGCATGTTGCGTGTCGAGTTCATGGCGACTCTCCGTGGCGCCGTGCGGCGTACAGTTCCCGGAACGTGCGGCCGGTCGGGGCGGGCATGTCGCGGTCCGCGGTCCATTCGCGCCCGAAGGGCAGGCGACGGATCATGCCGTCGCCGCCCGCGAGCGCGCGCAGCGCGCGCACGCCCAGGCGCGACGCAACGGCGTAGAGTCCCGGGCGACGCGCGACCCACGCCCACGCCTTCAGCGCCGCACGCTCGCCCCACGGTCGCAGCCTGCGCTCGAACGCCTGCTCGCGAAGCTTGCGCTGCAGGTCGGGCAGCGGAATCTTCACCGGGCACACGACGCCGCACTGGTTGCAGCCCGTCGACGCGGCGGGCAGCTCGTGCGCCTTGTCGAGGCCGACGTACATCGGCGTCAGGATCGAGCCGATCGGGCCCGGGTAGACCCAGCCGTACGAGTGCCCGCCGACCGCCTGGTAGACGGGGCAGTGGTTCATGCACGCCCCGCAGCGGATGCAGCGCAGCGCCTCGCGCACCTCGCTCGCGAGCACGCCGGTGCGCCCGCTGTCGACGAGGATGAAGTACATGTGGTCGACGCCGTGGAACTCGCCTTCGCTCCGCGTGCCGGTCAATACGTCTACGTAGTTCGAGATCGACTGCCCGGTCGCCGAGCGCGGCAGCAGGCGCATCAGCGTCGCGACGTCCTCGAGCGTGGGAACGATCTTCTCGATGCCCGAGATCGCCACGTGCACCTTCGGCAGGGTCGTGGCGAGCGACGCGTTTCCCTCGTTGGTCACGAGCACCACGGACCCCGTCTCGGCGACGAAGAAGTTGCCGCCCGAGATGCCCATGTCCGCCGTCAGGTAGTGCTCGCGCAGCACGGCGCGCGCTTCGCGGCAGAGCTCCTCGATCCCTTCCTTGCGCGGCGTGCCGTGCCTGCGGTGGAAGAGCTCGGTCACCTCCTCCTTCGACTTGTGCAGCGCCGGGCCGACGATGTGCGAGGGCGGCTCGTAGCCGTTGATCTGGAGGATGTACTCCCCGAGGTCGGTCTCGACGACTTCGAGGCCGGCACCCTCGATCGCGAGGTCGAGCGCGGATTCCTCGGACACCATCGACTTGGACTTGACGATCTTGCGCACCCCGTGGCGGAACGCGATCTCGAGCACGAGCCCGTTGATCTCGGACGGGTCCTGCGCCCACAGCACCGTGGCGCCGCGGGCGCGCGCGTTCGCCTCGAACAGCTCGAGCCAGACGTCCAGGTCGTCGAGCGCTCGCTGCCGGATCGCCCGCCCCGCGTCGCGCGTGCCCTCGAAGTCGTCGAGCTCGGTGATCGCGGACCTGCGCTTGCCGACGAACTTGCCCTTGATCTTCTGCAGGTTGCGCTGCAGCCGCTCGTCGCCGAGCTTCTCGTGCGCGCGCTCCTTGAAGTGCATCGATGCGATCTGCACGTCTCGCCCGCTGGTCAGTCCGGGGCCGCGCCGCTCAAGGCCGCCCGCCCGCTAGCACTTCGGCGACGTGCAGCACCTGCGTCTCCGCGCGACCGCGGCGGCGGAGCCTGCCCTCGATGTTCAGCATGCAGCCGAGGTCGCCCAGCACGACGGCGTCCGCGCCGCTGGCCTCGACATGCCCGCACTTGTCGTCCGCGAGGCGCGTCGAGATCTCGCCGAACTTGACCGAGAACGTCCCGCCGAAGCCGCAGCAGGTCTCGCATTCGGTCATCTCGGCGAGCGACAGCCCCGCGACCATGCCGAGCAGCGCGCGCGGCTGGCCCTTGACGCCCATCTCCCGCAGGCCGGCGCAGCTGTCGTGATACGTGACGGTGCCGTCGAAGCGCCCCGGAACCGAATCGATCTTCAGCACGTCGACGAGGAACTGGGTGAGCTCCCAGGTCCTGGCCGCGAGGCGCTCGGCCCTGGCCTTCCATCCGGGATCGCCCGACAGCAGCTCGGCGTAGTGCGTCCGCACCATGCCGCTGCATGATCCCGAGGGTGCGACGACGTGGTCGAAGCCCTCGAATTCCTCGACGAACTTGCGCGCGAGCGCGATCGCGTCGTCGCGGTCGCCCGAGTTGTAGGCCGGCTGGCCGCAGCAGGTCTGCCGCGGCGGCACCACGACCTCGACGCCCGGCCGGTCGAGGAGCTTGAGCGCCGCGAAGCCGACCGAGGGCCGCATCAGGTCCACGAGGCAGGTGACGAACAGGCCGACGCGCATGGCGGCGATGGTAGCAGACGCGCCGGTGCGGCCACGCGACCGCGGGCGCCGGTCAGAAGTGCGACTGCGTGACCGCCAGCGTGCAGAGCCCCATCAGGTACTGGGGCAGGATGCCGAAGACGAGCAGCGCGATGCCGTTGGCCGACAGGAGCGCGCGCGCGTCGCCGGGCGCGACGATCGGCGAAGTGTCGACCGGATCGTCGAAGTACATCAGCTTCACCACGCGCAGGTAGTAGAACGCGCCGACGACCGACGTCAGCACGGCGACGACGGCGAGCCACACGAAGCCCTGATTGACCGCCGCCTCGATCACCGCGAACTTCGCGTAGAAGCCCAGCGTCGGCGGCACGCCCGCGAGCGAGAACATCACGATCAGCATGACGAACGCCCACCACGGCGAGCGCCGGTTGAGGCCCTTGAAGTCGTCGAGATGATCGGCCTCGAATCCCTCACGGGACAGGAGCAGGACCACGCCGAACGACGCGAGACTCGTCAGCACGTAGGCGACCACGTAGAACATCGCCGCCGAGTAGCCGTTCAGGTCCGCCGCGAGGAAGCCCATGAGCATGAAGCCCATGTTGGCGATCGTCGAGTAGGCGAGCATCCGCTTGATGTTCGTCTGGGCGATCGCGATCAGGTTGCCGAGCCCCATCGAGAGCAGCGAAAGCACGATGAGCATGCCCTGCCAGTCGAACTCGAGGCCCTTGAGCGCTCCGGCCAGCACGCGCAGCGTGAACGCGAACGCCGCCAGCTTGGGCGCCGTGCCGATCAGGAGCGTCACCGGCGTCGGGGCGCCGTGGTACACGTCGGGCACCCACATGTGGTACGGGACGACGCCGAGCTTGAACGCGATGCCGGACACGACGAACACCAGCCCGAAGACCAGGAGCGTCCGGTTGCCCTGCGCGCCGAGCGTCGCGTCGGCGACCCGGTCGAGGTCGAGGTGCCCGGTCGCCCCGTAGATCATCGAGATGCCGTAGAGCAGCATGCCGGAGGCCAGCGCCCCCAGCACGAAGTACTTCATCGCCGCCTCGGAGGGGGCGCTCGCGTCGCGCTGCAGCGCGACGAGCGCGTAGAGCGACAGCGACATCAGCTCGAGGCCGAGGTAGAGCGTGATGAAGTTCGCCGCCGCCATCATCACCATCATGCCGAGCAGCGAGAACAGCGTCAGCACGAACATCTCGCCCCGGAAGAGCCCCCTGGCGGTCAGGTAGGCGCGCGAGTAGAACAGCATCAGCGAGACGGCGACCAGCGCGAACAGCTTCAGCACGTCGGAGAGCATGTCGTCGACGACCATGCCCGAGAACGCGTGGACGGGCGCGAGCTGCGCGGTGGCCACGACGATCCAGATCGTGACGAGCAGGGCGATCTGCGTGAGCCAGAAGCTGACGTGCCGCTTCGACCGGGGCACGAACAGGTCGGCGATCAGCACGACGCACCCCGAGACGAGGATCGCGATTTCGGGCAGGACGGCGTGGAGCTGGGCAATCATCGGGAGGCGCTTCCGCTCAGAGCTTGCTCTTCGCGACGTGCGCGAGCAGGTCGGTCACCGAGACGTGCATCACGTCGACGAAGGGCTTCGGCCAGATCCCCATCGCCAGCACCGCCACGGCGACGAGCGCCAGCAGCCAGAACTCGCGTCGGCTGACGTCGGTCAGCGCCGCGACGTGGGGATTCGCCACCGCGCCGAACACGACGCGCTTCACCATCCAGAGCGTGTACGCGGCCCCGAGGATCAGCGTCAGCGCCGCCGCGAAGCCCAGCCAGGGATTCGCCTTCACCGCCGCGAGGATCACCAGGAACTCGCCGACGAAGCCGGAGGTCGCGGGCAGCCCGGCATTGGCCATCGCGAAGAACACCATGAACGCGGCGAACTTCGGCATCGTGTTGACGACGCCGCCGTAGTCGGCGATCTGGCGGCTGTGCATCCGGTCGTAGAGGACGCCGACGCACAGGAACATCGCCGCCGACACGAAGCCGTGCGAGATCATCTGCGCGAGCGCGCCCTCCACGCCCAGCGGGCTGAACAGGAAGAAGCCGAGCGTCACGAAGCCCATGTGCGAGATCGACGAGTACGCGATCAGCTTCTTCATGTCGGACTGCACCAGCGCGACGAAGCCGATGTAGATCACCGCGACGAGCGAGAGCACGATCACGAATCCCGACAGGTAGCGGCTCGCGTCCGGCAGGATCGGAAGGATGAAGCGCACGAAGCCGTACGCGCCGATCTTGAGCGTGATCGCGGCGAGGATCACCGAGCCGCCGGTCGGGGCCTCGACGTGCGCATCGGGCAGCCAGGTGTGGACCGGCCACATCGGCACCTTGACCGAGAACGCGAGGAAGAACGCGGCGAACAGCGCGATCTGGACCGGCAGCGACAGCGGGACCCGGTACCAGTCCTGCAGCGCGAAGCTCTCGGTGACGTTGTACAGGTAGACGAGCGCCACCAGCATCAGCAGCGAACCCAGCAGCGTGTAGAGAAAGAACTTGAGCGCGGCGTAGACCCGGCGCGGCCCGCCCCAGATGCCGATGATCAGGTACATCGGGATCAGCATCGCCTCGAAGAACACGTAGAACAGCACGCCGTCCATCGCGGCGAACGCGCCGTTGATGAGCCCGGACATGATCAGGAATGCCGCCATGTACTGGGCGACGCGCGACTGGATCACCTCCCACCCGGCCCAGACGACGAGCAGCGTCATGAAGCTGTTCAGGATCACGAACAGGACCGAGATGCCGTCGACCCCCAGCGAGTACCAGACGTCGAAGCGCGGGATCCATTCGCCCCGCTCGACGAACTGCAGCGCCGACGTCGTCGTGTCGAAGTGGGTGAACAGCGGCAGCGTGACGAGGAAGCCGGCGAGCGCACCGGCGAGCGCGACCCAGCGCGCCCGCGGCGCGTCGGTGTCGCGATGGAGCACCAGCACCGCGAGGCCCGCGAGGATCGGGACCCAGATCGAGAGGGAGAGGTAGGGAATCATCGTCGTCGCTCCCGGCCTAGCGGCCCACCCACCAGGTCAGGAGCGCGAACACGCCCACGATCATCGTGAACGCGTAGTGGTAGACGTAGCCGGACTGGATGTGCCGCATGAGCGCAGCCGCCAGGCCCACGACCCTCGCGGTGCCGTTGACGAAGAACCCGTCGATCACGCCGCGGTCGCCGACCTCCGACAGCATTCCGCCGACCTTCCGCGAGCCGCCGGCGAAGAACCAGTCGTTGAACCGGTCGAAGTAGTACTTGTTGTCGAGCAGCGTGTAGACCGGCCCGGCGAGCCGCTTCAGGCGCTCCGGCAGCGCGGGGTTGACCAGGTAGCAGTACCACGCGGCGACGATGCCGGCGATCGCGAGCCAGAACGGCAGGCTCAGCACGCCGTGCTGGACGAACGCCGCCACGCCGTGCCACTCGTTCTTGAGCTCCCAGAGGACCGCGTGCTCGGGGCGAACGACGATCGCGTTGCCGAAGTACCCGCCGAAGAGCATCGGCTCGATATAGGTCCAGCCCGTGTAGACCGACGGGATCGCGAGCAGGACGAGCGGGACCGTGACGACCCAGGGGCTCTCCTTCGGCGGATGGTCGGCGTCGACGCCATGGTGCGCATCGGGCTCGTGCCCGGCATCGTGCGACGCATCGTGGCCGTGTTCCGACTCGTCCGCGTGGTCCGGCGGTTCCGCCCAGCGCGGCTTCCCGTGGAACGCGAGGAACAGCATGCGGAACGAATAGAACGCGGTGATGAACACGCCCGCCATGACCGCGAAGTAGGCGTAGCCGTGTCCCGGGATCTTCGACAGGTGCACCGCCTCGATGATCGCGTCCTTGGAGAAGAACCCCGCGAACGGCGGGATGCCCGCGAGCGCCAGGGAGCCGACGACCGCGGTCGCCCACGTGATCGGCATGAACTTGCGCAGCCCGCCCATCCGCCGCAGGTCCTGCTCGTGGTGCATCGCGATGATGACCGAGCCCGCGCCGAGGAACAGCAGCGCCTTGAAGAACGCGTGCGTCATCAGGTGGAAGATCGCGGCCGAGTACGCCGACACGCCGAGCGCGACGGTCATGTAGCCGAGCTGCGAGAGCGTCGAGTACGCGACGACCCGCTTGATGTCGTTCTGGACGATGCCGAGGAACGCCATGAACAGCGCC
The DNA here is from genome assembly GCA_937898875.1 of uncultured Pseudomonadota bacterium. GTDB lineage: Bacteria > Pseudomonadota > Gammaproteobacteria > Burkholderiales > Casimicrobiaceae > VBCG01. The sequence goes on along the minus strand of CALDKM010000218.1, from coordinate 7,294 downwards.
GTCGTCGCGCCGATCACGGTGACGACCGAAAGCGCGGTCTCGGAGAGCTCGAACAGCGGGCTCATCCGGGCGACCATGAAGATCCCCGCCGTCACCATCGTCGCCGCGTGGATCAGCGCCGAGATCGGCGTCGGGCCTTCCATCGAATCCGGCAGCCAGACGTGCAGCGGGACCTGCGCGCTCTTGCCCATCGCCCCGACGAACAGGCAGATGCAGGTGACCGTCATCAGCGACCAGGCCTGATCGCCCCAGATCGACACCGTCGTCGTCGCGAGCTCCGGCGCCTTGCCGAAAACCGTCGCGTAGTCGAGCGAGCCGAAGTACGCGAGCACGAGACCGATGCCCAGCACGAAGCCGAAGTCGCCGACCCGGTTGGCGAGGAAGGCCTTCAGGTTCGCGTAGATCGCCGTCGGGCGCTCGTACCAGAAGCCGATCAGCAGGTAGGACACCAGTCCGACCGCCTCCCAGCCGAAGAACAGCTGCACGAAGTTGTTGCTCATGACCAGCATGAGCATCGAGAACGTGAACAGCGAGATGTACGAGAAGAACCGCGTGTAGCCGGGATCCTCGGCCATGTAGCCGATCGTGTACACGTGCACCATCAGCGACACGAAGGTCACGACGACCATCATCGTCGCGGTCAAGGGGTCGATCAGGAAGCCGATCGCGAACCTGAGGTCGCCCGAGGCGAGCCACGTGTAGACGTCGCCGTTGAACACGTTGCCGGCCTGCACGTCGCGCCACACGACGATCGAGGCGGCCATCGACACCGCGACGCCGAGGATGCACAGCCAGTGCGACGCCCTCCGGCCGAGCCTCGGCCCGTACAGGCCGACCACGACCGAGGCGACGAGCGGCGCGAGCGCGATGACGAGGTAGAGCGTCTTCATGGTGTCCGCGTCAGCCCTTCAGCTTTCCGAGGTCGTCGACACTGATCGAGCCGACGTTCCGGAACAGGAGCACGAGGATCGCCAGCCCGATCGCCGACTCGGCGGCCGCGACGGTGAGGATGAAGAACACGAACACCTGCCCCGCCATGTCCCCCAGGTGCGCCGAGAACGCGACGAAGTTCAGGTTGACGGCGAGCAGCATCAGCTCGATCGCCATGAGCAGGATCAGCACGTTCTTCCGGTTGAGGAAGATGCCCGCGATGCTGATCGCGAACAGCACCGCGCCCAGCACGAGGTAATGCGCCAGCGTCGGCGCGGTCAGGAACGACACGTTGCTTCTCCCCGTCTCCTGCGCCCCGCCTCGGCGGCAGCGCATCTCCCCTTCAGCCTTCGCGCTTCTCCGCAGGCATCTCGATCAGCCGGACGCGATCCTCGCGCCGGACCTTCACCTGCTCCGCCGGATCCTGGACCTTCGTCTCGCGGCGGCGCCGGTACGTCAGCGCGATGGCCGCGACGATCGCCACGAGCAGCACCACGGCCGCCAGTTCGAACGGATACACGTAGTCGACGTACAGCAGCCTGCCCAGCGCCTTGGTGTTGCTTCCGGCGGCCGGCGCGGCCGCGCTGCCCGCCGACTTCGTGCCGGACAGGATCACCAGCACCATCTCCAGCAGCACCAGCCCGCCGACCGCGGCGCCGACCGGCAGGTAGCTCCGGAAGTGCCTGCGGAGCTCGTCGAAATCGACGTCGAGCATCATCACGACGAACAGGAACAGCACCATCACGGCGCCGACGTACACCAGCACCAGCGCGATCGCGAGGAACTCGGCGCCCAGAAGCATCCAGATGCCGGCGGCCGTGAAGAACGACAGCACGAGCCACAACGCCGCGTGCACCGGGCTCTTCACGCTGATGACGCGCAGCGCCGCGAACACCAGGATCGCGGCGAACAGGTAGAAGACGGCGGTCTGGAAGGCCATGGCCTAGGCCGGGATCCGGGGGTTCATCGGAACTTCGCATCCTCGGCGCGATCCGCCGCGATCTGCGCCTCGAGACGGTCGCCCACCGCGAGGAGCATGCCCTTCGTGTAGTAGAGGTCCCCGCGCTTCTCGCCGTGGTACTCGAGCACGCGCGTCTCGACGATCGAGTCGACGGGACAGCTCTCCTCGCAGAACCCGCAGAAGATGCACTTGGTCAGGTCGATGTCGTACCGGGTCGTCCGGCGCGTTCCGTCGGCGCGCTGCTCGGACTCGATCGTGATCGCCAGCGCGGGGCAGATCGCCTCGCACAGCTTGCACGCGATGCAGCGCTCCTCGCCGTTCGGGTAGCGGCGGAGCGCGTGGAGGCCCCGGAAGCGCGGGCTCTGCGGCGTCTTCTCCTCGGGGAACTGGACGGTCATCTTCCGCGCGAACATGTGTCTGCCCGTCAGCATGAGCCCGCGGCCCAGCTCGAGCAGGAACCAGGTCTGCAGGAAGTCGCGTACGCGCTGCATCATGGCGGTCAGTGGAACAGCGGCGCGAACCGCGTCTGCATCATCGTGCCGATGAAGACGATCCACGCCAGCGTGAGGGGGATGAACACCTTCCAGCCCAGGCGCATCACCTGGTCGTAGCGGTAGCGCGGGAACGTCGCGCGCACCCACAGGAAGATGAAGAGCACGAAGGCGACCTTCGCCCCGAGCCATACGAGGCCGTCGCCGAACGGGGCGACCCCTGCGATCTGAAAGTCGTTCAGGATCGGGAACGGCGAGAGCCAGCCGCCGAGGAACAGGACCGACGCGAGCGTCGCGATCAGGATCATGTTCATGTACTCGGCGAGGAAGAACACCGCGAAGCTGACGCCCGAGTACTCGACGTGGAACCCGGCGACGATCTCGCTCTCGCCCTCGGCGAGGTCGAACGGGTGCCGGTTGGTCTCGGCGATGCCCGACACGATGTAGACGACGAACATCGGAAGCAGCGGCCACACGTACCAGTACGCGGCCCCGCCCTCCTGCCCGAGGACGATCTCGCGCAGGTTGAGGCTGTTCGCGCACATCAGCACGGCGACCAGCGCGAAGCCCATCGCGAGCTCGTAGCTCACGATCTGCGCGGCGGAGCGGAGCGCGCCCAGGAACGCGTATTTCGAGTTCGACGCCCAGCCCGCGAGGATGATCCCGTAGATGCCCATCGACGTCATCGCGAGCAGGTAGAGGAGACCTGCGTTGACGTCGGCGATCACCAGCGTGTCGGTGAGCGGGACGACCGCCCAGGCGGCGACGGCGGGGCCGATCGCGAGCATCGGCGCGATGAAGAACAGGTACCGGTTCGCGCCGGTCGGGACGACGATCTCCTTGAAGATCAGCTTGAACACGTCGGCGAACGGCTGCAGGAGCCCGTACGGCCCCACGCGGTTCGGACCGATGCGCACCTGCATGTAGCCGATGACCTTGCGCTCGATCAGCGTCAGGTACGCCACGCCCAGGATGAGCGGCACGACGAGCAGGACGATCTTGACGAGCGTCCAGACCGGGAGCCAGGCGGGCCCGAGGAGGTCGCGCACCGGGGCGATCAGCGCATCCATGGCGTCAGGCCCGCTCCACGCTGACGGGACCGGACAGGCCCTCGAGCCCGCAGGTCGACGGATGCGCCGCCGCCAGCCTCACGACGCCGGGCGGCACCGCCGCATCGGCCACGGCGGCGACGACCGCCTCGCCTCGGCCCTGCCGGACACGCACCTGTGCGCCGTCGGCGATGCCGAGCTTCTCGAGCAGCGACCGGTGGACGCGTGCCCGCGGGGGCTTCGCATCGGCGGTCAGCTGCAGCGACTCCGCGCGCCGCACCAGCGGATCGGCGAAGTAGATCGGGACGTCGGCGACGCGCTCGAGCGGCGCGGGTTGCGTGGCCGGCGCGGCGATCGGCGCGGCCGTCGCATTGGAGAGCCGGCCCGCGATCGCCTCGGCGGCGGGCACGATCTCGGCGCGCACCTCGTCGATCGACTCGAAGCCGAAGCCCGGGAGTCCCAGCATCGACCCGAGCACGCGCAGCACCTTCCACGCGGGTCGCGTCTCGCCCAGCGGCTTGACGACGCCGTTGAACGACTGCACGCGCCCCTCGCAGTTGACGAAGGTGCCCGCCGTCTCGGTGAACGGCGCGACCGGCAGCAGCACGTCCGCGTAGGTCGCGCCGTGCGCGAAGGGGCTCATCACGACGACGAGCTCTGCGCCGTCGAGCGCGGCGCGCGCCGCGACCGGATTGGCGCAGTCGAACTCGGGTTCGGCGTGCAGGAGCAGGTACGCCTGGCGCGGCTCGTCGAACATGGCGCGCGCGTCCAGACCGCCGGCCGCGGGCTGCGCGCCGACGAGTCCCGCCCCGACCGCATTCGCCCCTTCGACGAACGTGCCGAGCGTGCCGCCGAGGACGTCCGCGAGTGCCTGCGCGAGCGCGCGGATTCGCGCGGCCTCCGCGTGCTGCACAGCCGCGTTGCCGAGGAACACGGCACGCTTCGATCCGGTCAGGAGGCTCGCCGCGATCGCCTGGGCCGACGCGCGAGGCTCGATCCCCGCGAGCGCCTGCGGAACCGGCTTGCCGGCGCCCTGCGCCGCCGCGACGACGATGGCGGCGAGCGCGGACGGCAGGGAGGACGGCGGAACGATCGCCTTGTGTGCGACCGGCATCAGCCAGTCGTCGTCGACCGCGTGCAGCATCGACACCTGCGTGCCGCGCTTCGCGGCCTGACGCAGGCGCTGCGCGACCAGCGGGTGGTCCTTGCGCAGGAAGCTCCCGACGACGAGCACGCGGTCGAGCGTGCCCACGTCCGCGATCGGCATTCCGAGCCACGGGATCCCCGCGAGCGAGCGGTCGTCGGAGAAGTCGGACTGGCGCAGCCGGTGGTCGACGCTGGCGCTGCCGAGCCCGCGCGCGAGTCGCGAGGCGAGCGCGAGCTCCTCGAGCGTCGATTGCGACGACGCGAGCACGCCGATCGCGCCGCCGCCGTGCTTCGCGGCGACGGACTTGAGCCCGCCGGCGACGGTCTCCAGCGCCGTGGCCCAGTCGACGTCGCGCCACTCGCCGTTCACCTTGATGCGCGGAGAGACGAGCCGCTCGCCCGAACCCAGCGCCTCGTAGCCGAACCGGTCCCTGTCCGAGATCCAGCACTCGTTCACCGCCTCGTTGTCGAGCGGCAGCACGCGCATCACGCGGTCGCCCTTCACCTGGACGACGAGGTTCGACCCGAGCGAGTCGTGCGGCGACACCGACTTGCGGCGCGCGAGCTCCCAGGTGCGGGCGGCGTAGCGGAAGGGCTTCGACGTCAGCGCGCCGACCGGACACAGGTCGATCATGTTGCCCGACAGTTCCGAGTCGACCGTGCGCCCGACGAACGTGACGATCTCCGAATGCTCGCCGCGGCCGCGCATCCCGAGCTCCATCACGCCGGCGATCTCCTGGCCGAAGCGGACGCAGCGGGTGCAGTGGATGCAGCGCGTCATCTCCTCGGCCGACACCAGCGGGCCGAGGTTCTTGTGGAACACGACGCGCTTCGGCTCCCTGTAGCGCGACTCCGACGCGCCGTAGCCGACCGCGAGGTCCTGCAACTGGCACTCGCCACCCTGGTCGCAGATCGGGCAGTCGAGCGGGTGGTTGATGAGCAGGAACTCCATCACGCCCTTCTGGGCCTTGACCGCCTGCTCCGAGTGCGTCTGCACCTTCATGCCGTCGGTCGCCGGCGTCGCGCACGCGGGCAGCGGCTTGGGCGCCTTCTCGACCTGCACGAGGCACATCCGGCAGTTCGCGGCGATCGAGAGCTTGCGGTGGTAGCAGAAGTGCGGCACGTAGATGCCGAGCTTCACCGCCGCGTCCATCACGGTGCTCCCGTTCGGGACCTGGACCGGCTTGCCGTCGATTTCGAGGTTCAGCATGGCGCGTCGGGGTCAGACGTAGGACGCCACGATGCAGCGCCCGTGGTCGATGTGGTGCTGGAACTCGGCGCGGAAGTGCTTGACGAAGCTCTTCACGGGCATCGCGGCGGCGTCGCCCAGCGCGCAGATCGTGCGCCCCATGATGTTGTCGCACACCGAGTTCAGGAGATCGAGATCCTCCTGCCGGCCTTCGCCGTTCTCGATGCGGTTCACCACGCGCCACAGCCAGCCCGTCCCCTCGCGGCAGGGCGTGCACTGGCCGCACGACTCCTCGTAGTAGAAGTACGAGAGGCGCAGCAGCGACTTGACCATGCAGCGGGTCTCGTCCATCACGATCACGGCGCCCGACCCGAGCATCGAGCCGGCCTTGGCGATCGAGTCGTAGTCCATGTCGGTCGCCATCATGATCTCGGCGGGCAGCACCGGCGCGGACGAGCCGCCCGGGATCACCGCCTTGAGCCTGCGCCCGCCGCGCACGCCCCCCGCCATCTCGAGCAGCTTCGAGAACGGCGTGCCGAGCTTCACCTCGAAGTTGCCGGGACGCTCGACGTCGCCGGACACGGAGAAGATCTTCGTGCCGCCGTTGTTCGGCTTGCCGAGGTTCAGGAACCACTCGCCGCCGTTGCGCATGACCCACGGCACCGACGCGAAGGTCTCGGTGTTGTTGATCGTCGTCGGCTTGCCGTAGAGGCCGTAGCTCGCCGGGAACGGCGGCTTGAAGCGCGGCTGGCCCTTCTTGCCCTCGAGCGACTCGAGCAGCGCCGTCTCCTCGCCGCAGATGTACGCGCCGAAGCCGTGATGGTTGGCGAGGTGGAAGTCGAAGCCGCTGCCGAGGATGTCCTTGCCGAGGAACCCGGCCGCGTACGCTTCGGCGACCGCCTCCTCGCAGCGCTCGTAGACGTCCCAGATCTCGCCGTGGATGTAGTTGTAGCCGCGCGCGCAGCCCATCGCGTAGGCGGCGATCGCCATCCCCTCGATCAGGCTGTGCGGGTTGTAGCGCAGGATGTCGCGGTCCTTGAACGTCCCCGGCTCGCCCTCGTCGGAGTTGCAGACGACGTACTTGTCGCCCGGGAACTGCTGGGGCATGAAGCTCCACTTGAGACCGGTCGGGAACCCCGCGCCGCCGCGGCCGCGCAGCGAACTCTTCTTCACCTCGGCGATCACCGTCGCCGGCGGGATCTTCTCGGCGAGGATCTTCCTGAGCGCCTCGTAGCCGCCGCGCTTGACGTAGTCGGCCAGCCGCCAGTTGTCGCCGTTCAGGCCCGCGAGCAGGACGGCGTCCGGCCCGAAGTCGAGGAACTCGCGCGGCGCGTTCACGTCGCGCCTCCGCCACCGCGCGGCGCGCCTTCGCCCCGGTCCGCGGCGGCCGACAGCTCGTCGACCAGGGCGTCGAGCTTCTCGCCGCCCATCCAGCTGCACATACGGTGGTTGTTCACGAGCAGGACGGGCGCGTCTCCGCAGGCGCCCATGCACTCGCCCTCCTTGAGCGTGAAGCTGAGCAAGTGGC
>CALDKM010000217.1:0-3894 GCA_937898875.1 uncultured Pseudomonadota bacterium | reverse complement strand
CCTGCTGCCCGAAAGCCTCGAGCGGCTGCGCAAGCCGGCCGCGGCCGAGACGATCGCGAAGGGCCGCGCTGCGACGCAGATGGCGGGGTTCTCCCCCGCGCTCTCGAAGGCCGAGATCGACGCGCTCGTCGCCTACGTCTACTCGCCGCCGACGACGAAGCCCGCGTGGGGCGAGGCGGACATTCGGGCGTCGCGCGTCGTCCATCGGACGCGCGATTCGCTGCCGGACAGGCCGTCCTTCTCCGCCGACCCGCTCAACCTGTTCGTCGTCGTCGAGGCGGGCGACCACCATGCGTCGATCCTCGACGGCGACCGCTTCGAGCGCATCGCGCGGTTCCCGACGCGGTATGCGCTGCACGGCGGACCGAAGTTCTCGCCCGACGGGCGCTTCGTCTACTTCGCGTCCCGCGACGGATGGATCAGCAAGTACGACATCTGGAACCTCGCGATGGTCGCGGAAGTGCGTGCGGGCCTCAACACGCGCAACGCGGCGGTCTCCGGCGACGGCAGGTACGTGATGGTCGGCAACTACCTGCCGCATTCGGTGGTCGTGCTCGACGCCGACCTGAACCTCGTCAAGGTGATGCCGGCCGTCGACCGCGAGGGCAGGAAGAGCTCGCGCGTGTCCGCGGTCTACGACGCGACGCCGCGCAGGAGCTTCGTCGTCGCGCTGAAGGACATCCCCGAGGTCTGGGAGGTGAGCTACGATCAGAAGGCGCCCGAGATACCGATCGGCGTCATCCACGACTTCCAGTACCGCGAGGGCGCCTTCGTCCCGGGGTTCATGAACGTGCGCAGGTCGGTGCTGCAGGACACGCTCGACGACTTCTTCTTCACGCAGGACTACAGCGAGGTGATGGGCGCGTCGCGCGAGGCGGGCAAGGGGCAGGTCGTGCACCTGGACGTACGCCGGAAGATCGCCGACCTCGACCTGCCCGGCATGCCGCACCTGGGCTCAGGCATCACGTTCGTCCACGACGGCAGGACGGTGATGGCGACGCCGAACCTCAAGGACGGCATCGTCACCGTGATCGACACGAAGACCTGGAAGACCGTGAAGCAGATCGCGACGAACGGCCCGGGCTTCTTCATGCGCAGCCACGACGCGACGCCGTACGCGTGGATCGACTCGATGATGGGCGCGCGGAAGGACACGCTGCAGGTGATCGACAAGCGCACGCTCGCCGTCGTCGGCGAGGTCACGCCGTCGCCCGGCAGGACGGCGGCGCACATCGAGTTCGACCGCTACGGGAAGCACGCGCTCGCGAGCGTGTGGGAGAACGACGGCGCGGTCGTCGTCTACGACGCGGCGACGCTGAAGGAAGTGAAGCGCATCCCCGCGTCGAAGCCGGTCGGCAAGTACAACGTCTGGAACAAGATCACCCGCGAGGCGGGGACGAGTCACTAGCCGACCGAGCTGCGCGGCGAGGGGCCCCGTCCGCAGGACGGGGATCGACGCGCATGCATGCGAGTGTCGGCAGCGGCCGACGCGCGACGCCGCGAATCGCGTCGTGCGTCCAGGGAGGCCGCGCGGCGGCGCCGCTAGCCGGTGTACGCGCGCAGCCGCGCGACGTCGACGATGTGCACGTCGCGGCCGTCGACGTTGATGAGCCCGAGCGTCTGCAGGTCGTGCAGGATGCGCGAGAAGTGCTCCGGCGTCAGGTTGAGCCGCGATGCGACGATCGCCTTCGACACCGGCAGCGTGAGCTTCGTCGCGCCGCTGTCGGCGGCCTGCGCGTCGTCCTGCCGCAGCAGGTACCCGATCACGCGCTGAGTGCCCGACTGCAGCGAGTAGCTCTCGACGTCGGAGATGAGCGAGTGCAGGCGTCGCGAGAGGCCCGCCAGCATCTTCTTCGCGAACGCCGGCTCGCGCGCGAGCTCGTCGAACACCGCGTCCTTCGCGACGTGGAGCAGCATCGTGTCGGCCAGCGTCTGCGCCATCACGATGTACGGCTTCTCCATGAACATCAGCGCCTCGCCGAACGAACCGCCCGGCCCGATGATCTCGACGACCTTCTCCTGTCCGGACGGCGTGACGAACGACAGCTTCACCTGCCCGTAGATGACGAGGTAGAACCCGGTCGTCGGGTCGCCCTTGTTGAACAGGATCTCGCCGCGCGGCACGTGCAGCTCCGTCGTGCTCGCCGCGACGCGGTCGAGCTCGGCGGGCGCGAGTTCCTTGAACAGCGGGAGCGTCGCGAGGAACGCCTGGGTCTTGATCTTCGGCGGCATCGGTCGGGAGGCCAGGGCGGCCCGAAGCGTAGCACGACCGCCGCACCGCGCCGGTGCGGCCCGGCGTGCATTGCGTTTCGGGGCCGGGAGAGCGATGATATCGGGTTACCCGCCGCCGAAAGTGCCTCACCCATGGCCGAACGCCTGCCCGACCGTGCCCTCGACGAACCGCTGACCGACGCCGAGCTCGACGAGCTCGAGACCTTCCTCGCCTCGGACGCCGTGCCGCAGGACTGCATGGACCTCGAGATGCTCGACGGCTATCTCTGCGCGATCGTGAGCGGTCCGGCGGTCATCCAGCCGTCCGAGTGGATCCCGGGCGTCTGGAGCGAGGGTGGCCGTGCCGCGACGCCGGCCTACGGCTCCTCCGAGCAGGCGCAGCGCGTGATGGGCCTGATGCTCCGGCACCTGGTCGGCCTGCAGAGGACGCTGGAGGAGTCGCCGACGCGATTCAAGCCGCTCCTGTACCTGTCCGACGAGCGCGCGGCGAAGTCCGCCGAGAAGGGGCCGGGCGAGGCCACGGCGTGGTGCGAGGGCTACATGTCGGGCGTCAAGCTGCGCGACGACGACTGGCAGCCGCTCTACGATTCGCGCGAGGCCCGCGACTGGATCTTCCCGGTCGAGGCGCTCGCGTTCGGCGACCAGGACCCCGAGTTCGCCGAGTGGATCGACGACAAGGAGAAGCGCGCCTCGCTCGTCGAGGAGCTTCCGCTCGCCGCGGTGCTCATCTATCGCTACTGGCACGACCGCAGGCGCGCCAGCGCCGCGCGCGAGCGCGGATCGCGGCGAGGCTCGCCCGACAGCGGGCGGAAGACCCGCGAGCGCCTCCACTGAAGGTGTGATCCCCCGGAGCGCGCCTCCCCCCAGGGGGCGGCGGTGACCGGCCCCGGCGCGCGCCGGGCCGTCAGTTCGCCCGGTTGCTCACCTCGATCAGGTTTCCGTCCGGGTCGCGCAGGTACACCGACCGGATCGGCCCCGTCGCGCCTGTCCGCAACACCGGCCCGTCCTCGATCGGGACGCCGCAGGCGCGCAGGTGCGCGATCACGGCGTCCAGCGGAACGTCCGTCAGGAAGCAGAGGTCGGCCGACCCGCGGGTCGGCGCGGCGGCGTGCGGCACGAACTCGCGGCCGGCCGCGTGCAGGTTGAGCTTCTGCGCGCCGAACGCGAGCGCCTTGCGCCCTGCGCCGAACGTGACCTCCTCCATTCCCAGGACGCGGACGTAGAACGCGACCGTCGCGTCGACGTCGGCGACGGTGAGCACGAGGTGGTCGATCGAAGCGAGGCGCATGGATGCCTCACCGATGCTCGCTCGACCAGTGTTCGTCGTCGAGCTTCCACGCCCCGCCTTCGCGGACCATCTCGATGCGGCCCGACCACTTGACGTGCGACGCATCGCGGGCGACCGCGCCGAGCGCGCCGCGGTCGCCCGCGACTGCCTGCGCCTGGATCGTGACGGGGGAGGGCGGAAACCGCCTGAACCTCTGGAACCATTCGTCGCGCTCGGCGGACGGCATGCCGGCGACGACGCGCCGGTAGTTGGCGGAGAGCTGCGGAAGCACCGCATCAGCCTTCGTCGCCTTGCCCGCGGAGGCCCGCAGGTCGAGATAGGCTCGCGCGGCGGGCCCGGGACCGCCCTGGGCGTGCACGGACGCGGTGAGCGTC
>CALDKM010000216.1:0-3472 GCA_937898875.1 uncultured Pseudomonadota bacterium | reverse complement strand
GGGGCTCGAGGCGATCACGGCGGGCGAGATCGTGATCGGCGACACCGTCGTCAACGCGCTCGAGCCCAAGGACCGGGACATCGCCATGGTGTTCCAGAACTACGCGCTCTACCCGCACATGAGCGTGTACGACAACATGGCCTACGGGCTCAAGATCCGCGGCATGTCGAAGGCCGACATCGACGCCCGCGTGAAGCACGCCGCCGGCATCCTCGAGCTCGGACCGCTGCTCGAGCGCAAGCCGCGGCAGCTGTCGGGCGGCCAGCGCCAGCGCGTCGCGATGGGGCGCGCGATCGTGCGCGAGCCCAAGGTGTTCCTGTTCGACGAGCCGCTGTCGAACCTCGACGCCAAGCTCCGCGTGCAGATGCGCTTCGAGATCCAGAAGCTGCACCGGCAGCTCGGCACGACGAGCCTCTACGTGACGCACGACCAGGTCGAGGCGATGACGCTCGCGCACCGGATGATCGTGATGAACGCCGGGCGTGCCGAGCAGGTCGGTTCGCCGATGGAGGTCTACGAGAACCCGGCCACGCGCTTCGTCGCCGGGTTCATCGGCTCGCCGTCGATGAACTTCCTGCCGGGCAAGGGTGCGGGGGCGGGGAAGGTCGCGCTCGCGCACGGCGGCATCGTCCGCTACTCGGCGGGACAGGTCGAGACGGGCCGGGACGTCGTCGTCGGCATCAGGCCCGAGCACCTCGTCGCCTGCGACCCGGCGGACGCGTTCTTCGCGGGCACCGTCGAGCTGGTCGAGCAGCTCGGCGCCGACACGCTCTCGCACGTCGCGCACGGCCCCGACGCGGCGGTCGTCCGCCAGGCGCACGGCGCGCACCAGGAGCCGGGCTCGACGCTGCACGTCGCCGCCGACCCGTCGCGCGTCTACCTGTTCGACGCGGCGAGCGGCGCGCGCATTCGCTGACCCCGCCGGAGGACCGCACGATGGCCGTCCTGCCTCCCTGGCCCTATCCGAAGCGCGCCGCGCACCGCGGCGCGGGTAGGCTCGCGCCCGAGAACACGCTCGCTTCGCTGCGGCTCGGTTACTCGTACGGCTACCGGATGGCGGAGATCGACGTGAAGCTCTCGGCGGACGGCGTCGCGTTCCTGCTGCACGACGCGACGCTCGACCGCACGACGAACGGCAAGGGGCGCGCGGACGCCCTCGGCTGGCGCGAACTGTCGCGCCTCGACGCGGGCAGCTGGCACTCGGCGCCGCACGCCGGCGAGGCGCTGCCCACGCTCGCGGCGGTCGCGCGCTACTGCCGTGCGAACGGCATCGCGCTCAACATCGAGATCAAGCCCACGCCCGGCCGGGAGCGCGAGACCGGCGCGGCCGTGGCGCTCGACGCCGCGACGCTCTGGAAGGGCAGCGACGTCCCGCCGCTGCTGTCGTCGTTCTCGGCCACCGCGCTCGAGGCCGCGCTCGAGGTCGTGCCTTCGCTGCCGCGCGCGTGGCTCACCGAGACGCTGCCCGACGACTGGCGCGAGCGCTGCGCCGCGCTGGGCTGCGTCGCGCTCGACGCGAAGCACACGCTGCTTAAGGCCGAAACCGTCGCCGCCGCGCATTCGGCGGGGCTGCGCGTCGCCGCGTGGACGGTGAACGATCCGATCCGCGCCGCGGAGCTCGCCGCCTGGGGCGTCGACACGATCATCACCGACGCGGTCGACGACATCGACGCGACGGCGCCCAGGCCCTCGTGACGGGTCAGGCGGGCGTCGCCCGGGGACGCTGGATCTCGCGCTCGTCGATCGGGAGATTCAGCAGGCCGGCGACGACGCCCAGGGCGATCGAGATCCACCAGACGACGTCGTAGCTGCCCGTGCGGTCGTAGAGCAGGCCGCCCAGCCAGGCGCCGAGGAAGCTGCCGATCTGGTGGCTGAAGAACGTGACGCCGGCCAGCATCGCGAGGTAGCGCGTGCCGAACACGCCGGCGACGATGCCGTTGGTCGGCGGCACCGTCGACAGCCACAGCAGCCCGAGCATCACGGCGAAGCCGTAGATCGTCCACAGCGACATCGGCAGCCAGATGAACAGCGCGATCACGATCGCCCGGCCGAAGTAGATCGCCGAGAGGATCCATCGCTTCGGCATCCGGCCGCCCAGCCAGCCCGTCGTGTAGGTGCCGACGATGTTGAAGAGCCCGACGAGCGCGAGCGCCACGACGGCGACGTGGGGCGGGAACCCGCGGTCGGCGAGGAAGGCGGGCAGGTGGACGCCGACGAACACGACCTGGAAGCCGCAGACGAAGAACCCGACGGTCAGCAGCATGTAGCCGCGGTGCGCGAGCGCTTCTCGCATCGCCTCGCCCGCGGACTGCTGGAACAGATGTCCCGCGAGGTGGCCGCGCTTCTCGACCATGCCGACCGCGAGCGGCACCATCAGGAGGCTCACCGCCGCGAGCGTGACGAGTGCGCCGTGCCAGCCGATCCCGGTCAGCAGCCACTGCGTCAGCGGCAGCAGCGCGAACTGGCCGAACGACCCGGCGGCGGCGGAGATTCCCAGCGCCATGCTGCGCTTCTCGGGCGGATAGCGACGCCCGATCACGCCCTGCACGACCGAGAACGAGACGCCCGACAGGCCGAGGCCGATCAGCACGCCGGCCGAGAGCACGAAGAACCACGGCGCGATCGGGTTCGCCATCAGCACGAGGCCGATCGCGTAGAGCACGGCGCTTCCGGCGAGCACGCGTCCCGCGCCGTACTTGTCGGCGAGCAGCCCGGCGAAAGGCGCGGACGCGCCCCACACGAGGTTCTGCACGGCCATGGCGAGCGCGAACGTCTCGCGCCCCCAGTGCAGGTCCGAGGTCATCGGCTGCAGGAACAGCCCGAAGCCGTGCCGCAGGCCGAGCGACAGCGTGAGGATCATGCCGCCGCAGGTCAGCGCGACGGCGGGGGTGCGCCAGTCGGCGCGGGGGGTGTTCGACACGGAAGGCCTTTCGTCAGCCGCGCTGCGCGGCGTCCGGGTGCAGGGACTCGAGCTCGGCGAGCGTCGCGATCAGCGTGTCGAGCCGCTCGCGGCCGATCCGCCTCGCGACCGTCGCCTGCGCACGCTTCCATTCGTCGGCGGCCGCGTCGAGCGCCGCGGCGCCTGCGCGGGTGAGCGTGACCTCGCGTGTCCGGGCGTCCCTGCCGGGCGCGACCCGCACGTAACCCTGCGCGACCAGCGGGTCGAGCGTCCGCGACATCGCGGTGCGGTCGAGCAGGCAGGCGCGAGCCAGATCGGAGATGCGCGCGGTGCCTTCGCGCGCGAGCGTGCGCATCAGCGAGAACTGCGTGACGCGCAGTCCCGACTCCTCCATCGCGTCGTCGTAGAACTGCGTCAGCGAGCGCGACGCGCGGCGCAGCCGGCCGCAGGCGCAGGGTGACGCGTCGGACGGGGCAGAGGTGCGGTCGGTCACGGGAGCCTCCGGGCGGTGGGGGTCGCGGCAGTCGGACCGCGGCCCGATCACGCGCATATGCACGCAAATGGGAGTATATG
>CALDKM010000215.1:0-1943 GCA_937898875.1 uncultured Pseudomonadota bacterium | reverse complement strand
CTGGGCAAGGGCGACGACCGGCCGATGAACACGCTCGACGACCGGATGGCCGTGCTCGCCGCGCTCGCGTGCGTCGACCTCGTCGTCGCGTTCGACGACGACACGCCGCGTGCGCTGATCGTCGCGTGCATGCCCGAGATCCTCGCGAAGGGCGGCGACTACACCGCCGCAACGACCGCGGGGGCGGCCGAGGTCGTCGCGGCGGGCGGGCGCTTCGTCGCGGTACCGTTCGCCTACGACCGGTCGACGACGGCGCTGATCGCCCGGGTCCGCGGCCGGTAGCCCCCGACCGCGGCGCGTGGCTATAATGACCCGCACATGACCGCCCACGACACCGTCGCGCCGGAGACCGTCGATCGCGAGGTCGACGCGCGCGGCCTGAACTGCCCGCTTCCCATCCTGCGCACCAAGAAGGCTCTGAACGGCATGACGAGCGGCCAGACGATCCGCGTGCTCACGACCGAGCCCGGCAGCGTCCGCGATTTCCGCGCGTTCTGCCGGCAGAGCGGCAACGTGCTCGTCGGCGAAGGCGAGCGGGACGGCGCGTTCTGGTTCGTGCTCAGGCGCCGCTGACGCGGCCGCCGGCCATGCGTTTCCGGCGCCGGCCGGACCCCGGAATCCGCCCCCCGGCTCGATGACCCACGCGCGACGCCGGGCTCGTGCGACCCCGCGATGAACGCCGCGCTCCTCGTCGCCCCCGACTTCCTGCTGATTGCGCTGGGCACGCTGCTCGCCAGGCGGTTCGCGTACGGCGCCCCCTTCTGGGAGAGCGTGGAGCGGCTCGTCTACTTCGTGCTGTTCCCGGCGCTGCTCTTCAGGTCGCTCGCGACGGCGCCGCTCGCGATCGGCGATGCCGGCTCGCTCGCGCTCACCGCGCTCGGCTACACCGGCGGCGCGATGGTCCTCTCGGCGCTCGCCCGTCCGCTGTTCGCGCTGCCGCGCGAGTCGTTCGCCGCCTGCTTCCAGTGCGGATTCCGCTTCAACACCTATCTCGTGCTCGCCGTTGCGTCGAGCCTGGGCGGCGCGAAGGCGGTCGCGCTCGCGAGCCTCGTCGTCGGCATCATGGTGCCGGTCGTCAATGTCGCCGCGGTCGCGGTGCTCGCGCGCGGTCACGCAGCGAGGATCGCGATCGAGGTCGCGCGCAACCCGCTGGTGCTCGCAACGCTGGCGGGCATCGCATGGAACGCGCTCGCGCTGCCGATGCCGCGCGTGCCCTTGCGCATGCTCGAGCTGGCCGGCGGCGGCGCGCTGCCGCTGGGGCTCCTGGCCGTCGGCGCTGCGCTGCGCTTCGAGCGCGACGCGCTGCCGCTGCCCGCGCTCGCGTGGTTCCACGCGGTCAAGCTCGTGGCCGCACCCGCGATCGCGCTGGCGCTCGCGCACGCGCTGTCGCTCACGACGGTCGAGACGCAGGTCGCACTCGCGCACGCATCGGTCCCGACCGCGACCTCCGCCTACATCCTCGCCTCGCGCATGAACGGGCACGGGGCGCCGGTCGCGCTCATCGTCTCGACCGGCACGCTGCTCGCGGCGCTCACGATGCCGATCTGGATCGCCCTGGCTACTGCCGGTAGCGGTTGATGAAGTCCGCGACGATGCCGCGCTGAGAGCGGTCGATCGCCGCATCGAGCGTGCGGTCGCCCGGGTCGTACTGCTTGGCCTTGCGGAACGCGGCGATCGCTTCCTGGTGGTAGCCCTGCGCCTGCATCGCCTGGCCCAGGCAGCGCCACGCCTCGGGGTTGCCGAGGTCGAGCTCCGTCCACGCTCGGCAGAGCTCGCCCGCGCGCCGCCAGTTGCCTGCGCGCAGCATGCGCGGTCCCTCGACGGCGAGCACGGCCACGCGCGAGCGCCGCTCGGCGAACTTCGCGTAGAGCTCCGAGTCGATGGGCTCGCCGGCGCGCGACGGCACCGGCGCGGAGGGCGCCGTCGACGCCGGCGTGATCGTG
>CALDKM010000214.1:0-7268 GCA_937898875.1 uncultured Pseudomonadota bacterium | reverse complement strand
TCGCGCGAACTCTTCCGGGCGCTCCGGCGCGCCACGGGCGACGGCTGACCGCCCGCTTCCGACCTGCCGCCACCACGAGATCCCATGCCCCCGTTCACGATCGGCCTCGTCTCCGTCTCCGACCGCGCGTCGCGCGGCATCTACGAGGACCAGGGACTCCCCGCGCTCGAGGCGTGGTTCGCGGGCGCGCTCAAGACGCCCTGGCGCGCCGAGAGGCGCCTGATTCCCGACGAGCAACCGGTGATCGAGCGCACGCTGATCGAGCTCGCCGACGTCGCAGGATGCGACCTCGTGCTCACGACCGGCGGCACGGGTCCCGCGCCGCGCGACGTGACCCCCGACGCGACGCTCGCGATCGCCCATCGCGAGATGCCCGGCTTCGGCGAGCAGATGCGCCAGATCTCGTTGCGCTTCGTGCCCACGGCGATCCTGTCGCGGCAGGTCGGCGTCGTGCGCGGGCGGACGCTGATCCTCAACCTGCCGGGCCAGCCCAAGTCGATCCGCGAGACGCTCGAGGGGGTGAAGGACGCCGACGGCCGGGTCGTCGTGCCCGGCATCTTCGCCGCGGTCCCGTACTGCCTCGACCTGATCGGCGGCCCGTACGTCGAGACCGACGAGGCCGTCTGCAAGGCGTTCCGTCCGAAATCGGCGCTGCGCCCGCCCGCCGCATGACCCGCGCGCGATGAGCGGGGCGGCGCCGCCGGACGCCGGGCGGGCAACGCCCGGGCGCGGTGGACGCGAACATCGACTCGCCGGCATCGCATTCGTCGTCGCGTCCGCGACGGCGTTCGGCGCGATGGCGATCTTCGCGCGCTACGCGTACGGGGACGGTGTCGACACGACGACGCTCCTTGCGCTGCGCTTCGTCATCGCCGGCGCGTTACTGATCGGGATCTGCGCGATCGCGGGCGTCGAGTGGCCGCGCGGGCGGGATCTCGCGACGTTGGCGGCACTGGGCGCCGTCGGCTACGCAGCGCAGGCCGCCAGCTTCTTCACCGCGCTCACGCTCGCGCCGGCGGGGCTGGTCGCGCTCCTGCTCTACGTCAATCCCGCGATCGTCGCGGTGCTCGCCGCCTGGCGCGGGCACGACCGGCTCGGGCCGAGGACGCTCGCCGCGCTCGCGATCGCACTCGTCGGCACGGCGCTCACGGTCGGCCCGGCACTCGGGGGCGGGACGGCGGGGACGCATCCGGCGGGCGTCGCGTTCGGCATCCTCGCGGCGATCATCTACGCGGTCTACATCGTCGTGTCGACCGGCGTCGCGTCCCGCGTCGATCCGCTCGCGATGTCGACCGTCGTGATCGCGGGCGCCGCCGTCCCGTTCGCCGCACTCGCCCTGGCACGCGGTCCGGCCTTTCCGGCGTCCGCGGTCGGGTGGTCGGCGGTCCTGGCGATCGCGCTGGTGTCGACGCTCGCGGCGATCACCTGGTTCTTCGCGGGGCTGAAGCGAATCGGTCCGACGCGGGCCTCGACGCTGTCGACCGTCGAGCCCGCGGTCACCGTGGCGCTGGCGGCGATCCTGCTGGGCGAGCGCATCTCGGCGATGCAGATGGCCGGCGGTGCGCTCATCCTCGCTGCGGTCGTGCTGCTGGCCCGCCCGGGCGCGCCGGACGTCGACGACACGCAGCGCTGACGAAGCCTCGCCCCGGCACGGGGGCCGCGTGCGCGAACGGCAACGCCGCGGTCAGACCCCGATGAGGCCAGAGCCGACACCGGGGCGAGACCCCTTCATTTGACGTCGAGGATCTTCATCGCCTTCGCGAGCGTGTCGACCGAGTCCTGATGCTTGCCCGCCTTGTGCAGCGACTCGCCCTCGGCACGGTACTTCTTCACGTCGGCCATCTGCGCGTCGGTGAGCTTCGGGTTCTTCGCGAGCGCGGCGTCGATCTTCGCCATGTCGGCCGGACAGTGGAACGCGATCGCGCTGCCGGACGCCGCGATCGCGGCGGCGAGGACGAGGGTACGCAGCTTCATCGGAGTGCCTCCAGTCGGTTCGTGGTCGGACTGCGCCCGCCGGTCCCCGGGGACGCAGAGCGGAAAGCATACTCCGGCGCCGCGCCACCGCCGGTCCCCGGACGCACCGCGCCGGGGCATCCGGGTTAACATTCGCACGCCCGATCGGCGTACCGGAGGCGCGCAGCGATGGATTTCGACTGGATGCAGATGCTGAAGGCGGGACTGGGGACGCTCGTCGCGATCCTCGTCGTCGGCGGGCTGTTCGTGATGTTCGTCCGCGACGTCACGCAGAAGAAGCACACGGTCCTGCGCAACTTCCCGGTCATCGGCCGGTTCCGCTACTGGTTCGAGGAGCTGGGCGAGTACTTCCGCCAGTACTTCTTCGCGAACGACCGCGAGGAGATGCCGTTCAACCGCTCGACGCGCTCGTGGGTCTACCGGCTCGCGAAGAACGAGGGCGGCATCATCGGCTTCGGATCGACCTACGACCTGCACGCGCCGGGCGCGCTCATCTTCGTCAACGCGCCGTTTCCGGTGCTCGAGTCCGACCGCCTGCCGACGCCGCCGCTCACGATCGGCGAGGGCTGGTGCCGAGCGCCGTTCCTCGCGCGCTCGGTGGTCAACGTGAGCGGCATGAGCTTCGGCGCGATCTCCGAGCCCGCGGTGCGCGCGCTGTCGCGCGGCGCGAAGGAGGCCGGCTGCTGGATGGACACCGGCGAAGGCGGCCTCTCGCCGTTCCACCTCGAGGGCGGCTGCGACCTCATCATGCAGGTCGGGACGGCGCGCTACGGCGTCCGCGATTCGCACGGCGAATACGACCTCGCGAAGATCCGCGAGATCGCGGCGCGCGAGACCGTGCGCGCGTTCGAGATCAAGCTCTCCCAGGGAGCGAAGCCCGGCAAGGGCGGCGTGCTCCCCGCCGCGAAGGTGACCGAACTGATCGCGCAGATCCGCGGCATCCCGGCCGGGAAGGACTCGCTCTCGCCCAACCGCCATCCCGACATCGCCACGATGGACCAGCTGCTCGACCGGATCGCCTGGCTGCGCGATCTCACCGGCAAGCCCGTCGGCATCAAGACGGCGATCGGCGGGCGGTATTTCACCAACCTGCTCGCGGAGCGGATCCTCGCGCGCGGGCTCGAGTTCGCCCCGGACTTCCTGGTCGTCGACGGCGGCGAAGGCGGCAGCGGCGCGGCGCCGCAGGCGCTCGCCGACCACGTCGGCCTGTCGATCGACGAAGCGCTGCCGCGCGTGGCCGACGCGCTCGTCGCCGCGGGGCTGAAGCCGCGCATCCGCCTCGTCGCGTCCGGCAAGCTCGTCACGTCCGCGCGCGCGGCGTGGGCGCTGTGCTGCGGCGCTGACTTCGTCAACACGGCGCGCGGCTTCATGTTCTCGCTCGGGTGCATCCAGGCACTGCGCTGCCACACGAACACCTGCCCCACCGGCATCACGACGCACAACCCGCGGCTGCAGCGCGGGCTCGTCGTCGAGGAGAAGTACCTGCGCGTCGCGAGCTACGCGGCGAACATGAACAAGGAGATCGACATGATCGCGCACAGCTGCGGCGTCCGGCACGCGCGCGAGCTCGAGCGCAGGCACGTCCGCCTCGTCCAGCCCACCGGCGCGTCCATCGCGCTCGACGTGCTCCATCCGATCCCGGCGAAAGGGGCAGGCAGGGCCGCATGAGCGCGGGCGCGGGAAGTGCCGGCCACCGCGTCGATTTCGTGATCGGCGGCGTCCAGAAGGGGGGGACGACGATGCTCGCGTCGATGTTGTCGACCCATCCCGGCATCGTGATTCCCGAGATGAAGGAGCCGCACTGGTTCGACAACGACGAGCGATTCGCGCACGGCCGCCCGCCGCCGGGCCGCTACCACGCGCTGTACGGGGACCCGTCGGCGCCGCGCCTCTGGGGTGACCCGACCCCGACCTACTGGTGGTGGCCGCCCGCGCCCGCTCGCATCCGCGACTACCACCCGGGCATCCGATGGATCCTGCTGCTGCGCGACCCCGCGTCGCGCGCGTACTCGCACTGGAACATGGAACGCAGGCGCGGGCGCGAGACGCTCGGGTTCCGCGAAGCGCTCGCCGCGGAGGACGAACGCATGCGCACCGCGACGATGCACGAGTCGCGGGCCTACTCGTACCTGTCGCGCGGCTTCTACGCGCGGCAGCTCGCGCGCATCTGGAGCCTCTTCCCCCGCGAGCAGACGCTGCTCCTTCGGAGCGAATGGCTGCGCGACGATCCGGGCGACACGTTCCGCCGCGCCGAGCGCTTCCTCGGGCTTCCGCCGGCGGTGCTGCCGGAATACGCGAAGTCGAATCCCGGCGATTACGAGAGCCCGCTCGACGCCGCGGACCGTGCCGCGCTGGTGGCGACCTACGCCCCGGACATCCGCGAGCTCGAGCGCATGACCGGCTGGAACCTCGCCGACTGGCTCAGCTGACCTCGCGCGGCCGGCGTGGCGCCGCCGCGCGCGCCGCGGGATCCTGGCGATAGAACCCCGCGAGCTGCCGGTAGGCGTCCGGATATTCGCGCACGAGCGTCAGCGGCGAGGCGAAGAAGACCTCCGAGAGCACCGCGAAGAACTCGCCGGGACTGTCCGCCGCGTAGGGGTCGATCGCGGTTTCCTCGTCGCGTTCGACCCGCGCGGCGAAGTCGTCGTAGGCCGACGACATCACGGCCTTCCATCGGCGCGCGTCGAGCGGCGCATCGAGCGGCGGGCAGCCGTTGGCGTCGCCGTCGCGCATGTCGAGCTTGTGCGCGAACTCGTGGATGACGAGGTTCATGCCCGCCGACTCGAAATCGGCCGACGCCTCGACGTCCGGCCACGACAGCGCGACCGGCCCGCCCGGCATCGCCTCGCCCGCGAGCGGCCCGGCGTTCGCGTGCACGACGCCGGCCTCGTCCTCCCAGGTCCAGCCTGGGACGAACTCGCCGGGATAGACGACGACGTTCTCGAAGTCCGCGTACCCGTCGAGCGAGCACGGCAGCTCGAGCACGAGCACGCAGGCCTGGATCGCGATCACGACGCGCTGCAACGCCGTCACCTCGTGGCCGCCCGCGCCGACGATCGACTTGGTGTCGAGGAACAGAACGACGAGATCGCGCAGCCGCGCGCGCCCCGCGTCGTCCAGGTCCTGCACGAAGGGCAGCGCCGCCGCGGCCTCGTCCCACAGCGCGTCGGGCAGCGCGGAACGTTCGAGCACGCGCCGCCGGCGCCAGCGCTTCAGCGCGTCGAACATGGCGCCGCTATTTCACCTCGCCGGCACCGTCGCCGCGACCGTCGCTCTCCGGCTCCACGTCGATCGCGCCCACGTCTTCGCCGGTGAGGAGCCGGTCGGCCTCGGCCTCGGGCAGAGCTTCGACGTCGCGCAGCTTGCGCGCGATCGTCGTGCTCTTGCGTCCGGCGTCGTCCAGCGTCTTGCCGACCGCATCGAGACGCTCGCGCGCCTTCGCGAGGATGTCGCCGAAACGCCCGAACTCGGTCTTGACCGCGCCCAGCACACGCCACACCTCGGTCGACTGCTTCTCGATCGCCAGCGTGCGGAAACCGAGCTGCAGGCTGTTCAGCATGGCGGAGAGCGTCGTGGGTCCGGCCAGCGTGACGCGGAAGTCGCGCTGCAGGGCGTCGGCCAGTCCCGGGCGCGACACCGCCTCCGCGAACAGGCCCTCGGCCGGCACGAACAGGATCGCGAAGTCGGTGGTGTGCGGCGGCTCGACGTACTTGTCGCGGATCGTCTTCGCCTGCAGCTTGAAGAACGCGTCGAGCGCGCGCCGGCTCGCCTCGACCGCCGAGGCGTCGGCACGCTCGACGGCCTCCTGCAGCCGTTGCCAGTCCTCGAGCGGGAACTTCGCGTCGATCGGCAGCCAGCACGGCGTTCCGCCGTCGTCGCGGCCGGGAAGCCGCACCGCGTACTCGACGCGCTCGCCGCTCCCCGGCCGCGTCGCGACGTTCTGCGCATACTGGACCGGCGTGAGCAGGTCGGCGAGCAGCGCGCCCAGCTGCACCTCGCCCCAGGTGCCGCGCGTCTTGACGTTGGTCAGCACGCGCTTCAGGTCGCCGACGCCGGTGGCGAGCGTCTGCATCTCGCCCAGCCCTTTGTGCACCTGCTCGAGGCGGTCGGAGACCTGCTTGAACGACGCGCCCAGCCGCGCTTCCAGCGTCGCCTGCAGCTTCTCGTCGACCGTCGCGCGCATCTGCTCGAGCTTGGCCGAGTTCTCGGTGCGCAACGTGTCGAGGCGCTGCTCGACGCCGGCGCGGATCGCCTCGAGCTTCAGGTCGTTCGCCTGGGTCAGCGCCTGCAGCCGGTCGGCGGCCGTCTTCGCCTGCCCGGCCTGGAGGTCGGAAGCGTCGCGCAGCGCCTGCCCGGTCGACAGCGTGAACTGCGCGAGCCGATCGCCGAACGCCGTCAGCGCGTCGCCCTGCCCCTTGTTGAGCGCGGCGAACTGCTGCTGTGTCGTCCCGGTGAACTGCGTCAGACGCTCGCCCACCTCGCCGCGCAGCGTCTGCGCGCCCTGCGCCTGTTCGGTCCGGGCGATCGCGAGGTCCTGCCTCAACTCCGCGCGTGCCCCCTGCAGGTCCTGCTTCAGGTCGCGCTCGAGATCCTCGCCCTGCGCCCGGACGACGGCGAGATCCCTGCCGAGCGCCTCGATGCGCTGGTCGAGCGCGTCGCGGGCGCGGGCCAGCACGGAAAGCCGGGCAAGCGCGAGCGCGACGAGGGCGCCGACGATCACGCCCACGACCGCGATGGCCGCGAGGATCGCGACGAGGAGATTCGATTCCGTCATGGTCGGGCCATTCTAGCCCGCGCGGTGGCGCATGGCACGAGCCCGTCGCTCGCGTTCGCTACGGGAGGTTCGTCACTCCGTCATCGCCAGCACCGCGAACGTGGCGAGCCAGTGCGCACCCATGTAGTCGGCGCTCTCGAGGCCCGACAGCCCCGCCGCGACGTGGCGAACCGCGGCGGCGCGCAGCGCGGAGACCCGCACGTCGCCCGGAGCCAGCGCATGGGCGATCCCGCGCATGCACCACGCGCGGGACAGGTTGAGGCCGTCCAGGTGCACGATCTGCGGATCGGCACGGTCGGTGACCTCGGCCGGCGCGTAGAGCGTCGCGGGCTCGCGCCGCGCGAGCCCGGGGAGGAACGCCGCGAGCCACGCGCCGTAGCGCCCGTGCGGCAGCACGCGGCGCATCAGGTCGGCCTCCATCAGCGCGGGCGACAGGAAATCCGCGCCGGAAGGCTCCCATGCGGCCGGCACGTCGCGGTCGGCCGCGAACCACGCCAGCGCGCGCGAGACGCACGCGTCC
>CALDKM010000213.1:0-3289 GCA_937898875.1 uncultured Pseudomonadota bacterium | reverse complement strand
AGTGGGACGACTACACGAAGGCGAAGGAAGCGATGTTCTTCTACACCGACACCGCCGACGCGCCGTGGACGGTGATCAAGTCCGACTGCAAGAAGCGCGCGCGGCTCAACGCCATGCGCTACGTGCTGCACAAGCTCGACTACACGAACAAGAACATCGACCGCGTCGGGCCGATGGATCCGCTGCTGGTCGGCCGCGCGAACGTCGTCTACGAGAAGGGGGAGAAGGCTACGGTCCCGCTGCTCTAGCCCCGGCCCGCGGCGCGGCGGCAGCGTCCGGGCGGACCCGGGGATCGGGAGGGACCGCCCGGCGAGACGCGCGCACGCCGATCCGGCGAGCGCCGGCACTCGACGCCGGGCGCCCGCTACGACGATCGCGCGCGCCCGGCCAGCCTGATGCGCACCGCCTCCTCCTGGTCGGCGAGCTCGAGTTGCCCCTGGATCGTCGACAGCGCACTCTCGACTTCCGGCAGCAGCACGTTCTCGAGCGCGCGCGCGCGCCGCTCGGTACGCCGGTACTCGGCGGAGAGCCGTTCGAGGTTGCCCGCCGAGACGGCGAGCTGCGCCAGCGGTCCCAGCAGCGCCGCGAACGCGTCGCGACAGGCGCGCGCCTCCGGGGACGCGTCGACCGCCGAATCGTCGCGCCCCCCCCCTTGGGGGGCGAAGTGGGTCGCGAGCATCGGCACGCCCAGGAACCGCGCGTGCGCGACCTGCGGTGCGGCCGGCTCGACCGGCACCGGCGGGTACGCCTGCAGCCCGTCGAGCCCGTGGCGCAGCAACGCTTCGCGCAGCGCGCTCCGCGCGTCGTGCAACCGCTCGACCAGCGCGGCGTGCATTCGCTCGTGGTCGCGCAGGCACCGCAGCATCTCCGAGGCGAGCAATACGCGCTTCTCGTCCAGGAACCGGTAGCCCTGCCGCATCAGGTCGCGTTCGTCCGCGAGCTGGAGCGCGGCGCTCCGGGTCGGGACGATCTCAGCCATCCGCGTTCCCCTGCGGCGCCGCGGGCGCGAGGTTGCGAGCAATCTGGGCGTCGTTCAGGCGCGTGAGGTCGGCGCGCGGCAGATTCGAGAGGAGACGCCAGCCCACCGCCATGCTCTCGTCGAGGCGGCGAGCCGAGTCCTGTGCCACCAGCTCGCGCTCGAAGCGATCGGCGAACGCGAGGTAGCGGCGGTCCGCGACCGTCAGGCCCTCCTGTCCGACGACGGACGCGAGGACGCGCACGCGCGTCGCCTTCGCGTACGACGCGAAGAGTTGCTGGGCGAGCGACGGATGGTCGGCGTGCGTGTAGCCCTCGCCGGTGCCCTGGTCGAAGAGCCGCGACAGGCTCGGCAGCACATTGATCGGCGGATAGACGCCGCGGCGGTCGAGCGCGCGGTCGAGCACGATCTGCCCCTCGGTGATGTAGCCGGTGAGGTCGGGGATCGGATGGCTGATGTCGTCGGCCGGCATCGTGAGGATCGGCAGCTGGGTCACCGTGCCGGCCGCGCCCTGCGCGGAACCGGCACGCTCGTAGATCGTCGCGAGGTCCGAGTACATGTAACCCGGATAGCCCTTGCGGCTCGGGATCTCGCCGTGGCTCGCCGACACCTCGCGGAGCGCCTCGCAGTAGTTGGTCATGTCGGTCAGGATCACGAGCACGTGGCGGCCCTCGTCGAACGCCAGGTACTCGGCGGCGGTGAGCGCCACGCGCGGCGCGAGCAGCCGCTGCGGGCTGGGCTCGCTCGCGAGGTTCAGGAACATCGCGGTGTGCCCGAGCGCGCCAGAGTCCTCCATCGCGCGGCGGAACGCCTCGGCCGAGTCGTACGAGACGCCGATGCCGACGAACACGATCGCGAAGTCGCCGGCGGCCGCGTCGCGCAGCCGTGCGTGTCGGGCGATCTCGATCGCGAGCCGGTCGTGCGGCAGGCCGCCCGACGAGAAGATCGGGAGCTTCTGGCCGCGGATCAGGCTGTTCGTCAGGTCGATCGCCGAGACGCCGGTCTCGATGAAGTCGCGCGGGAGCGCGCGCCGCGCCGGGTTCATGGCGGGCGCGTCGATGCGGCGCTGCTCGATCGCCGCGACCGGCGGACCGCCGTCGGCCGGCTCGCCGACGCCGTTGAAGATCCTGCCGAGGAGCCCCGGGCCGACGCCCATCGAGATCGGCTCGCCGCGGAACCGCACGGCGAGCGCGTCGAGCGCGAGACCGCGCGTGGTCTCCAGCACCTCGACGATCATCGTCTCGTCGTCGAGGCTTGTGACCCGCCCCGTGCGCGGCGGCTCGTCGCCGATCAGCACGTCCACCGCCTCGCCGAGCGTCACCTCGACGTTGCGCCTGAGGAACAGGAGCGGACCGTCGATCCGCGTCGCGGTGCCGCGCGTGGTGAGCTCAGCGCGCATCGGCCGTCCCCGTCGTCGCCGCACCGGGCGCGGCGAGCTCGCGCTCGAGCTGCGGCCACAGCGCGGCGAATCCCTCGAGCGCGTCCTCGCCCACTTCCTCGCCCATGCGCTGCAGCCTGCGCAGGACCGGCAACGCCGCGATCGCCTCCGGCGTCGCGCCGCGGTCGAGCGCCTCGCGCGCGAGCGCGATGAAGCGCATCACGAGCCTCAGCATCTCGCTCTGGCGCGCCGGCGAGCAGTAGCGGTCGACGGGCGAGAACGCCGACTGCCGCAGGAGCGCCTCGTTCACGAGCTCGGCCGCGATCAACGTCAGCTGCTGCCCGGGCGGCAGCGCGTCCTTGCCGACGATGCGCGCCATGCGCTCGAGGTGCGCCTGCTCGTCGAGCAGCGCGAGCAGCTTCTCGCGCTGGCGCAGCCAGTTGTCGTTGCCGTGCGCGGTCCACCAGGGCGCGAACCGAGACGCGTCGACCGAGTACGACTGGAGCGGGTGGATCGCCGGGTAGAAGCGCGCCTGCGCGCGCTCGCGGTCGAGCCCCCAGAAGCAGCCGACGTAGCGCTTCGTGTGGCTCGTGACCGGCTCGGAGAAGTCACCGCCGGGCGGACTGACCGCGCCGATGATGGTCAGCGACCCCTCGCGCCCGCACAGGGCCTCGACGCGCGCCGCGCGCTCGTAGAACT
This sequence comes from uncultured Pseudomonadota bacterium, assembly GCA_937898875.1. GTDB lineage: Bacteria > Pseudomonadota > Gammaproteobacteria > Burkholderiales > Casimicrobiaceae > VBCG01. Next base: position 236 of record CALDKM010000213.1, on the reverse strand, counting down.
CCGCGAGCCGCGAGCTCAGGTACGCCGGATAGCCGGCCTCGCCGGGCAGTTCGCCGAGCCGGCCCGACACCTCGCGCAGCGCCTCGGCCCAGCGGCTGGTCGAGTCGGCCATCAACGCGACGTGCAGGCCCTGGTCGCGGAAGTACTCGGCGACGGTGACGGCGGTGTAGATGCTCGCCTCGCGCGCGGCCACCGGCATGTTCGACGCATTCGCGATGATGACGGTGCGCTCCATC
>CALDKM010000212.1:0-21074 GCA_937898875.1 uncultured Pseudomonadota bacterium | reverse complement strand
TCGGCCGAGCCCGGCGTGCTGTTCATCGACCGGATCCGCGCCGAGGACAACCTCGCGTACTGCGAGACGATCAGCGCGACCAACCCTTGCGGCGAGATTCCATTGCCGCCGTACGGTGCGTGCGACCTGGGGTCGGTCAACCTGGCGGCATTCGTGCGGGACCCGTTCGCGCCGCGCGCCCGTCTCGACCTCGAGGCGATCGCCGCGCTCGTGCCCCTCGCGGTGCGCATGCTCGACAACGTCTGGACGGTCACGCACTTCCCGGTGCCTCCGCAGGCCGAGCAGGGACGCTCGTCGCGACGCATCGGGCTGGGCATCACCGGACTCGGCGACGCGCTCGCGATGCTGGGGTTGCGCTACGACAGCGACGCCGGGCGCGCGACGGCGGCCGGCGCGATGCGGGAGATCGTCGAGCGCGCCTACGCGTCGTCGATCGAGCTCGCGCGCGAGCGGGGTGCGTTCCGGCGCTTCGAGTGCGAGCCGTTCCTCGCCGCACCGTTCGTCGCGCGCCTGTCCCGCGAGCTGCGCGACGGCATCGCGAAGCACGGCCTGCGCAACAGCCACCTCGCCGCGATCGCGCCGGCCGGCACCATCAGCGTGCTCGCCGGCGGCGTGTCGTCGGGCATCGAGCCGATCTTCGCGCTGGAAGGGACCCGCCGCGTGCGGCAGGATGACGGGGCCTTCGCGGAGGTCGAGGTCGCGTGCCCGGCGCTGCTCGCGTGTCGCGAGGCCGCGGCGCCCGGATCGCCGATGCCCGATGCGTTCGTCACCGCGACGGCGATCGGCCCCGAGGCCCAGCTCCGGATGCAGGCGGCGCTGCAGCCGCACGTGGACAACGCGATCTCGAAGACCACCAACGTCGCCGCCGACATCGCGTACGAGGACTTCGCGGCGATCTACGCGCGTGCGTTCGAGCTGGGCCTGAAGGGCTGCACGGTGTTCAGGCCCAATCCGGTAACGGGGTCGATCCTGCGCTGACCGGAGGGCGGCGGTTCGACGCCGGACGTTCCACGGGACGCGGATCCGATCCCGCTCCGGGCGCTCCGGTTCCCCGGGGCCCGCAGCCCGTGATGACTTGGCGCACTGGCGTCCGGTCCGGTCGGCAACCCCGTGCCCCACGACTTCCCTCCGGACTCGCATCGCCGTGGAGAGATCTCATGGGTCCGGCAAACCGGCGGTCCGCGTCTTGGGGCGGATCGCCGGTCGCGAATCCCCGCCGGCGTCGCGACCGGGCCCCGGTGCGCTAGATCTCGACGCGCGTCCCCAGCTCGACGACGCGGTTCGTCGGCAGCCGGAAGAAGTCGGTGACGCTGCCGGCGTTGCGCGCCATCGCGACGAACAGCCGGTCGCGCCAGGGCGCCATGCCTTCGTCCTGGACGCCGGGGACGATCTTCTCGCGCGAGAGGAAATACGTGGCCCCCATCGGGTCGATCCGCAAACCCTGCGGCGAGCACCGTTCCAGCGCCTGCGGCACGTCGGGATCGTCGATGAAGCCGTAGCGCACGCGCACGCGCCAGCAGTCGTCCGCCAGCACTTCGCATTCGACCCGGTTCGCGTCGTCGATCCGCGAGACGGCGAGGAACTCGACGTGCAGGAAGACGTTGCGCTCGTGCAGCACCTTGTAATGCTTGAGGCTGTGCAGGAGTGCATTGGGCGTCGAGTCCGGGCTCGAAATCAGGAACACCGCGGTTCCGGGGACGCGTCCGGGGGGCGATTCGAGCAGGCTTTCGACGAAGCCCTCGAGCGGGGGCGAGCCGCCCCGCAGGCGCTCGAGCAGCAGCCCGCGGCCGGTTCGCCACGTCGTCATCACGGCGAACATGAGCACTCCCACGGCCAGCGGGAACCACCCGCCGTCGAGGACCTTCTGCAGCGCCGCGGCGAAGAAGGCGAGGTCGACGGCCATGAATGCCCCGGTCGCGGCGATCGCCAGCCACAGCGGATGATGCCAGCGGTACAGGAGCACGAAGAACGTGAGGAACGTCGTCGCCAGCATCGTGCCCATCACCGCGACGCCGTAGGCCGAGGCGAGCCGCGACGACGAGCCGAAGCCGACGACGGCGGCGCCGACGACGAGCAGCAGCAGCCAGTTCAGCCCCGGCACGTAGATCTGGCCGATCGTGCTGGCCGACGTGTGGCGCATCGCCATGCGGGGCAGGTAGCCCAGCTGCATCGCCTGCTGCGTGATCGAGAAAGCGCCGGAGATCGTCGCCTGCGAGGCGATGACGGTCGCCGCGGTCGCGAGCGCGACCATCGGGTACAGAGCCCACGACGGGAACGCGAGGTAGAACGGATTCTCGATCGCATCCGGCCGGACGATCAGCAGCGCGCCCTGCCCGAAGTAGTTCAGCACGAGGGCGGGAGCGGCGACGCAGAACCAGGCCAGCCGGATCGCGCGCTTGCCGAAGTGTCCCAGGTCCGCGTACAGCGCCTCCGCGCCGGTGATCGCAAGCAGGACCGACCCGAGCACGATGAACGATGCGAAGCCGTGGCCGGTCGCGAACGCCAGCGCGTGGCGCGGGTCGAGGGCGTGGAGGATCTGCGGCGCCTGCGCGATGTTCCAGAGGCCGACGGCCCCGAGAGCGACGAACCAGAGCACGCAGACGGGACCGAAGAGCAGGCCCACGAGGCCGGTTCCGTGCCGCTGGATGGCGAAGAGCGCGACGAGCACACCCACCGCGATCGGCACGACATAGGGCTTGAAGGCGCTCGTCCCCACCTCCAGTCCCTCGATCGCGGAGAGTACGGAGATCGCCGGCGTCAGCACCGCGTCTCCGTAGAACAGCGAGGCGCCGAACACGCCCGCGGGCAGCACGACCGCGAGCAGCCGCGGCCGGTCGCGAACGGCGCTCGCCGCCAGCGCGAGCAGCGCCATGATGCCGCCTTCTCCCCGGTTGTCGGCGCGAAGGACGAGCACGACGTACTTGAGGGAAACGACGATCATCAGCGCCCAGAAGATCGCCGACACGCCCCCGAGAATGTTGTCGGGCGTCAGCGGGATGCCGTGCTGCGGATTGAACGTCTCCTTCGCGGCATACAGAGGGCTCGTCCCAATGTCGCCGTACACGACGCCCAGCGCGAGGAGCGCGAGGGCGGCGGTGGCCGGCTTCGCATGCGACGCGTCGGGGCGGGGGGAGTCGGTGGACTGCAGTGCGGGAGGAGTCATGCCCGCATCATGGGACCGCCGGATCGCGTTGCCAGCAGCGGCGGCCGATTCTTGACGGGATCTTTACGCGCGTGTTGCGCTAAAGTGACCGCATGGTCGGCAGGGGTGTCTGGAAGGGCTATGCGTGGGCGGCCGCTGTCGCGGCTGCCTGCACGGTCGCGGGGCTCGGCATGCGCCCGAGGTTCGACCTCGTCAACGTCGCGATGGTCTACATGCTCGGCGTGGTGGTCGTCGCGTTGCGCCACGACCGCGGCGCCGCCATCGTCACCGCCACCCTCTGCGTGGCCGCCTTCGACTACCTGTTCGTTCCCCCGAGCGGAACGTTCACGGTGGACGACGTCCAGTACCTTCTCACGTTCGCGATCATGGTCGTCGTGGCGCTCGTCATCTCGCGGCTGGTGGAAAGCGCACGGCGTCAGGCACGCGTCCAGGCCGAGCTGGCGATCGAGGCGGAGACGGAGCGCATTCGCAGCGCGCTGCTCGCCTCGATCTCGCACGATCTGCGAACGCCGCTCGCGGTCGTGGTCGGCGCGTCGTCCAGTCTCGCCGAGGCAGGCGAGCGTCTCGGACCCGACGAGCGCCGCGCGCTCGCGAGAAGCGTGTACGAGCAGTCCCGCGACGTCGCCGAACGGGTGGCGAAGATTCTCCAGATGACACGACTGGAGGCGGGCGGGCTCAAGGTCGATCGGGACTGGTCGGCGCCCTCGGACATCGTCAACGCTGCCCTTGCGCGCCTGCGCGAGCGGATGGCTTCCCATCGCCTCATCGTGGACGTTCCGGACGATCTGCCGCTGATCCGGGTCGACGCCGCGCTGATCGAGCAGGCGCTGGGCAACCTCCTCGAGAACGCGGCGAAGCATACGCCCGCCGGGACGGTGGTGATGCTGAAGGTGCACAGGCAGGGCGGCGAGCTGCAATTCTCGGTCGAGGACTACGGCGGCGGCCTGGCGCCCACCGAGGTCGAGCAGGTGTTCGAGAAGTTCTACCGCGCGAAGGCCGAGGGAGGGGCGGGTGGCGTGGGACTCGGCCTTGCCATCTGCCGCGCGATTGTCGGTCTCCACGGCGGCCGCGCGTGGGCGGAACGCCTTTCCGGCGGCGCCACCGCATTCCGCTTCGTCCTGCCCGTCGACGAGGCGCCCCGAATGCCGGACGAGGCGCCGGCGGCTCCCGATGGCTGAGCCGCGCGCGACGCTCCTGCTGGTCGAGGACGAGCCGGAGATCCGGCAATTCCTGCGGGCGTCGCTGTCCTCCGAGGGTTACCGGATCGTCGAGTCGGCGTCCGGCCGCCGCGGCTCGATCGACGCGGCGACCCACAAGCCCGACCTGGCCATCGTGGACCTCGGCCTGCCGGACATGGACGGCGTCGCGGTGATCCGTCAGATACGCACGTGGTCGCCGATGCCCGTCATCGTCCTGTCCGCGCGCGTGCACGAGCGCGGCAAGATCGAAGCGTTCGAGGCGGGTGCCGACGACTACGTGACCAAGCCGTTCGGCATCGGCGAGCTCGTCGCCCGCATACGCGTCGCGCTGCGGCATTCGGTTCGCGTGCGCAGCGGCGAGCAGCTCGTCGTGCTCGACGACGCCTGCATCGACCTCGAGCGGCGCCGCGCGCACCGGCACGGCGTCGAGGTCCACCTCACCCCGATCGAATTCCGGCTCGTCGCCACGTTGGCGAAGCACATGGGCCTGGTGGTCGCGCACAGGCAGCTGCTGCGCGAAGTCTGGGGGCCGACCCACGAAGACGACACGCACTACCTGCGCATCTACATGAAGCAGCTGCGCGAGAAGCTCGAAGTCGATCCGGCGAAACCGCGGCACTTCCTCACGGAACTGGGCGTCGGGTACCGCCTCGAGCCGAAGGAATGATGGCGGTCGGACGCCGAGGCGGCCGACGCCACCCCGACCCTAGGCGGCCGGGGACACCGAACCCAGCCGTCGGAGCGTCGCCTGGTCGCGTTCTCCCGCGAAGTATCGGTCGAGCAGTCGGTCGAACACCGAGCCTGCGGGGCAGGCGGCGGCGAACAGCGTCGCGCTGGACCTTAGCTTGACGTCGTCGGGCGAGCCGAAGATCTCGTGCGCCGACCGCCCAGTGACCGCAAGCACCGCCTCGGCGCACTCGACGAGGCGCGGGCCCAGGATCGGGTGCCGGAGGTAGGCCTCGGCTTCCGCGAGGCTCCCGATCGCGTACCGCTGCGCGAGCGGGCTGGACCCGAGCCCCTCGATCTGCGGAAAGACGAACCACATCCAGTGCGACCGCTTCCTGCCGCTCCGAAGCTCGGTCAGCGCGGTCCCGTAGATGCCGTCCTGCGCCAGCAGGAAGCGACGCAGCCCGAGGGGGTCGTCCTCGGACATCGACCTACGGCGCGCCGAGCAGCATGTACATCGACCAGGTTCCCGACTCGCCGAACCCGACGCCCAGGTACGCGGGGCCGGCGAAGGTATCCGCTCCCAGGAAGAGCGATCCCGACCACAGCGTGCCCGGCGAGGGAAGTCCGTCGTACCGGTCCTTCATGCGCCCGACTTCGGCGGAGCCGCCGACGTAGACGCCGCGCCCCAGGAGGTCCGGCAGCGGGAAGACCCGGTTGTAGTACATCAGCCGGCCGAACGCGTACTCGCGGCCTGCGAACTGGTTGAACCGGTAGGCAGACAGGCGCAGAGGGCCGCCGAGCGTGAAGGATTCGTAGGCCGGCATGTCCGATCCGAGGTCGGTGCCCCCGCCGATGAAGTAGTTCAGCGTATGGGGACCCCAGCTGTGCGCTCCCTGAATCGCCCCCTCGAGACGCTCGTAGCTGAGCGCCGATCCGAACGACGTCCTGGCGGCATAGGCGGTCCCGCCCGCTCGGAAGCCGCTGCGAGGGAAGAAGGCGCTGTCGGTCTGGTCGACGAACAGCACGGCCCGGACGCCCGCCGTCGTTTCCTTGACCGCCGGCAGGACGGGAGAACCCGTGTCGACGGTCGCATCCACGTGCGACCACACCGGTCCGAGCCGTACCTGCCCCCAGGTGCCGAGAACCGCCCCGCCGTCGACCCCGACCTGTCCCAGGCGGACCCTGTAGTCGGCCACCCGGTCGTCGCCGACGAAGACACCTCGGGTCTGCTGCCCGACGTGGAAATAGGGAGCCACGAACCAGCGTCCCGCCTCGCTCAACGGCTGGTAGAACTCGCTGAACAGGTGGGTGTTCTGCCCGACCTGGGCCTCGGTCAGCCATTCGCCGCCCAGCCGGTTCAACCAGGTCCTGCGGTACTGGACCAGCAGGTTGAACGCGTTGTCGCCCGAGAAATCGCTCACGAGGCCGATACCGAAACGCAGGTAGTCGGGGCCCCACGACTTCTCTCGCGGCTCGATCACCATCGCGCGGGGCGCCGTGTCCCCGGACAGGTGATAGGTGATGCTTTCGAGGCCGCCGCGACCGTAGATTCGACGAAGATCCGCGCCGACCTTCTCCTCGGACAGAGGCTCGCCGGGCTTGCTCTTCACCAGCGCAAGCAGCACCTCGGGGTTGATGCGCTCCAGCCCTTCGACCCGGATCTCGTCGACGGTGCCCAGCACCTTGCGCTCGGCGATCTGGGTCGCGCGCAGCGCCGCGAACTGCTCCGGCGACAGGCTGTAGCGCTTCAGCGAATCGGCCATCGCGCGCGTCGCCCGTTCGCCGATCCTGATGGCATCCGCCGCGCGCTCGAACGTTGCCGCGGAGATGTCGCCCAGATCCGGCGCGATGAGCACGTCCCGGTTGCCGAGGCTCTTCAGTTGATCGTCGACCGTCTGCTTGCCGAGGAAGTTGATGAGCTGCCCGACGACGCTCAGCGCCGACGTGATGTCCTGACGCTTCAGCGGCGGCGTGGAGATGTTGACCGCGATCACGACGTCGGCGCACAGCCTGCGCGCCTCGTTGATCGGAAGGTTGTTGGCGATGCCGCCGTCCACCAGCAGCCGGCCGTCCATCTCCACCGGCGCGATCGCCCCGGGGACGGACATGCTGGCACGCATCGCCTGCGCGACGCTGCCGCGGTCGAGTACGACCGATTCGCCGGTCTCGATGTCCGTCGCCATGGCCCGGAACGGGATCGGCAGCTTGTCGAAATCGGTGACGCCGATCGCCGGCGCCGCGAGCTCGCGGAAGAACGACTCGATCGAGACGCCCGCGATGGCGCCCTTCGGCAACGCCAGGCCGCCGTCCTTCACGCCGAACTCCGGCGCGAGCAGCGTCTTGTAGTCGTCGATCTTGCGCCGGACGGCGATCTCTTCGCGCTCGGGGCGATCCCGGAAGATGGAGTCCCAGTCGGCCGCCAGGACGACCTTCTCCATCTCCTCCGGGGTCGTTCCGGCGGCGAAGGTCGCACCGACGATCGCGCCCATGCTCGTGCCGGTCACGCAGTGGATCGGCACCCGCATCTCGTCGAGGACCTTCAGCACGCCGACATGCGCGAGGCCGCGCGCTCCGCCGCCGGACAGCGCGAGCCCGATGCGCGGACTCGTCGGGGGCGCTGCAGTCGGTTTCGTCTGCGCAGGTACGCCGGGGGAGTGCGAGGCCAGCAACACGAGTGCCGCCAAGACGGTGAGAGATCGGCGGGTGAATCGCGGCGAGGTATTCATGGCATCCAGGGATCCGGTGGGTCAGTCCTTCGGCGTTCCTTCGACCAGGTCTGCCGGCCATGCTGCCCGCCGGTACGAAGCCAGCCCTTGTGTTGTGTCAATGCCGGTCGGTGCCGGGACCGGCAGGTGCATAGGCCGGGCGCACCGGCTTCGGACCGTCGGGAGTTCGACGACCGCCCCGGAGCTTCGTGCCCCGTGTTCGCTTCGGTCCGGAGTTGCCGGTCGATCGGGACGGCGGCGAAAGGAGGGTGCAGGGCGGGCGCGGCAGCGCGGCGACCGCACTCGACACGGCGGTGGCTCGGCACGGGGGCGTCGCCTAGTACCCCGCCGCCTGCCCGTCGCGTCGCGGATCCGACGCGGCGAGGAAGCCCCCGTCGATCTTCACGACGAACTGGCCGGCGCCGAAGTCGAAGTAGCTGTCCGACGACGCGACGACGCGGTGGCCGAGCGCCGCGAGCCCCGCGCGCACGTCGGCCGGGATCGTGGGCTCGAGGTCCAGCGTGCCGTCGCGGTTCCACCGCCAGCGCGGCGCGTCGAGCGCGGCCTGTGCGTTCCTGCCGTGGTCGAGCATCCGCAGGAGCGTCTGCACGTGCCCCTGCGGCTGGATCGGGCCGCCCATCACGCCGAACGCGGCGAGCGGCCCGCCTCCGCGCGTGAGGAAGCCCGGGATGATCGTGTGGAAAGGACGCTTGCCTCCCTCCAGCGCGTTGGGGTGCGAAGGATCGAGCGAGAAGCCCGCGCCGCGGTTCTGCAGGCTGATGCCCGTGCCCGGCACGACGACGCCCGAGCCGAAGCCCATGTAGTTCGACTGGATCAGCGAGACCATCTGCCCTTGCGCGTCGCCGGCCGCGAGGTAGACGGTGCCGCCGGCCGGCGGCGAGCCCGGGCCGAAGTCCTGCGCGCGGCGCGCGTCGATCAGGCGCGCGCGCGAGGCGAGGTACGCGCGGTCGAGCATCGCTTCGGGAGCGACGCGCATGTGCGCTCGATCGGCGACGTGGCGGTACGTGTCGGCGAACGCGAGCTTCATCGCCTCGATCGCGCGGTGCTGGGCGAGGAGCGAGTCGGGCGACTCGCGGTCGGCGTCGAACGACTCGAGGATCCCGAGCGCGATCAGCGCCGCGATGCCTTGCCCGTTCGGCGGGATCTCGTGGACGGTCGTGCCGCGGTAGTCGAAGCCGAGCGGCGTCACCCAGTCGCATTCGTGGCGCGCGAAGTCGCCGGCCGTGTGCGGCGCGCGGTGGCGCTTCGCGTCGTCGACCATCGCGCGCGCGAGGTCGCCTCGGTAGAACGCCTCGCCGCCGGTGGCGGCGATCGCTTCCAGCGTTCGCGCCATCGACGGGCACGAGAACGTCTCGCCCGCGCGCGGACTGCGCCCGCCGGGCAGGAAGTGCTCGGCGTAGCCCAGGTCGTGCGGCAGGATCGCCGCGGCGCGCTGCCACTGCGCGGCGATCACCGGCGAGACGAGCCAGCCGTCGCGCGCGTAGCGGACCGCGGGCTCGAACAGATCGGCGAAGGGCAGCCGGCCGTAGCGCTTCGACAGCGCGACCCACCCGGACACCGCGCCGGGAATCGTCACCGCCTCCCAGCCACGCTGCGGCATCCCGGCGCTTCCCGCGTAACGCGACGCGGTCGCCGCCGCCGGCGCGCGTCCGGATGCGTTGAGGCCGGCGAGCCCGCTGCCGTCCCAGACGATGGCGAACAGGTCGGAGCCGATCCCGTTGGACACGGGCTCGACGACCGTGAGCGTGATCGCCGTCGCGATCGCCGCGTCGACCGCATTGCCGCCGCGCGCGAGCATCGCGAGCCCCGCCTGCGTCGCGAGGGGCTGGCTCGTCGCGACGACGTTCCGCGCGAGGACCGGCTGCCGGCGCGACGGGTAGGGAAGCGACCAGTCGTGCGCGGTCATGCCGGAAGTCCTACGCCGCCTCCTCGTGGAACGCCTCCTCGCGCGTCTTGCGCACGGCGGGCAGCACGATGATCAGCAGGAGCAGGCCGGCGGCGACGAGCATCCCGAGCGACAGCGGACGCGTGAAGAACACGGTCGGGTCGCCGCGCGAGAGCAGCAGCGCCCGCCGCAGATTCTCCTCCATCAGCGGACCGAGGATGAATCCGAGCAGGAGCGGCGCGGGCTCGCACTCGAGCTTGACGAACACCCAGCCCAGCACGCCGAAGAGGGCGGTCATCAGCACGTCGAACACGTTGTTCTGCAGGCTGTAGACGCCGATGCAGCAGAACAGCAGGATCGCCGGGTAGAGCAGCCGGTACGGGACCTTGAGGAGCTTCACCCAGATCCCGATCATCGGCAGGTTCAGGACGACGAGCATCACGTTGCCTATCCACATCGACGCGATCAGCCCCCAGAAGAGCTGCGGGTTGCTCGTCATCACCTGCGGGCCCGGCTGGATGCTGTGGATCGTCATCGCGCCGACCATGAGCGCCATCACCGCGTTGGGCGGGATGCCGAGCGTGAGCAGCGGGATGAACGACGTCTGCGCGCCGGCGTTGTTCGCGCTCTCCGGCCCGGCGACGCCCTGAATCGCTCCCTTGCCGAACCGCGACGGGTCCTTCGCGATCTTCTTCTCGAGCGTGTAGGCCGCGAACGCCGAGAGCATCGCGCCGCCTCCGGGCAGGATCCCCAGGACCGAGCCGATGCCCGTGCCGCGCAGGATCGCCGGCAGCGCCTCCTTGAACTCGCTCCACTTGAGCCAGAGCCCCGACACGTTGTCGGTGAAGACCTCGCGGTGCTCCTTCTGTTCGAGGTTGACGATGATCTCGGCGAAGCCGAACAGCCCCATCGCCACGACGACGAAACCGATGCCGTCGGACAGTTCGGCGACGCCGAACGAGAAGCGCTGGAGGCCGGAGTTCACGTCGGTGCCGATGATGCCCAGCAGCAGGCCCAGCACGATCATCGCGATCGCCTTCAGCAACGAGCCGCTCGCGAGCACGACCGCCGCGAGCAGGCCCAGGACCATCAGCGAGAAGTACTCGGCCGGGCCGAACTTCAGCGCGAACTCGGCGAGCGGCGGCGCGAACGCCGCGACGACCAGCGTCGCGAACGTTCCGGCGATGAACGAGCCCAGCGCCGCGACCGACAGCGCCTTCCCCGCCTTCCCGCGCCGCGCCATCTGGTAGCCGTCGATGCACGTCACGACCGACGACGATTCGCCCGGCAGGTTCACGAGGATGGCGGTCGTCGATCCGCCGTACTGTGCCCCGTAGTAGATGCCGGCGAGCATGATCAGCGCGGACACCGGCGGCAGCGCGTAGGTGATCGGGAGCAGCATCGCGATCGTCGGCACCGGTCCGATGCCCGGCAGCACGCCGATCAGCGTGCCGAGAAGCACGCCCACGAAGCAGTAGAAGAGGTTCTGGAACGTGAACGCCACGCCCAGGCCGAGCGCGAGGTTGGAGAGGAGGTCCATCGGTCAGCTCCTGCCGAGGAACGGGGGCAGGATCGGCAGCTGCAGGTTGAGCCCGTAGCCGAATGCCGCGACGACGAAGGCCGCGAGGACCACCGACGCGACGAGCGCCTCCTTCCATCGGAACTCGTGGCTCGCCGTGCTCGACACGACGATGAGCAGGATCGTCGCGAGGACGAGGCCCAGAGGGATGACGGCGAGGCCGAACACGACGACGCTGGCCAGCACGACGAACACGGGCTTGAGCGTGGGAATCGTGATCGCCGGGCCGGTCGTGCGCAGACTCTTGAGGATCAGCACGGCGCCCATCGCGATCAGGATGAGACCCAGCGCGCGCGGGAAGTAACCCGGGCCCATGCGGGCGGCCGTGCCCACCGGGTACGAGGCTCCGAGGATGACGGCAGCGAGGCCGAAGCCCGCGAACAGACACCCCGATCCGAAGTCCTTCGGGTTGCGAATCAGCGACATTTCCCCTCCGGGCGGCGCCGAACGTCGCCTCACACTCCCGGGAGGCTTTCGCCGCGAAGCGCGAACGATACCACGACGTGCCGATGTCGCGGCATCCGCGCCGGCACGGGCGGAGCGGGGCCCGGAAAGACGAAGGGCAGGCTCGAGGCCTGCCCTTCGTCGCGAGCGGGATGCCGGCGTCGATCAGAGTCCGTTCTTCGCGCGGAGGTCGCGGAAGTACTTGTCGAGGCTCTGCGCCTGCAGGCGCTGCGCGAGCTGCGGCTTCACTTCCTCGAACGACGGCACCTTCGCCTCGCGGACGTCCTCGACCAGGATCACGTGCCAGCCGAACTGCGTCTGCACGGGCTGCGGAGTGAACTTGCCCTTCTCGGCCTTGACCATCGCGTCCGAGAACGGCTTGACGAAGTTCGCCGGCGCGTTCCAGTCGAGGTCGCCGCCGCGCTCCTTCGAGCCCGGGTCCTTCGAACGGGCCTTGGCGAGGTCCGCGAACTTCCCGCCCTTCTGGAGCTCGGTGATCACGTCCTTCGCCTCGGCCTCCGTGTCGACCAGGATGTGCGCGACCTTGTACTCGCGGTCGCCGATCTGGGCCTTGATGCCGTCGTACTCCTTGCGCAGTGCCGCGTCCGGGACCGGGTTGTTCTTGATCCAGTCGGCGACGTACGCGCGCACCAGCACCGTCTGCGACGCGAGCTCCATCTGCGACTTGACGTCGGCGTTCTTGTCCATGCCCTTCTTGCGGGCCTCGCGCGAGAGCAGCTCGCGCGTGTTGAGCTCCTCGCGGACCGCGGCGCGAAGCTCCGGCGTGTCCTGCTGGCCCTGCGCCGTCCGGTCCTTCAGCACGATGTCGAACTGCGACTGCGGGTAGAGCGCCTTGCCTTCGGCGGCCTTGGCGGCGGGGGCCGCCTTGGGAGCGGCCGGCGCCTGGGCGAAGGCGGCGGGGAGCGCGAGCGCGGCCATGACGGCGAGCGCGATCGTGGTACGGGTCATCGAACGGTCCTTTCGTGGGAGGAGAAATACTCGTCTGGGGTGTGCGCGCGGATCGCCAGCGCGTGCACCGGATGGGGGATCAGGTCGGAAACCCGGTCGAGCACTGCGCGGTGACGGGCAAGGCGCGCGACCCCGGCGAACCGCTCTGACACGATCGTGACGGAAAAGTGCCCGGCGCCGCCCGCCGCGCCGGCGTGGCCCGCGTGGGCCGCGCTGTCGTCCTCGAGCGCCACGTGCACCGGATCGAGCGCGGCAAGGCGCTCGACGATCAGGTCGCCGAGGTCCGTCACGGCCTCGGGGCCTCCTCGCCGGGGTCCTGCATGTGCCGGGAGAGCCACAACCCTTGCCCGACCGCGAATACGAGGACGAGCCCGATGCCGCCCCACACCTTGAAGTTCACCCAGGTGTCCGTCGGGAAGTGGAAGGCGACGTACCAGTTGGCCACCGCCATCGCGGCGAAGAACGCCACCCACGACCAGGTGACGGTCGACCAGACGGGCGGCGGCAGCGTCACGTCGCGCAGGAGCCCGGCGATCAGGTCGCGCCCGAACGCGAGCTTGCCCAGCGCCAGCACCGTGCCGAAGAGCGCGTAGAGGACGGTGGGCTTCCACTTGATGAACGTCTCGTCCTGCAGCGCGAGCGTCGCGCCGCCGAAGACGACGATGATCGCGAACGAGAGCCAGTGGACGGCCGAGATCCTGCGGCGCCAGGCGAAATAGGCGATCTGCGCGACCGAGGCGACGATCGCGACCGCGGTGGCGGCATAGATCCCCTGCCACTTGTAAGCGACGAAGAACAGGATCAGCGGGAAGTAGTCTGCGACGAGCTGCATGGCGTCCGGGGCGCCCGCGAGGCGGGCATCGCCCCGTCAGGCGAATCGAACATTATAGCCCGGACGCGGGGAGGGGGTCGCGCACCCCCGTTCGGGCGGCAATGCGGACCCCGGACGCCCGTCCGAGCAGGCGCGCGAATCGTTTCCAGTCGAAGGCCGGGCCCGGGTCGGTCTTGCGGCCAGGGGCGACGTCGCTGTGGCCGGCGACGTCCGCGATCGGCCAGCGCTCCGCGAGCCGGCGGACGAGAACGGCGAGCCTCGCGTACTGCTTCGCCGTGTAGGGCCGGGCGTCGGTGCCCTCGAGCTCGATCCCGATCGAGAAGTCGTTGCAGCGCTCGCGACCCTTCCATCGCGACGCGCCCGCATGCCAGGCGCGGTCGCCGCACGCGACGAACTGGACGAGCGCCCCGTCGCGCCGGATCAGGAAATGCGCGGACACGCGCAATCCCGCGAGGGTGCGGAAGTACGGATGCGCGGCGGGATCGAGCCGGTTGGTGAAGAGCCGGAGGATCGCATCGCCGCCGAACCGTCCCGGCGGAAGCGAGATGCCGTGGACGACGACGAGCGTGACCTCGATGTCTTCCGGGCGCCGGTCCGCATTCGGGGAGCGGACGCGACGGATGCCGGCGAGCCAGCCGCGCCGGTCGAAGTGGGCGGCGAGCTGCGCACGTCCTCGCGCCGGGCGGGTCACGGTGCGCTCCGACCGCCGAGCCGGCCGGGAACGGAATTCGCGCGCCCGGTCCGCCGGTGCGACAATCGCGGCGTGGAACTCATCTACGGACTTCCCGCGCTCGCCGCACTCATCGTGGGATTCATCGCGGTCCGGCGCGTGATCCTGCGCCGCAGGCGCAGCCTCCAGGCATACACGCGCACGCGCGACGAGCGCCTGCGCAAGTCGAAGCCGAAGGACCGCCGGACCTCGCGCGCCGAGATGCGGGCGAACGATAGTCCTACGACCGTGATCGACACCCTCCAGACGAAGCCCAAGCCAGGATCCGACCGGCGGTAGCGCGGAGTCCGGCGGTGTCCGTCCATGCCGGAGCCTACTTGATCCCCAGCCGCTCCATGCGGTAGCGCATCGCGCGGAACGTGATGCCCAGCAGCTTCGCCGCGGCGGTGCGGTTGAAGCGCGTCTTCTCGAGCGCCTCGTTGATCGCCTGACGCTCGACCCGGTCCAGGTAGTCCTGCAGCGGCCACTTCTCGCCCGGCGGCATCGCGGCGTCCTGCTCGTCCTCGTAGGGCGTGAGGTGCAGGTCGGCGGCCGTGATCCGCTGCGGGTCCGCGGCGAGCGATAGCCCGCGCTCGAGGATGTTCTCGAGCTCGCGCACGTTGCCGGGAAACGGGTAGCGCTGCAGAGCGGCATGCGCATCCGCCTCGAGCCGGGCCGGCGCCCCGCGGGAGAGCCGCGCGAGGACGGCGTCGGCGATGCCGGCGATGTCCTCCTGCATCTCGCGGAGCGGCGGCATCGCGAGCTCGATCACGTGCAGGCGGTAGAACAGGTCCTGCCGGAACGCGCCCGCATCGACCAGCGCGGGGAGCTTCTTGTGCGTGGCGCTGATGATGCGCACGTCGACCGGCTCCTCCTGCGTCGAGCCGACCTTGCGGACCTTCTTCTCCTGGATCGCGCGCAGGAGCTTGACCTGCATCGCGAGCGGAAGGTCGGCGACCTCGTCGAGGAACAGCGTCCCGCCGTTCGCGGCCTGGAAGAATCCGTCGCGATCGGCCTCGGCGCCGGTGAACGCCCCCTTCCGGTAGCCGAAGAACTCGCTCTCCATCAGCTGCTCGGGAATCGCGCCGCAGTTGACGGCGATGAACGGCTGCGCGACGCGCGGCCCGCCGCTGTGGATCATCCTCGCCGCGAGCTCCTTGCCGCTGCCGGACTCGCCGTTGATGAACACGGGCGCCTGGCTCTTCGCGAGCCGCTCGATCAGCCCGCGGACGTGCTGGATCGCCGGCGACTCGCCGAGGAGCTGGCTCGCCGCGGCCGTCCCCCCCGTCGGCTTGTCCGGCACCTTGAGCGCCTGCTTGACGAGCGCGCGCAGCTGCTCGAGCGCGACCGGCTTCGCCAGGTAGTCGAACGCACCCGCCTTGAGCGCGGCGACGGCGTTCTCCGCGCTGCCGAACGCGGTGATCACCGCGACCGGGACGTCGAGACCGTGCTGGTTGATGTGCTCGACGACGCGCAGGCCCTCGCCGTCGGGGAGCCGCATGTCGGTGAGGCAGAGGTCGAAGGTCTCGCGATCGAGCAGCGCGACCGCCTCGGCGACGGTCGACGCGCGCTCGGTGTCGAGGCCCATGCGCGACAGCGTGAGCTCGAGAAGCTCGAGCAGGTCCGGCTCGTCGTCGACGACGAGCACCTTGGGTTGGGCGCGGACTTTTCGGGACAAGGGGTCCTCCCGTCTTCGGGGATCAGGCCTCGGGCTGCGCCGCCGGAGCGGACGCGGTTGCCGAGGCACGCTTCAGGGTCATCCGGAAATGCGCGCCGGGCGACTTGGGCAACAGCTCGAGCGTGGCGCCGTTCGCGTCCGCCAGCTCGCGCGCGATGTAGAGCCCGAGCCCGGTGCCGCCGGGCCGGGTCGTGAAGAACGGCTCGAAGATCTGGCCCCGGAGCTCGGCCGGGATGCCCGGGCCGTCGTCCGCGAGCTCGAAGATCACCGCGTCGCCCATGTAGCCGGCGCGCGCCGCGACGCGCACGCTGGCCTCCTTCTTCTGGCAGTGCTGCCAGGCGTTGCGCACGAGGTTCCAGAGGATCTGGTTGAAGTGGCCGCGGTCGAAGATCACGACGAGGTCCTCGGGTATCGTGAGCTGCACGCTGCCCGCCGCGATGTTCTCGGCCTGCACGATCTCGTCGACGAGCGCGCGCAGGAAGTCGCCGAGCGCGATCGTCTCGGGCTGCTGGCGGTCGCGTCGATTGAGCTGCAGCACCTCGCCGACGATGCGGTCGATGCGCTTGCTGTTGTTGCGGATCATCGCGAGCAGGCGCTGCCCTTCCGGCGCGACGGCGCCGTCCTCCTCGAGGAGCTGCGCGGCCTGGTTGATCGCGGACAGGGGATTGCGCACCTCGTGCGCGATCGACGCGGTTAGCCGGCCCATCGCCGCGAGCTTCATCTGCTGCGCCTCGGTCTGCGCGCGGCCCAGGTCCTCGAGGTAGATCAGCGTTCCGCCGTTCAGCCCCGACCCGATACGGACGAGGCGCACGCGCAGGAGCCGCTGCGTGACTTCGACCTTGAACGCCGGCAGCGGGATCGTGAAGTCCTCCTGCCATCGGCGCCAGTAGTCGTGCAGCGTCGAGCTGAACTCGGCGAGCCGCATGCCTCCGCGCATGCGCCCGAAGCCGCCGAGCAGCCGCGTCACCTGCGCGTTGTGGCCGCGCACGACGCCGTTGAGGTCGACGACCAGCACGCCGTCCTGCATGTCCTGGATGATGAGACGGTTGACCTGCTCGAGGTTCGCGACGTCGATGCCGCGCTGCGCCGCCAGATCCTCCGAGGCCTTCGTGTAGCGGCCCAGCGCGACCGCGATCCCGACGGTGGCGAAATAGCCGAAGCCGACGATGCCCGTCTGCACGATCTGCGCGCCGCCGATGCTGCCTTCGATCGCGCGCCAGACGTCGAGGCCGAGCAGCACGACCGACGCGAGCGCCGCGTGGAAGAACGCGGTCTGCGTGCGCAGGAGCCAGCCCGAGGCCGCGAGCTGCGGGAACAGCAGGATCGGGATCGGCGCGACCGCGTTGCCCCCCGCGACGATCACCAGCGACAGGAAGAAGATGTCGCCGGCGAGGAGCGCGAGCGCGAGGTGCGGGAGCGCGAGCGGCAGCCGCTCGACCTGCACCCACGCGAATGCGGCGAGCCCGAACAGGAAGTAGAGCGCCGCGCCGGTGATGAACGGGTTCGGCGCGATCGTGGCGACGGTCTTCAGGTCGACGAAGAGCGCGATGCCGAGGAGCGCCGCGCCGCAGACCGCGCGATAGAGGCCGATGATCCACAGGATCCGCCGGCCCGAGTCGTCCAGCGACGAGGGCGTCGGCGGGGGCTCGAACGGCGGGATCGCGGGCGCGGGATCGGCCATCGGGCGTCAGGGCTTCGGCAGGCAGCCCGGTTCGCGGCACCGGTAGCCGTCCGCGGCCTTCACGGCGTCGGACTTCGGCACGAACACGCCGCAATTGGTGCAGCGGACCATCGGCCCCGCCGCGCCGTGGGCGGCATCGCGCTCGCGGCGCTTCTTCGCCTGCGCCGCGCCGTAGAGGCGGACGGCGAACAGCACGACGAACGCCACGACGATCCAGAAGACGAGCTTGCCCATCATGGACTCCGGTCCGCCGGTCAGAGGATCTTGCCCGGGTTGAGGATGCCTGCCGGGTCGAGCGCCGCCTTGATCCTGCGCATGATCGCGAGCTCGAGCGGCGCCTTCGTGCGCGCGAGCTCGTCGCGCTTCAGCTGCCCGATCCCGTGCTCGGCCGAGATCGAACCGCCGCGCGCGACGACGAGGTCGTGGACGATGCGCTGCGCGAGCTCGAGGTTCGCCGGGGCGATGAACGCCTCGTCGGCGGTTCCGGCGGGGGCGGACAGGTTGTAGTGCAGGTTCCCGTCGCCGAGGTGGCCGAAGACGACGAACCGGACGCCCGGGAATGCCGCGGCGAGCCGGTCGCGCGCCTCGTCCAGGAACGCGGGGATCGACGAGACCGGCAGCGAGATGTCGTGCTTGAGGTTGGGCCCCTCGCGGCGCTGCCCTTCCGAGATGTTCTCGCGCGCGCCCCACATCGAGGCCGCCTGGGCGCCCGAACGCGCCACCGCGGCGTCGCGCGCGATCCCCCGCTCGATGGCGGCGGAGAGCATCGCCTCGACGCGATCGGAGAGCGAAGGGTCGTCTGCGCTGTCGTCGGCCTGCACGAGCGCGTACCACGGGTGACCCGGCAGCGGGTCCGGCGTGCCCGGATGGTGCCTGCGGGAGAGCCCGAGCGCGACGTCGCTCATGAGCTCGAATCCGACGAGGCGGTCGCCCAGCGCCTGCTTGGCGCGACGCAGCAACGCGATCGCGTCGCCGACGCTCGCGACCGCGGCGAGGGCCGTGACCTGCGTGCGGGGCGCGGCGTAGAGCTTGAGCACCGCCGCGGTCACGATGCCGAGCGTGCCTTCGGCCCCGACGAAGAGCTGCTTCAGGTCGTACCCGGTGTTGTCCTTGCGGAGCGAGCGGGCGAGGTCGAGCACGCTCCCGTCGGCGAGCACCACCTCGACGCCCAGCACCAGGTCGCGCGCGTTGCCGTAGCGCAGCACCGCGGTGCCGCCGGCATTCGTCGAGAGGTTGCCCCCGATCGTGCACGAGCCCTCGGAAGCGAGCGACAGCGGGAAGGCGAGACCGGCGTCGTTCGCCGCCGCCTGCACGCCGGCCAGCGTGACGCCCGCCTCGGCGGTCAACGTCGCGTTGTCGGCGTCCACCGCCCGGACCCGGTTCATGCGCCCGAGCGAGAGCACGACCTCGTCGCCGGTGGCGTGAGGGGTGCCGCCGCCGCACAGCCCCGTATTGCCGCCCTGCGGAACGATGGGCGCGCCGGCCTGCGCGCACGCCGCGACGACCGACGAGACTTCCGCCGTCGAGGCGGGGCGCACGACCGCGAGGGCGGCGCCGCGATAGCGGCCGCGCCAGTCGACCAGGTGCGGGGCGACGTCCGCGGCGGCGGTAAGCACGTTTGCGCTGCCGACGACGGACGAGAGCCGCGCGAGCAAGGTTGCGCCGGGGTCCGCCATGGGCGAGCATATTAGCCGAATCCTCTGGTCCCTCCCCAAATCCGCCCCCGGAGCGCCGCGATGACCACGCCCACGAACGACAAGGACACGCCAGGCGCCTACCCGACGCCGCAGCAGGCGCTCGAGTTCATGCAGAAGATGTGGAACCCCTTCGGAGTCCCGATGCCGGGCTTCGGGATGCCGGGGATGCCCGCCGCTGCGCCCGCGGGCGCACCGGGGGGCGGCGCGGGGATGCCGGGCATGCCGTTTCCGAATCCGGCGATGATGTTCGCGGCGCTGGACCCGGCCGAGGTCGAGCGCAAGATCGGCGAGCTGCGCGTGATCGAGAACTGGCTCGCGATGAGCCTGTCGATGATGCAGATGAGCATCAAGACGCTCGAGCTGCAGAAGGCGTCGCTCGAGGCGCTGCGGAGCGCCGGAAGCCCGTCCCCCGGCACGGGCGGCGAGGGCAGGCGGGCGCGCGGCGGGAGCAGGTAGCGATGGCGATCACGCTCTACTACGGCTCCGGATCGCCCTATGCGTGGCGTGTACAGCTCGCGCTCGAGGCGAAGCGGCTTCCCTACGAGCGCCGGGTGCTGTCGTTCTCGGCGGGCGACACGCGCAAGCCCGAGTTCGTGAAGCTCAATCCTCGCCATCGCGTCCCGACGATCGTCGACGGCGACTTCGTGCTCTACGAGTCGAACGCGATCGTCGAGTACCTCGACGAGGCGTACGCGTCGCAGGGAACGAGGCTGTTCCCCGGCGACGCGCGACAGCGGGCGACCGTGCGCAGGATCGTGAGCGAGGTCGACGGCTACACGGGCGAGGCGACCGACGCGCTGATCGAGGCGCTGCTCTACACGAAGCCGGAGGCGCACGACGCCGCGAAGATCGAGAAGGCGAGGACAGGAGTCGCCGAGGAGCTCGCGTTCCTGACGCGTTACCTCGCGGCGGACTTCCTGGCGGGGCCGCTGTCGGCGGCCGACTTCGCGCTCTACCCCTATGTCGCGTTCCTGGACCGCTGCCACCAGCGCGTGCCGACCTTCGATGCCGCAGCGATGCTCACGCCCGCGCTCGCGGCGTGGAAGCGGCGCATCGAGGCGCTGCCGTACGTGGACTCGACCTGCCCGCCGCACTGGCGCGCCGCCTGAACCGGAGATCCCGCATGAAGCTCGCGACCACGGCGTTCCGCGACGGCGGCGTCATCCCCGCGGAGCTCGCGTTCGGCAAGCCCGACGCGAAGGCCCGCGTGGTGCTTTCGGCGAATCGCAATCCCGACCTCGCGTGGACCGGGGCGCCGGCGGGCACGAGATCGTTCGCGGTGCTGTGCGTCGACCCCGACGTGCCGTCGCGCGGCGACGACGTGAACCAGGAGGGCCGCGTCGTGCCGGCGTCGCTGCCGCGCGTCGACTTCTTCCACTGGGTGCTCGTCGACGTCCCGGGGTCGGCGACGTCGATCGGGCGGGGCGAATACGCCGACGGCGTCGTTCCGCACGGCAAGCCCGGGCCCGCCGCGAAACACGGCGCGCGCCACGGCGTCAACGACTACACCGGCTGGTTCGCCGGAGACCCGTCGATGGCGGGCGACTGGTACGGCTACGACGGGCCGTGCCCGCCGTGGAACGACGCGATCGCGCACCGCTACGTGTTCACCGTCTACGCGCTCGACGTGCCGCGGCTCGCGGTCGAAGGGCGCTTCGGCGGCGTCGACGCGATCCGGGCGATGGCCGGACGCGTGCTCGCGCAGGCGTCGGTCACCGGCCGCTACGCGCTCAATCCCTCGGTGCCGCTGTAGCCGTCGCGCCGGGCAGCTCGAATCCCGCCGCGCCCGTCTGCCAGAGCAGAAAGGCGAGGACGTCGGCGGTCTCGCCGACGATCTGGTCGA
>CALDKM010000211.1:0-8249 GCA_937898875.1 uncultured Pseudomonadota bacterium | reverse complement strand
GCGCCCTTCTGGTCGAGCGGGAAGCGCACGTCGACGCCGGTCTCCTCCTTGACGTCCTCCTCGAGCCCCTCGAGCGTGTCGGCGAGCGCCGGCCCCGGCAGGCCGAGGTTGTTGCCGATCCGGTGGACCTTGCCGATGATCTCGTTGCTGTACTTCTGCCCGAGACCGGCCGCGTCCATGATCTCCTTGCCGGCCATCGTGATCTCGGCGGTGTCGATGCCGTACGGGCAGAACACCGAGCAGCGGCGGCATTCGGAGCACTGGTTGTAGTACGAGTACCACTGATCGAGCACGTCCTTCGTCAGGTCGCGCGCCCCGACCAGCTTCGGGAACAGCTTGCCGGCGATCGTGAAGTGCCGGCGGTAGACGCTGCGCATCAGGTCCTGGCGCGCGACCGGCATGTTCAGCGGGTCGCCGGTGCCGAGGAAGTAATGACACTTGTCGGTGCATGCGCCGCAGTGGACGCAGGCGTCGAGGTAGACCCTGAGCGACCGGTACTTGTCGAGGAGCTCGCCCATCTTGCCGAGCGCGCGCTCCTTCCATCCGTCGTCGAGCTCGCCCGGGAAGCCGATCGCCTCCTGCATCTTCGCCGTCGCGACGTAGGGCTTCGACGCCTCCATCGCGCCGGGCGCGAGCGCGGGCGGCTCGGCGAACGGCCGCAGCGGCGGGGCCTTGATCTCGGCGGCCACGGTCAGCGATCCCCGTCGAGCCGGGCGGCCCAGGGCGCGAGATGGCGGTGCTCGCGCGGGTCGTCGACCTGGTTGCGCGTCGGCGAGAAGAAGATCCCCGGCGCGTGCAGCAGCTTCGAGAACGGGAAGATCAGCATCAGCACGGCGACGAGCGCCAGATGCACCGCGACCAGCGCGTCGCCGGGCAGCGGCTGCCAGTCGAACCAGAGGAGACCTAGGACGAACGCCTTGACCTTCACGATGTCGGCGTGCGCGACGAACGTCATCGCGAGCCCCGACAGCGCGATCGCGAGGAGCAGCGCGATCATCAGGTGGTCGGAGGGCGTCGAGATGTAGCGCACGCGCGGCACGAGGAAGCGGCGCGCCCCCAGGCCCGCGAGGCCGGCTGCCATCGCGACGCCCGCCCACATCCCGAACGGCTGGACGAACGCGAGCCATGCCGGGACCGGCTCGACGAAGTAGCGCAGGTGACGCAGCAGCACCAGCGCGAGCCCGGCGTGGAACAGCCAGCCGAATGCCCAGGTCCACAGGTTGCTGCGGAACAGGCTCTCGAACAGCGCGACCTCGCGCAGCATCCGCAGCGCCACGCCTCCGCGCGTGACCGGCGCCGGCGTGGTCGGGATCTTGAGCGGCGCGGGCGTGCGCGCGTAGAGCCAGACGCGGTAGCCGACGCCCGCCACTAGCACCGCCGTCGCGGCGTAGAGCAGCACGGCGTAGAGGGCGGTCATCGGCGGCGGCCGGGCGCGCGGGAGGCGCGCCCCTCTCGCGTCAGACGCAGCCCGTCGGCTTCGGCAGGCCGGCGATCTTGCACGCCTGCTTCGCGGGACCGTACGGGAACAGCTCGTACAGGTACTGGCTGTTGCCCTTCTCCGGGCCGAGCTGCTTGCCGATCGCCTTGGTCAGCACGCGGACGGCCGGCGCGATCTGGTACTCGTCGTAGTACTTGCGCAGGAAGTTGACGACTTCCCAGTGGTTCTGCGACATGTCGACGTTCTCGACCTTCGCGATGAAATTCGCGACGTCCTCGTTCCATTCGCCGAGGTTGACGAGATAGCCTTCCTCGTCGGTCTCGTAGGGCTTGCCGTTCACTTCGATCGTGGGCATCGCTTTCTCCTTGTTCGAGCGGGGGGCTCTCGTGGCGGTCGGTGGGGATGGATCAGAGCCAGGATTGGCAGTTCTTGTGCTCGGCGACGAGGTCGACGAAGCCGCCGTAGTCGACGGTCGCGACGCCGTCGATCAGCCGATCGGCGATCGCGCGCGCCTCCGCATCGGGCAGCAGCACGTAGACCTTGTGGCGCTTCGTCGCCTCGGCGAGGCGCGCGGCCGACCTGCCGCCGCGCGCGGCGGCGTAGACGGCGTCCTCGATCAGCAGGATCGCGCCCGGCTCGGCGATGCGCAGGCACGCGTCGAGCGACGGGCGCTCGAGCGGGGACTTGTTGACGATGTGCAGCATCGCTCCTCCGGGTCAGAACGACAGGACGACGTCCTGCTCGTCCATCAGGCGTCCGAGCTCGCCCGAGGAGAGCACCGTGACGTCGACGATGAGGTCCTCCTCGGAGAGGCCGCGGGCCTCGAGCGACTCGCGCTCGACGTAGAGCTTCTCGACGTCGTAGCCCTCGAGCGCGCGGTAGGTAGGCGAGAAGTTCTTGGTCTCGATCCCCTTCGTCTGCTGGCCCTTCCTCAACTGCCAGACGCCGTCCTCGACGAACGCGAGCGACACGTCCTGGTCGAACGCCGCCGAGATCAGCACGACCTCGAGCGACTCGAGCGCGTAGATCGTGCCGTAGGGCGCGCTGCGGTTGACGAACATGAACTTCTTCGCGGTGCCTTCGGTCATGACGATGTTCCCTCGGCGCCCGCCCGGCCGCCCGAAGGGCGCCGAGCGCCCCCTCGGGGGGCGGCGAACGAAGTGAGCTTCGGGGGGGCCATCTAATCCCCGAAGACGACCAGCCGATCCGACTGGATGCCCGACTCGACCAGCTGTCCCAGGCCCGAGATGCGGAAGCCCGGCGCGAGGTTCTCGTCCTTGATGCCGCGGCGGAGCGCCGCGGCGACGCAGACGACGAGGTCGACGCCGTGGTCCGCGGCGAGCTTCGACCAGCGCGCGACGACGTTGCGGTCGTCCTGCGGCGGCTCGGTGAGCCGCGTCGAGTTGTTCACGCCGTCGTGATAGAAGAACACCCGGTGGATCTCGTGTCCCTTGGCGAGCGCGGCCTTGCAGAACAGGTAGGCGGAGTCGCTTGCCTGGTGCTGGTACGGGCCTTCGTTGACGAGGATGCCGAACTTCATTCGCGCGTTCCCGCAGTCAGAACCGGATGTGCGTCGACGCGTTGAGGTTCACGCGCGCGCCGCGCCAGTCGTCGATCAGGTACTTGGTGAACGGCAGTTCGGTCCGCTCGAAGAAGCGCGGCCAGCCGATGCGCTCGACCCAGTCGGACAGGCGCTCCCACGGCCGGGCGTCCGCCTTGTACGTGTAAAGGATCTTCTTCACGATCTCCGAGACTTCCGGCCAGCGCGGCGGGTTGTTCGGAATGCCGGCGGCGACCATCTTCATGAACGTCGGCTTGGCGCGGGCGTTCGAATTCTTGCCGCCGACCCAGATCGCGAACTTCGAGTGCTCGGGATCGTTGATCTGCATCGGCGGGCAGGGCGGGTAGCACGCGCCGCAGCAGATGCACTTCTTCTCGTCGACCTCGAGCGAGGGCTTGCCGTTGACGAGCGCGGGCCGGATCGCGGCCACCGGGCAGCGCGCGACGACGGCAGGGCGCTCGCAGACGTTGGCGACGAGGTCGTGGTTGATCTTCGGCGGCTTCGTGTGCTGGATGATGATCGCGATGTCCGCCTGGCCGCCGCAGTTGATCTCGCAGCAGGACGTCGACATGTGCACGCGGTTGGGCATCTGCTCGCTGCGGAACTCGTCGATCAGCTCGTCCATCAGCGCCTTGACCGCGCCCGAGGCGTCGGTGCCGGGGATGTCGCAGTGCAGCCATCCCTGCGTGTGCGCGATCATCGACACGGAGTTGCCGGTGCCGCCGACCGGGAAGCCGCTCTTCTCGAGCTCGGCGATCAGCGGGGCGACCTTGCCCTCGCCCGACACCATGAACTCGATGTTCGAGCGGATCGTGAAGCGGACGTGGCCCTCGGCGAACCTGTCCGCGATGTCGCACAGCCTGCGGATCGTGTGGACGTCCATCTGGCGCTGCGTGCCCGCGCGGACCGTCCACACCTCGTCGCCGCTGTGCGCGACGTGGTGCAGCACGCCCGGGCGGGGCCGGTCGTGGTACTTCCAGTTGCCGTAGTTCTTCTTCAGCAGCGGGTGCATGTACTGCTGGTTGTCGGGGACGCCGCACTCGATCGCCCGGCGCATCTGTGCTTGTGCCATTCCGTCTCTCCTCAGGCGACCTGCTTCGCGGCCTTCATCTTCGCCACTTCCTCGTCCCACCCGTCCATCCTGACGTAGGGATTCGTGCGCGGCGAAGACACCATGTTCGGGTCGATCGGGATCTCGAGCGCCTCGAGGAAGTTGACGATGCCGATGCGCTCGATCATCTCGCCGGTGCGCTCGTGCTCGAGCGCGTTCTCGGCGAAGAAGTCGATGATCTTCTGGCCGAGCTCGACCAGCTTCTCGCGGTCCTCCTCGGTCTCGAGCTTCATGAACGGCACGACCACCGTGCCCATCAGGTCGCCGATCTTGAGCGTGCGCTTGCCGCCGACCAGCACCGTCGCTCCCTTGTCCTTGCCGGGGGCGAGCGCACCGGTCATCACGTTGATGCAGTGCATGCATCGCACGCAGTCGTGGTTTTCGATCTCGAGCCCGTGCGTGTCGGAGAGCTTCACCGTGGAGACCGAGTCGCCGGCCTTCAGGTCCTTCACCTCCTTGAGCCGGATCGCCTTCGTCGGGCAGCGCGCGACGACGTCGTTCACGAGCTCGTTCATCCCGTGCTTGGCGAACCACTTGCGCGCCAGCGGCTCGTCGGTGCGGATGTTGTCGCGCCAGGTGCCGATCACGGCCATGTCGGCGCGCTGGATCGAGTTCATGCAGTCGTTCGGGCAGCCCGAGAACTTGAACTTGAACTTGTACGGCAGCGACGGGCGGTGGATGTCGTCGAGGAAGGTGTTGATGACCGCGCGGTGCGCGCGGCCCTCGTCGTAGCACGACTGCTCGCAGCGGGCCGCACCGACGCACGACATCGAGGTGCGCACGGCGGGACCCGCGCCGCCGAGGTCGAAGCCCAACTCGTTGATCGCGTCGAACGCCGGCTGGACGTTCTCGCTGGTCGCGCCCTGGAACATGATGTCGCCGGACTGGCCGTGGAAGGCGATGAGACCCGATCCGTGCTTCTCCCAGACGTCGGTCATCTTGCGCAGGATGTCGGTGTTGTAATGCATCCCGGCGGGCGGCATCACGCGCAGCGTGTGAAACTCGGCGGCCGCGGGGAACATCGGCTTGCCGCTCTCGTCCTTCGCCTCGGTGAAGCGCGGGATCACGCCGCCGCCGTAGCCGAACACGCCGACGGTGCCGCCCTTCCAGTAGCCCTTGCGCGTCACGTACGAATGCTCGAGCTGGCCGAGAAGGTCGACGACGTAGTCCTTGTCCTTCGCGAGACGCTTCAGGCCCGTCACGAAGCTCGGCCACGGGCCGGTCTCCAGCGCGTCGAGATTCGGGGTCTTGTGCATTTCCTTCGCCATGGCGTTGCCTCCTCGCTTGTGCGGCCGTGCGCAAACAGGCACGGGTGCCCGAACCTTCGCCATGCTACGGGCGGCGTGCCGCCGCCGCCATCACTCCGGCCGGGTATCCTGAATAAGCCCAAAGGCGAGGTGTGGAAACTACCCGGATGGGTAGGGGGGCCATACTTCGCCATGGATATGGACGGAACCGCGCAGGAACACGCTCAATAGCGCGTCCGCCGTACCGAGGCGCGGATGCGCTCGCGGCGCGGTCCGACGCGCGCGGGCGGAGGGCATCCGGCGCGGCCGGTCCGCTTTCCCGTTCCGGAGTGCCCGAGGTCCGCATGCCCGAGATCGCCAGCATCGACCGATTCACCGTGCCGCTGGGCGGCCAGGAGATCGAACTGCAGAACCTGATGCACGAGGCCGGCGGGATGGCGCTCCTGCGAGTCCGCGTGCGGGAGCGGACGAGATTCACGATCTTCGACATCGATCCGGCGACGGCCCGGCGCTGGGGCGAGGCGATGGTGCGCTGGGCGGACGCGCAGGGCGGTTCGGAAGCGCCGGGCGCGTCCGGGTGACGGGGACCGGCCCCCGGGGCGGCTGAAGGCCCGACGGAATCCGACGGGCGGTCTGAGGAGCGCAGGTGCAGGACCAGGCGAAGGCGGGGGTGGACGTGGTCTTCGGGCTCGAGGGCACGAGCCTGCCGTCCGACCATGCGGAGGCGCTGGCGCTGGCGGTGGCGGTCTGGCTGCCCTGGCTCGCGGACGAGCCCTCGGCAGGCATCCACCCGTTGCGGACGGCGCCGACGACGCAGGGGATGGTGCTTCTGGCCCGGCGGGCGCGACTCGTGCTGCGCGTGCACGCTGACCGGGCCGCGGCCAGTCTCGGCCTGGGCGAGAAGCGCCTGGACGTCGGGGAGGGGCTGGCGATCGGCGCCGGTGCGGTGAGGGCGCTCGTGCCTACCCCGACCCTCTACGCGGGGCGCGTGGCAACCGCGGCGCCGGATGACCGGGCATTCCACGACGAGGTCGCGGGCTGGCTCGAAGGCGCGGGCGTACGCTGCGAATTCATCTCGGGGCGCCCGCGGCCGTTCGCGGCCGCCGGGCACGAGGTGCGGGCTTACGGGCTGGCACTGCACGGCCTGACGCCCGAGGACTCGCTCGAGGTGCAGAGGGAAGGATTCGGGCCGCACCGGCGGCTGGGGTGCGGCATCTTCGTGCCGCACAAGGCAATCGCGGTTCCCGACTGACGGGGTCCCCGGGTCGGATCGCGCACGAACGAGGCGGAGGTGACGATGGGCTACACGGTGGACGGGCAGGAGCTCGCGTGCGACGACCTGGGCTACCTGGTCGAGGCCGACCCGCGCGACGAGGTGTCGGTGGCCATCGCCGATGCGGACGGCATCGCGCTGACCGATGCCCACTGGGAAGTGATCCGGTACCTGCGCGACGAGTACGCGGCGAGCGGGCACACCCCGAATTTCCGCAACATGCTCAAGGGCTTCCAGGCGATCCGCCCGGAGGCCGACAGCCAGTACCTCTACGACCTCTTTCCGATGGGGCCGGCGAAGCAGGCGGTGAAGCTCGCCGGGCTTCCGCAGCCCTACGGCAAGGGCGGATACTGAATCGGCGCGCCACCTCGATGCCGGAGACGCCATGACCACCAAGACCTTGCCCGGGCACGACCTCAAGCCGACGATGACGCTGGACATGCGCGGGACGAGTTGCCCTGCGCCGCTCCTCGGCGCCAAGCGGCTCATCGACGCGATGAAGCCGGGCGAGGTGCTGCTCCTGCTGTCGGACTGTCCCGGCACGCAGGACGACCTGTTCGCGTGGTCGCGGCACACGGACAACCACGTCGCGCGTACGGAGCGTCTCCCCGATCGCGGCCACGGCTACTACCTCCAGCGCGGCCGCGGCGGCGTCCAGGCGGCCAATGCGGTGCTCGACCTGCGCGGCGCCGTCTGCCCGGGGCCGATCGTCGAGGCGAAGAAGCTCCTGAACGGGATGCACCCGGGCGAGACGCTCAAGCTCGTGAGCAACTGCCCGGGCGTCGCCGCGGACGTCGGCGACTGGGTGCGCGCCACGGGGCTGAAACTCCTGCGCACCGAGGAGATCGGCAAGGGCGAGTTCGAGTTCTACATCGGCAAGCCGTGAAATGGGGATCGGAACCTCATTCCCGCGGACAGCCCGGCCGGCCGTGCCGATCCGCGGGGGAATGAGGGTCTGACCCCCTCGCCACCCATGCGCATCAAGAGCCAGTGGTTCCGCGAGGACGCGCAGAAAGGCGCGGCCGACGTCGCGAGCGCGGCCGCGTTCATCGTCTGGCGAGTCGCCCAGAATGCGCTCGGGAACATGCGCAACGCGGGCTACGGGCTGCCGCCGGGTGCGCCGTACTTCGCCTTCCTCTCCGAGTTCCTCGCGTTCCTCGTCGCCGCCGCCGACCGGATCGCGTACCGGCGGCGCGACGCGGAATGGCGCGTCGAGTTCACGACGGCGGCGGCGAATCGCGTCGGCGAGACGCTCGCCGGCAACGAGGCCGACCTGCTCGGCGCCGACGCGGGGGAGAGCAAGCGCCGCTTCATCGCGCTCGTCAACGAGCGCGCCGCCGACTACGCGGACTACGGCTGGTCCGACGCGGGGCCCGAATACGGGTTCGTCCGCGGCTTCGGGCACTTCATCTCGGACACGCTGCCCGAGGCCGACGACCGCAGCTGGGCGATCTCCCAGGTGATCGAGGTCGAGGCGCCCGAGGCGGTCGAGATGCTCCAGAAGGCGATGGCGGGGCTGCTCGGCGAGGCGCCCCGCCGCCCTCGCCGCGCCGCCGGCGCGCAGGGGGAGTAGCGATGACGGCCGTCTCCGCCTTCGTCTCGCCGTCCAGGACGCCGGC
>CALDKM010000210.1:0-16014 GCA_937898875.1 uncultured Pseudomonadota bacterium | reverse complement strand
CCAGGATCGAGGAGCATCGGGACGTCGGGAAGGTTTCGGCCGCGCTCGCGCTTCGCCGATCGGCGGCCGCGACGCACCCCCGACTATGAACGGGCGCGCGCCGGCGGGCAAGCGTCGATCGTCGGCTTTCGCCGCAGGTTCCGGCCGACCGTCAGCGGCGCAGTCCGAGCTTCGGCGCGGGTCGAGGCGGCCGCAGCACGGCGGCGGTCCCGCCGACCACGAGCGCGGCGCCGGCGAACATGGTCGCGTTCACGGTCTCGCCGAGGAACAGCACACCCCACAGCATGCCCAGCGCAGGCATCAGGAACGTCACCGTCATCGCGCGCGTCGGTCCGACGTCGCTGATGAGCCGGTAGTAGAGCAGGTAGGCCACGCCGCTGCACAGCAGCGCGAGCGCGAGGAGATTCGCGACGATCGCCGGCGTAACCGGCCCCGGCATCGGCGTCGCCGCAGCGACCGGGAGCAGCACCGCTCCCGCACCGAGCTGGCTCCATCCGGCGATCGCCATCGGCTTCAGCCCGGCGCCATGGCGCTTGAGCCACACGCCCGCGAGCGCATAGCAGAGCGCGCCCGCGAGGCTGGCGGCCACCGCCGCGACGACTGGAGGCGTCGGTTCCAGCGGACCCGCGCGGCTCACCAGCGCGACACCCGCGGCGCCGACCGCGAGCCCCGCGACTTTCGCGCCGGACAGACGCTCCCCGAGCCAGGCGGCCGCGGCGATCGCCGTGAACATCGGCGCCGCCGCATTGAAGATCACGAGGTACGAGGCCGGTAGCGTCAGCGCCGCCCACGAGAACAGCAGGAACGGCGCGGCCGAATTGACGAGACCGACGAACAGGTACGCGCGCCCGTGCCGCCGCACATCCGCGTCGAAGCCGGTCGCGGCGAACCAGCCGACGAGCGCGATGCCGGCGACGAGCACGCGCAGCGTCGCCGTCCACACGGGCCCGAGCGGCGGCGCCAGCACGCGGATGAAGACGAACGACGCGCTCCAGATCACGGCGAGCGCGAGCAGCCGGACGAGGTCGGACGAACGCATCGCACTCACGGGGCGCCCGCACGCCTCGCGGCGATCGCATCGCGCGCCGGGTCGATCTCCACGCGCTCGAGTGCGAGCAGCGCACGCTTGCGCGCGAGCCCGCCCGCGTAGCCGGTGAGCGAGCCGTCGGACCCGACGATCCGGTGGCAAGGCACGACGACCGACAGCGGGTTGCGCCCCACCGCCGCGCCGACGGCGCGCACCGACGACGGCCGCCCGATCCGCCGAGCGAGGTCGCCGTACGACGCGGTCCTGCCCGCGGGCACTTTCGCGATCGCGCGCCACACGCCCCTCTGAAAGGTCGTGCCCTCCGGCGCGAGCGGGAGGTCGAAGCGCTCGCGCCGTCCCTTGAAGTACTCGCGGAGCTGGCGCACGGCATCGCGCAGCATCGGATCGCCCGGCGACTCGCGCCATGCGTCGTCGGCCACCGCGTCGTACTTCTGTCCGTCGAACCAGAGCCCCGCTATCGCATCGCCGCGCGCGGAGATGCGAACGGTCCCGAGCGGAGTCTCGATGCGGCACCACCTGACGATTTCGTTCATGACGATCCCTTCCACAGATGCATGACCGCGTACGCGCGCCACGGACGCCACGCCGCGCTGGCGATCTCCGCGCGGGCGGCGGTCGTGACGCCCAGCGCGCGCTTGACGACGAGGTCGCCGGCCGGAAACGCGTCGGGCCAGCGCAGCGCGCGCATCGCGATGTAGCTCGCCGTCCAGTCGCCGATGCCCGGCAGCTCGACGAGCGACCGCATCGATGCGTCCACGTCGGCGCCCGGCTCGAGGCTCACCGTGCCCGCATCGACTGCCGATGCCAGCGCATGCACGGCTCGCGCTCGCGCAGCGACCAGGCCGATGCGCGCGAGATCGGCGGGCGGCAACGCCGCGATCGCGCGTGCGCTCGGGAAGAGCCTCGTCGGACCGGTCCCCGGCAGCTCGGCCGTTTCGCCGTGCGCGGCGACGAGACGCCCGAGCAATGTACGCGCCGCCTTCACCGACACCTGCTGCCCGACGATCGCTCGCACCGCCAGCTCGAAGCCGTCGAACGTGCCCGGCACGCGCAGGCCGGGATGCCCGCGCGCGAGGTCGCCGAGCGTCGCCCCGATCTCGCGCGGATCCGCGGCGAGGTCGAACGCGTGCCGCGCGCGGCCGAGGACCGCCGGCACGACGCGCGCGAGCGACGCCGACAGCGACACGCGCAGCGCGTGGCGCCGCGGATGATGGCGGACGTCGACGCGGCCCGCGTGCGTCGTGCCGCCGCGCGTCACCGCCACGGTGCGCAGGTACGCGGCGTCGCCGGCCGACTCGATGCCGTCGATCGCGCGGTCACGCAGGAATCCGAGGATCGCGTCGAAATCGTAGGGCGGGCGATAGGCCAGCTCGAACACGAGCCAGTCGGACGCATTGTCGGCCGCCGCCTCGCCGCGCAGCCTCGACGGCGCCATCCGGTAGCGTTCGCGAAACAGCGCGTTGAACCGGCGCACGCTCGAGAAGCCGCTCGCGAGCGCGACGTCGGTGACCGGGAGCCGCGTGTCGGTCAAGAGGCGCTTGGCGAGCAGCAGCCGGTGCGTCTGCGCGTACTCGACCGGCGAGACGCCGAACTCGGCGTCGAACACGCGGCGCAGGTGCCGGTCCGACACGCCGACGCGCTCGGCGAGGCGCGCGAGGCCGCCCTCGTCCATCGCCCCGGACTCGATCAGGTCGACCGCGCCCTGCGCGAGCCGCGACGACGCGTCGATCGCCGCGTGACCGGGCGCGAGCTCGGGACGGCACCGGAGGCACGGACGGAATCCGCTGGCCTCGGCGGCCGCGGCGCTGGCGAAATACCGGCAGTTCTCGCGACGCGGCGTGCGGACGTTGCAGACCGGCCGGCAGTAGATGCCGGTCGTCGCGACGCCGACGAAGAACCGGCCGTCGAAACGCGCATCGTGGGCGGAGAGCGCCCGCCAGCAGGCGTCGGCATCGAGGGTCATGGGACGGATCATAGCCGGGCGGTCCGGGCCCGACTCGCCGTTTTCGGACGTCGTGTTCGTCCGGTTTCCCCTGCTGCGCGTGGGGGCGGGCCGCCCGTCCGGCGAGGGATGCCGCGCGGCTCCGGCTTCGCGCATAATCGCGCGTCATGCCGACCCGGAGGCCCCCGATGATCCGCACGTTCGCCGCCCGTCTCGCCGCCGCCGCGCTCGCGGCCGCCGGCGCGCTCTCGCCCGCGCACGCGCAGGCGCCCGACCGCATCGTCTTCGCGACCGACTGGCTCGCGCAGGCCGAGCACGGCGGCTTCTACCAGGCGCTCGCCGAGGGCATCTACAGGAAACACGACCTCGACGTGACGATCAAGATGGGCGGCCCCCAGGTCAACGGGCTGCAGCTGCTCGCGGCCGGCCAGATCGACGTCGCGATGGCCGACGGCCTCCAGGTCCTTTCCGCGATCGAGCAGGACGTGCCGGTCGTCGCGATCGCGGCGACGTTCCAGAAGAACCCGACCGTGATCATCGCGCAGCCGGGCACCGCCAAGATCGAGCAGCTCAAGGGCAAGCCGATCGCGATCGCGGCCGCGGCGAACACGACGTACTGGCCGTGGCTGCGCCAGCAGTTCGGCTTCTCGGACGACCAGAAGCGGCCGTACGGCTTCTCGGTGCAGCCGTTCCTCGCCGACAAGACGCTTTCGCAGCAGGGTTTCGCGACGTCCGAGCCGTTCTCGATCGAGAAGGCGGGCGTGAAGCCGGTCGTGTTCCTGCTCGCCGACTATGGCTACCCGCCCTACTCGGAGGCGCTCGTCGTGCGGCGCGACACGCTCGACAAGCGGCGCGACGCGCTCGCGCGCTTCGTCCTCGCGTCGGCCGAAGGCTGGAAGAGCTACCTCGCGAACCCCGCGCCCGGCAACGCGCTCATCAGGAAGGACAATCCGCAGATGACCGACGAGCTCCTCGCGTTCGGTCACCGCAAGCTCAGGGAGCACGGCATCGTCGACAGCGGCGACGCGAAGCGCGACGGGCTGCTCACGATGACCGACGCACGCTGGCGCGCCACCGTCGAGTTCCTGAAGCTCACCCGCCTCGCGAAGCCGAACGTCGACTACGCGAAGGCCTGGAACCTGCAGGTCGTCCGCGGCGTCAAGGTCGTACCCTGAACCGGCGCGCGGCACCGCAGCGCGGCGCCGACGCGCCGGCGGTCGCGGTCGCGCGCGCGACCAAGACCTGGCCGAACGGCACGCGCGCGCTCGACCCGGTCGACCTCGAGGTCCGCCGCGGCGAGTTCCTGACGCTCCTCGGGCCGTCCGGCTGCGGCAAGTCGACGCTGCTGCACCTGATCGCGGGGCTCGAGGCGCCGACGTCGGGATCGCTGCACTGGTGGGGCGGCGCGTTCGAGGCGACCGGCGCGCCCGGCAGGCGGCTCGCGATGGTGTTCCAGTCGCCGACGCTGATGCCCTGGTCGCGCGTCGACGCGAACGTGCGGCTGCCCCTCGCGCTGGCGCGCACGCCGCGCGAGGAGGCCGACCGCGCGGTCGCCGACGCGATCTCGCTCGTGGGGCTCGCCGACTTCGCGCGCAGCTGGCCGCGCGAGCTCTCGGGCGGCATGCAGATGCGCGTGTCGATCGCGCGTGCGCTGGTCAACCACCCCGACCTGCTGTTGATGGACGAGCCCTTCGGCGCGCTCGACGAGTTCACGCGCCTGCGGCTCGACAGCGAGCTCGCATCGCTCTGGCAGAAGCGCGGCCTCACCATCGTGTTCGTCACGCACAGCATCGCCGAGGCTGTGTTCCTCTCGACACGCGTGGCCGTCATGGGCCCGCGGCCGGGCCGGCTGATCGACGAGGTCGCGATCGACGAGCCCTGGCCGCGCGGCGAGGCGTTCCGCGTCTCGACGAAGTTCGCGGCATACTCGCAGCGGCTGTCGGCGCTCGTCGCGCAGGCTTGCGGCGGCACGATGCCGATGAACGGATCGCCGGACGAGGAGGGGCCTTGAGCCGGTTCGAGCGCACCGCGGCGGACCGCTGGCGTTACGCGGCGCCGGTGATCGTCGCCGTCGCGATGCTCGCGCTGTGGCAGGCGCTGACCGTCGCCTACGAGGTCCCGACGTACCTGGTGCCCTCGCCGCTCGTCGTCGCGAAGACGCTCGTCGCCGACCGGGGCCTCCTCCTCGCGTCGCTGGTCGTCACCGTGTCGATCGCGCTCTACGCGCTCGCGATCGCCGTCGCGCTGGGCGTCGCGATCTCGCTCGTGTTCGTGCAGAGCCGCTGGATCGAGACCGCGTTCACGCCCTACGTCGTGCTGCTGCAGGTGACGCCGATCGTCGCGATCGCGCCGCTCATCATCATCTGGGTGAAGGACACGCACACCGCGCTCGTCCTGTGCGCAGTCGTCGTCGCGATCTTCCCGATCGTCTCGGACACGACGCTCGGCCTGCGAAGCGTCGATCCGCGGCTCATCGACCTGTTCCGGATGAACCGCGCGACGCGCTGGCAGCTCCTGTGGCGGCTGCGCATCCCGAGCGCGCTGCCGTACTTCTTCGGCGGCCTGCGCATCGCGAGCGGCCTCGCGCTGATCGGCGCCGTCGTCGCCGAGTTCGTCGCGGGGACCGGCGGCCAGGGCGCGGGCCTCGCCTACCAGATCCTGATGTCGGGCATCCAGCTCAACATCCCGCGGCTGTTCGCCGCGCTCGTGCTGATCACGCTGGCGGGCGTCGCGTTCTACAGCGTGGCGCTGCTGCTGTCGCATCTCGCGTTGGGACACTGGCACGAGAGCGAGCTCTCGAGGCACTAGCTATTTCTTCGCGGCGCTCTCGCTCTGCCGCCGGTAGTCGTCGTAGGACAGGGCAGTGTTCGCGAGGCACCGCTCGCGTTCGCTCTGGTCGGGAAGCCTGTAGCACTGGTTCCGCTGCCAGCCCTGCGCCGACGAGTACGCGTGCTGCCACGAACACCCGGCGGCTGCGAACATCGACACGATCAGGACGATCGGGAAGAAGTAGGAAGAAGTAGGGTCAGACTCGACATTTGCGGATGGGGGAAATTCGAGTCTGACCCCACATACGGGGCCGAACCGTCCGGTCGGGTGCATGGTCACGCCGCTGGCTCGAGCGGAACTTCCCAGCCCGGGAACACGAGCACCGCGGGATGGCACTTGAGTGCATGGGCGAGGACCTTCGCCCTCTCGACGCCCAGGTTGACCCGGCCGTTCTCGATGGCGGAAATGGTGGCTTGCGAAATGCCGGTGAGCTCGGACAGCCGGCTCTGGCTCAGCTCCTGGAGCTCGCGCAAGATGCGCACGGACTCGCCCACGCTCACCTCAACGCGCCTCTTGGCAGGATGATAGGTCTTCATGTCAGGTTTTCCGGTAGTCGTGAGGCGTAACGTGAACGACCTGAATCAGCAGCAAGTCGGCGTCGACGCGATAGATCACCCGCCACTGCAACCCGAGGCGCGACGATCGATGCCCCTTCCATTCGCCGGACAGCGCCTCGTCGTGAAATCCCTTGATCGCGCGCAATCCCGGCGGACCGGAGAGTGCGGCGATGTCCTTCCATTTCTCGTAGCGCTTCAAGACCTCGATGGGCACGGATCCCGACAGTTGCCTGTCGACGCGACGGTGCTCCTCGATGCGCCACATGCTCTATTATGGATATCCCATAAAAGGTATGTCAAGGACGGGGACCGGCAAATGCGGCCCGTGTTCCCCCTCGACGCAGCATCGTCGCCCAGGCATCGAGGAGCATGGCGCCGTGCCCGGCCACGGCGGCCAGCCGCGCCCCGCGACACGCCTCAATCCGTCACCACCTTCAACCCCACGATCCCCGCGACGATCAGCCCCACGCACGCGAGCCGCGCGACCGTTGCGGCTTCCCCGAACAGCGCGATCCCGAGGATCACGGTGCCGACCGCGCCGATGCCGGTCCACACGGCGTAGGCGGTCCCGACCGGCAGCGTCTTCATCGCCCACGCGAGCAGCACGACGCTCGCGATCATCGCGACGACGGTTCCCACGCTCGGCCACAATCGCGAGAACCCGTCCGTGTACTTGAGCCCGATCGCCCAGACGACCTCGAAGACTCCCGCGACGACCAGCACGATCCACGCCATGGCACTCCCCCTCGCCGGCACCCCGCGGCGCCCTTCGTCGATTATCTCCGGCAGCGCCCGCGCGCAGTGTGGTGAAATGGCGGGCTGAGCGACAGCCCTTCCGGAAGGCCATGGAACACTTCGACGCGATCGTCATCGGCGGCGGCGTGATCGGCACCTCGATCGCCTGCCACCTCGCGCGCTTCGGCGCGAAGCGCACGCTGCTCCTCGAGCGCGGACAGCTCGGCGGCGGCACGACCGCGCAGTCGTCCTGCATCCTGCGCACGCACTACTCGGTGCGCCAGAACGTGGTGCTCGCGCAGGCGGCGATGCGCGCGTTCGACGACCTGCCCGCCTATCTCGACGACCCGGAGGCCGACGGCGGATACCGGCGCTGCGGCTACCTGATCGTCGCGCCCGACGGCCCCGCCGCCGACGCGGTGCGCGCGTCGCTCGCGATCGAGCGGGAACTCGGCATCGAGGCGCGCGAGCTCGACGCCGCCGAAGCACGCGAGCGTCACCCGCTGCTGCGTTACGACGACGTCGCGGTCGTCGGATGGGAGCCCGGCGCGGGGTATGCCGACGCGTACCTGACGCTCACCGCGTTCGTGCGGGCAGCGCGCAAGGCCGGCACCACGGTGCGCGAAGGCGTCGCCGTCACCGGCCTCCTGCGCGACGCGAATGGCCGCGTCGCCGGGGTGGAAACTCCGTCGGGCCCGATCGGCGCGGGCGTCGTCGTCTCGGCGCAGAACATCTGGTCGCGCGAGGTCGCGCGCTGGGCCGGCGTCGGGCTGCCGCTCGCGATGTCGCGCCACAGCGTGATGACGCTGGAGGCCGAGACACCCTACGGCCACGACCTGCCCGTGGTGAAGGACCTGGTCTCGCCGGGCCGCATCTACTTCCGCAGCTACGGCGGCCGGCAGGTGCTCGTCTCCGAGGGCAACGAAGGCGTCGACATCCCGGAACCCGACATCGAGCAGGCGGACGTGCCGCTCGACGAGGTCGTGCACGTCGGCGAGCAGCTCATGCACCGGATGCCGGCCTTCGAGAGCGCGGGGCTCGCCGCGTCGTGGACCGGCGTGTACGACGTGACGCCCGACTGGAACCCGGTGCTCGGACCGGTCGACGGCGTACCCGGGCTCCACCTCGCCTACGGCTTCTCGGGGCACGGGTTCAAGCTCTCCCCGATCGTCGGCCGGCTGGTGGCCCAGGCCGCGCTCGGCCTTGCCC
Organism: uncultured Pseudomonadota bacterium; assembly: GCA_937898875.1. Taxonomy (GTDB): domain Bacteria; phylum Pseudomonadota; class Gammaproteobacteria; order Burkholderiales; family Casimicrobiaceae; genus VBCG01. The sequence goes on along the minus strand of CALDKM010000210.1, from coordinate 7,694 downwards.
CGGACCTGCCGCTCGCTCCCTACGCGCTCTCGCGCTTCGCCGAGCACCGGCTGCTGACCGGGCGCTACGGTGCCGGAGCCGTGTCCTAGACGCTATACTCCGGCCGTTTGCCCAGTCACCACGCCCGAGCGCGTCCGCGCGCTGGGGCACCTTCGGGAGGTTCCATGCGTCATCATCGTCTGCTCGGCGCGACCGCGATCGCGGCCGCCCTCGTGTTCGCCGGCTCCGCCGCCGCGCAGGAGCGCGTCTTCTTCGGCATCGCCACCGGCGGCACCGGCGGCACCTACTACCCGCTCGGCGGGATGCTCGCGCAGCTCATCTCGAACAAGGTGACGATCGGCGGCAAGAAGCTCTCGGCGACGGCCGAGACCGCGGGCGCGTCGGTCGCCAACGCGCAACTCCTCGCGCGCAAGGACATCGAGAGCGCGTTCGTCGCGGCCGACATCCTCGACGCCGCGTACAACGGCAAAGGCCAGTTCGAAGGCAAGGCGGTCAAGAACCTGCGTGCGCTCGGAGCGCTCTACCCCGAGCAGGTGCAGCTCGTCACGCTCGCGTCGGCGAACGTGCGGTCGTTCAAGGATCTGAAGGGCAAGAGCGTGTCGTCGGGCTCGCCGGGCTCGGGCCAGTGGCAGCTGCTGGGCGACCTGCTCGAAGCCCACGGCATGACGCGCAAGGACATCGGCGAGGACCTGTCGTCGTTCACGCAGTCGGTCGACAAGATCAAGGACGGCAACCTCGTCGCGTCGCTGATCACCGCGGGCGCACCGACCTCGTCGATCAGCGATCTCGCGAACGCGCGCGAGGTCCGCATGGTCCCGCTCGCCGGTCCCGAGATCGAGGCGCTGCGCAAGAAGCAGCCCTACTATGCGATGGTCCAGCTGCCGGCCAACACGTACAAGGGCCAGACCGCGCCGGTCGACACGCTCGCCGTGATGGCGATCTGGGCGACGCACGACGGGCTCACCGACCAGATGGCCTACGAGGTCACGAAGGCGCTCTTCGAGAACACCGAGACGCTGGGCCAGGTGCACCCGAAGGGCAAGGAGATCTCGCTCAAGACGGCGCTGCTGTCGGTCTCGATTCCGCTGCACCCGGGCGCGGAGCGCTACTACCGCGAGAAGGGCCTCCTCAAGTGACGTGTGCGCCCGGGATCGGTCTCATGCTGGTCCCGGGCATCGCACTCGCCGCGGGCGCGCACGCGGCGTGCCTGACGCTCGCGTCCCATCCCGACGGCAAGCCGCTCGGGCAGGTCGAAGCCCGGGGCCGATCCCCTGCATTCGCGATCCGCTACGTCCACTCGGTGACGCGCACGCCCGTCGAGGAGCGCTACCGGATCGACGGCGCGTCGATCGAAGAGACCGAGATCCGTTTCACCCAGCACGGCCCGGGGCTCCCGACCGAGGCCGATGCCGACGGCGCGTGGCGCCGCGACGGCGACACGTTCGTCGTGACGATGCACCGCCGCTTCGAAGCGATCGCGATGCGCGTCCACGCCGACCAGTCGCCCCGCCTCTCGGTCGAGGGCGATCCGCGCCCCGTCGACCTCGCGCAATGGGGCAATCGCGCGCTCTCGCTCGCCGCGCGGCCGGGTGCCTGCCTCTCCGGCCCGGGACCGGGCGGGTCGGGCGCTCGTTGACGACACGCCGATAGCCGATGACCAGACATCCGACGCCGCCGTCGCACGGCAACCTCCTGACCGATCAGGTCGAGGCGATCTCCGCCGAGAAGCAGGAGGAGCTGATCCGCACGTTCGACACCGAGTCGAACTTCCGCAAGCTCGTCGGCCCCGTCGGGCTGCTCGTCACGACGATGGCGGTCGTCCTGTCGAGCTTCCACATCTACACGGCCGGGTTCGGGCTGCTGGTCGAGATCACGCACCGCGCGTTCCACCTCACGCTCGTGCTCGCGCTGATCTTCCTCGTGTTCCCGCACAAGCGGCCGCCGCAGGACGCCGCGAGCGCGGTCAAGACCTGGGGCTGGAGCCTGGTGTTCACGGCGTTCTACCTCTACCTCGCGTGGGCGCTCGTCGACCGCCTGTCCGCGCTGGGGAGCCTCGGCAACAACGGTTGGGCGTTCATCGCGCTCGTCGGCTTCGTCGCGTTCATCTCGCTGCCGTTCCCGCAATTCGGCGGCACCGGCGACAAGCTCTCCTGGGTCGACTGGCCGCTCGCGATCGTGGCCGCCGCGGTGTCGCTCTACTTCGTCGTGTTCTTCGACGACGTCTTCATCGCCCGCGTCGGCGCGCCGATCGCGCAGGACTACATGATGGGGGTGCTGGCGATCGTGATCGTGATGGAGGCGTCGCGCCGCACGATGGGGCCGCTGCTGCCCGTGATCGGGATGGCCTGCCTGCTCTACGCGCTGCTCGGTCGCCACATGCCGGGCATCCTCGCGCACCGCGGCTATTCCGTCGAACGCGTCGTCAACCACATCTACGTCGGCACCGAGGGGATCTACGGGATCGCGGTCGGCGTCGTGGCGACCTACGTGTTCCACTTCGTGCTGTTCGGGATCCTCGCGCAGATGACGGGTCTGGGCCGCCTGTTCATGGACCTCGCGACGATCGCCGCCGGCCGCTTCTCCGGCGGTCCGGCGAAGGTCTGCGTCGTGTCCTCGGGCCTGTTCGGCATGATCTCGGGTTCGGCGATCGCGAACGCGGTGACGACCGGCTCGCTCACGATCCCGCTGATGAAGAAGTACGGGTTCAGCTCGCGCTTCGCGGGCGCGGTCGAGGCGTCCGCTTCCTGCGGCGGCCAGGTCACGCCGCCGGTGATGGGCGCGTCCGCGTTCGTGATGGCCGAGCTGCTCGGCGTCCCGTACAAGCTGCTCGTGCTCGTCGCGATCGTGCCGGCGCTGTTCCACTACTTCGCCTGCCTCACGATGGTCCACCTCGAGGCGAAGCGCCTCAGGCTCAAGGGCGTCGAGCCGCACCTGATTCCGAAGGTCTCGCGCGTGATCGGCGAGAGCTGGCACCTCGTGTTCCCGCTGATCGCGCTCGTCACGATGCTGCTGCTCGACTTCACGCCGTTCCTGTCGGCGTTCTGGGGCATCGTGCTGTGCTTCGTGTGCTCCTACATCCCGCCGATCGCGCGCAGGCTCGGCTGGGGCCACCTGCAGGGGCAGACGCTCACCTGGGGGCCGCTGATCGAGGGGCTCTCCGAGGGCGCGAAGTACGCGCTCGCGATCGGCGCGGCGTGCGCGTGCGTGGGCCTCATCCTGGGAACGCTCACGCTCTCCGGGCTGGGGTTCAAGTTCTCGGGCGCGGTCATCGACCTGGCCGGAAGCGTCGGCGACCTGATCCGGTCGTTCGACCCGACCGGGCTCGTGACCGAGAACGGCGCGAAGGTGTTCTTCGGCCTGCTGTTCGTCGCGATCGCCTGCATCCTGATGGGCACCGGGATCCCGACGACGCCGACCTACATCATCCTCGCGTCGATCGCCGCGCCCGCGCTGGCGACGCTGGGCGTGCCGCTGCTCGCGACGCACTTCTTCGTCTTCTACTACGGCGTGCTCGCGGACGTGACGCCGCCGGTGGCGCTCGCCGCCTACGCCGCGGCCGGGATCGCGGGGTCCGAGCCGATGCGAACGGGGCTGACCGCGTTCCGGCTGTCGATGGGCAAGGCGCTCGTGCCGTTCATGTTCACCTACACGCCGGCGCTGCTGTTCATCGACTTCGCCTGGGCGCCGTTCGCCTCGGCGATCGTCGCCGGCGCGATCGGCATCCTCGCGCTGGCGGCCGCCTACACGCGCTGGTGGGCGACGACGATCACGCGCGTCGAGCAGGTCGTGCTGACGGCGGGCGGACTGATCCTCGTGTTCAACCAGTTCTGGCTGAACGTGATCGGCATCGCGGTCGTCGCGATCACGCTGGGCATGAACACGCTGCGCGCGAGGCGCTGACGCCGCGCGCCGGTGGCGGTCCCCGCGGTCAGGGCTTGGCCGCCGCCGACGCGATCCTGTCGGGCGCGACCTTCGACGAGTCCACCGCGAGCCCGTTGCGCTCCCACTCGGGCATCCCGCCGCGGAACCAGTAGACGGTCTTGAAGCCCTTCGACAGCGCGACCTGCGAAGCCTTGTACGACTTCCAGCATTCGGGGCCGTTGCAGTGGAAGATCACGGGCTTCGCCCGGTCCATCGCGTCCGGCAGCGCGAACTCGTCGGCCTTCGGATCGAACGCGACGTCCTTGACGCTCTTTTCGCCGTAGGGGATCGACACGGCGCCGGCGATGCGCTTCTCGCCGAATTCCTTCGCGGTCCGGACGTCGACGATCGCGACGCCGGAGCGCGCGAGCGAGGAGACGTCCTCGGCCGTGACGACCTTCGCGCCCGGCAGCTGCGCGGGCGTCCAGTTGCCGAGCGCCGCGACGTAGCGATAGGTGGCGACGTCGGGACGATACGCGACGCGCCCGATGCCCTGCATCGCGCCCGACGGGCTCAGGAACCAGCCCTCGACCTTGGCGCGCACGGCCTCCGGCATGTCCTTCTTCAGCACGACCGTCATGCCTCCCGGGACCGCCCGGGAGGTGATGAGCGCCGCACCCTTCGCCATCCCGGACTTCAGCCACTGGTCGACCTCGACGCGCTTCGCGACCGTCGCGTCGACCATGCCCGTGTCGATCGCGAACAGCCCCGCGCCGGACGTGCGCCGGTAGAGCACGTCCTTGAACGTCTTGAGCGACTGGCCGGACTCGTTGAGCATCCCGCGGGCCACGTATGCGCCTACCGAGTCCTGCTGCGTCAGGTAGATCCGCCCGCCCTTGAGGTCCGAGGTCGCCTTCGTGCCGGTCTTCGCGACCAGCTGGTAGACGTCGTCGGGCTCGGTCGACCCCACCAGCGTGTAGCCGTGCGACAGCGCCGACGCCGCGACGTGCGCGGGAGCGATGTACACGTCGAATTCGCCGGTGCGCGTCGAGCGCATCGCGTCGGAGAGGTCCTGCGACTTCGACATCCGTGCCGGGACGCCCGCCGCCCGCGAGAGGGACACGCCGATGTCCTGCATGCCGATCGCCATCGACTCCCGGTCCGACGGATCGACTGCGACGAGAACCTTGATGTCCGCCGCGGCCGTGCCCGCCGCGAGCAGGAGTGCCCACGCGAGTGCGTTCCTCATCTCGAACCTCCTCCTCCGGGTATCCGGCATCTCCAGGCGGCTGCAAGGTTCGTGCCGCGATCCGTCCGCGCGGACGGCAGAGGCAATCCTTTGCATTTCAAAGCGTTACCGTCGCTGCGACAACGAATCCGGCCGCTTGCCTGCCATTCCCGAGTCCTGGCGCGGACGCGGTGGACGCGATCGGGGGACCGGCGCGCGTATCGGCATCCGTCCGACAGACTGCCTGCCGGGCGGCCGATACGGTCGGGCAATGCGCCTTTCGCTTCGCTTCCTGCTGCCGCTGCTGCTGGTCGTCGGCCTGTTCGCCTACGCCGCGGTCCCGCTCGCCGACATGCTGATGCTGCGCTGGTTCGTGCGCGACCTCGACACGCGCTCGACGCTCATCGCGTCCGCGGTGAGCGAGCCCCTCTCCGGCCTCGTGCTGACCGGCTCGACCCCGCGCATCGAGCAGTTCTTCCGCCGGCTGACGCAGGACGAGCGCCTGTACGCGGTCGGCCTGTGCGTCACCGGCAGGGCGACGCCGATCGCCACGGCCGAGTTCCCGTCCGACATCGCCTGCTCGTCGCTCGCCGCGCAGGCGGGGACGGCGAAGGCGATCATCCGCACCGCGCACGGCATGATGCATCTCTCGGTCGCGCCGGTCGACGCGGGCGACGCGGCGCCTGCGCAGCTCGCGATCCTGCACGACATGAGCTACGTCGAGAGGCGCAGCGAGGAGACTCGCCGCTACCTGTTCGTGTTCTTCGCGGTGCTCGCGTTCCTCGTCGCGCTGATCACCGTCGTCGTGGCCCAGCTCTCGTGGCGCGGATGGGTCAACGGGCTGCGCGCGCTCCTGCGCGGCGAAGGCCTCGTCCGGCCGGCGTCACCGGGCCTCGCCACGCCGGAGCTCCGCCCGATCGCCGGCGACGTGCGCGAACTGGTCCGCGAGCTGGAAGAGCGCTACCGGCCGCGCGACGAGGGCCAGCTCGCCTGGTCGGCGGCGAGCCTGAAGTCGATCCTCGGACGCGAGCCGGGCGGCGGCGACGTGATCGTCGTCTCGAACCGCGAGCCGTACATCCACGTGAAGACCGACGACGGCGTGCGCGTCCAGCATCCGGCGTCGGGCCTCGTCACGGCCCTCGAGCCGGTGATGCGCGCATGCGCGGGGACCTGGATCGCCCACGGCAGCGGCGACGCCGACCGCGAGACCGCGGATCGGCGCGGACGCCTGGACGTCCCGCCGGGCGAATCCGCGTACCGGCTGCGCCGCATCTGGCTCACGGCCGACGAGGAGACGGGCTACTACAGCGGCTTCGCCAACGAAGGGCTGTGGCCGCTGTGCCACATCGCCCACGTGCGCCCGACGTTCCGGTCGTCGGATTTCGCGCACTACCGTGCGGTCAACGCGAAGTTCGCCGACGCCGTCGTCGACGAGGCGCGCACCGACGCGCCGATCGTGCTCGTGCAGGACTACCATTTCGCGCTGCTGCCCCGAATGATCCGCGAGCGGCTGCCCAACGCGACGGTCGTGACGTTCTGGCACATCCCGTGGCCGAACCCCGAGGCGTTCTCGATCTGCCCGTGGCGCGCCGAGCTGCTCGACGGCCTGCTCGGGAGCAGCATCCTGGGCTTCCACACGCAATTCCACTGCAACAACTTCCTCGACACCGTCGACCGGCTGCTCGAGGCGCGCGTCGACCGGGAGTCCTTCGAGGTGAACGTCGCGGGCCACGCAACCGCCGTGCGCCGCTACCCGATCTCGATCGCGTGGCCTCCCGAGCCGCTCGCCCGGCAGCGCGGCGTCGGGGACGCGCGCGCCGCCGTGCGCAGGCGCCTCGGTCTTCCCGACGACGTCCGCCTCGGCATCGGCGTCGACCGCCTCGACTACACGAAGGGCATCGTCGAGCGGTTCCACGCGGTCGACCGGCTGCTCGCCACGCATCCCGAGTGGGTCGGCCGATTCACGTTCGTGCAGATCGCGGCACCGTCGCGCGGGATGATCGCCGACTACCGCGATTACGCGGCGCGCGCGCGCTCGCTCGCCGACGAGATCAACGCCCGCCACGCGGGACGCGGTGCGCCGCCGATCCTGCTCCTCGTCGAGCACCACGAGGCCGATTCCGTCTACGAGCACTACCGCGCGGCCGACCTGTGCTTCGTCTCGAGCCTGCACGACGGGATGAACCTCGTCGCCAAGGAATTCGTGTCGGCGCGCGACGACGAGCGGGGCGTGCTCGTCCTCTCGCAGTTCGCGGGCGCCTCGCGCGAGCTGCCCGAGGCGCTCGTCGTGAATCCCTACGACGCCGACCAGTGCGCCGTCGCGCTCCACCGCGCGCTCACGATGCCCGGGGACGAGCAGCGCGACCGCATGCGGCTCATGCGCGGCCTGCTGCGCGAGTTCAACGTCTACCGCTGGGCGGGCAGGATGCTCATGGACGCCGCGTCGATGCGGCAGCGCCGGCGGCTCCGCCGGCGCGCGCGCGAATCCGAACTGTCCGCATGATCGTCGCATCGCCGATGCGCGCGGCCGGCGCGACGCGCGCGCTGCGCCGGCGGCCTCCGCCCCTCGATGTCTCCGACGCGCTGTTTCTCGACATCGACGGGA
>CALDKM010000209.1:0-1468 GCA_937898875.1 uncultured Pseudomonadota bacterium | reverse complement strand
CTCGACGACCGGATCGCTCCACGAGCCCGTCACGCGATAGTCGTAGGCGAACATCTGCTCGAGGGGATCCTTCATCACCTTCTGCGCGAGCAGCGTGCCCGCGCCCACCGCCGCGGCCACGAGCGGGTTCGCGGCGAGCAGCAGCAACGCGGCACCCGCCGCCCCGGTCGAAAGCGTCGTGGAGAGTGCGGGCAGGACGCGCACGGCGAGCTTCTGCGTTTCCTGGGCGAGATTGGCCTCGCCGGTAATGTCGACGCGCGCCGCGGGCCCGACGAGCCTCAGGTCGTCGGTCGTCATCACGCCGCGCGCGATGCGCACGTTGCCGTCGATCCGGTCGAACGCGAATCCCTCGGTGAACACGTCGCGGAAATCGAGCGCGATGCGCCGGGGCAGCGCCTGCAGCGACAGGACACCGAGCAGCTTGCCGATTCCGGGCTCGATCTTCGTGAACTGCCCGGCCCCGACTTCGACCCTGAGCGCCCCGGACAGCGCCGTCGGATCGAAGTCGGACGGCGCCCCGGGCCAGTCGAGCTGGCCCTTGATCGTGGTCGGCGCGCCGCGCATGACGTCGGCGAATCCGAAGCGCTTGAGCATCGCGCCGGCCTCCAGCGCATCGAGGCTCACGTCGAGGCGCGTCTGCTGCGTGCGCCCGGCCGCGCGCCACCAGCCGTCCGCCTGCACGCGTCCCGCGTCGCTCGACAGCACGAGCTTCTCGATCCGCCAGTCGGTCGCCTGCGGCTTCGCGACCATCTCGAACCGGCCGAGGTCGCGTCCTTTCGAGATCAGCGCCGCGCTCTGGACGTCGAGCTCGGGCCACGGGTTCGCGCTTCCCTCGGCGCGCGCCCCCGCGCGGGGGTCCGCGTGCTGAAAGGGCGAGAGCTCGCCCGCGTCGGGGACCGAGAGCCGCGTCAGCCGCGCGACGATGCGTCCGCTCGGCATCGCAGGCGTCGCGGCTCGCCAGTCGGCCGTGCCCGCCGCTTCCCGCGCCGCGAGCTGCAGGCGCCAGTCGTCGCCCGTCGAGCGTGCCGAGAGCTTGACGTCGTTCAGCTTCCGGCCGAACGCCTCCAGGACCGTCAGGTCGAGATCCACGCCCCGGATCGCGAGGCCCGCCGACGGTGCGGCCGACACGGACCGCTCCCCGGCCCTCGCCTTCACGGCGAGCCAGTCGTCGACGACGAGCGCCGCCGCGTCGCCCCGTATCCAGACGCCGGGCCGGTCGTTGTCCGCCGGCTGCGTCGCCGCACGGCCGACGAGCACGAGCATGCGATCGACGACGGGCGCGGCGCCGGCGAGCTGGCGCTGCACGAGCACGCGCCCCACGCGGGCAACGTCGATCGTGATCGCTTCGGTCGCGCCGCGCGCGTCGGGCTTGCGCTCGATGCGCAGCGGCACGCTGTCGGCGGCGACCTTGCCGGCCGGCGCGGGCAGGTCGATCGTCGCACCGCGGAGGCTCGACTCCAACGTCCAG
>CALDKM010000208.1:0-11337 GCA_937898875.1 uncultured Pseudomonadota bacterium | reverse complement strand
CGAGGAACGCGCGCGCATCGGCCCGATGCGCCTCGAGACCCGCGGCCCCGATGGCGCTGGCATTGTCGGCGAGTGCGCGGACGAGCGCCGGGTGGCTGTCGACGGCGACGGCGAGCGTGGCCCCGCGCGAGAGCGCCTCGAGCGACATCGCGCCGGTGCCTGCATAAGGCTCGAGCGTCGCGCGGCCGGCGAGGTCCTGCCCCAGCCAGTTGAACAGCGTCTCGCGCACCCGATCCGGCGTCGGTCGCAATCCGGGAACGGACGGAAAGCGCAGCACGCGGCCGCGATGTCGGCCGCCGATGATGCGCACGCGGTTCGTCGTCGGAATCGCCACCGGTCCGTCTCGTCAAAGTCGCGCTGCGCGCGCCACCCCCGGGGGCGGTCTCGCCTGCACGGGTAAAATCGCAGCTTACCAATCGCCACGACCTCGATGTTCGACCTGTTCAAGCGCAAGACCGACGACGCAGCGCCCAAACCCTCGCCGGACGACGCCGCGCCGAAGCGCTCGTGGACCGAGAGGCTCACCGGCGGCCTGGCCGCGTCGCGCGAGCGCCTGTCGGGCGCGCTCGCGGGCGTGTTCCGGCGGCGGGCGCTCGACGACGAGGCGATCGAGGAGCTCGAGACCGCGCTCCTCACGTCGGACGTGGGCGTCGCGGCGACCGCGCACCTGATCGAGGACCTCAAGGCACGCTACAAGCGGGCGGGTGCCGATGCCGATCCGCGCACGCTGATGCGCGAGTCGCTGGTGGCGCTCCTCGCGCCCATCGAGAGGCCGTTCGCGATCGGACCCGAGCGGCCGTTCGTGATCATGATCGCGGGCGTGAACGGCGCCGGCAAGACGACGTCCATCGGCAAGCTGGCGAAGTGGCTGCAGCAGCACGGGCATTCGGTGCTGCTCGCGGCGGGCGATACGTTCCGCGCGGCCGCCCGAGAGCAGCTCGCCGTCTGGGGCGAGCGCAACAACGTCGCGGTGATCGCGCAGGCGGGCGGCGACCCGGCCGCGGTCGCGTTCGACGCGGTAGGCGCGGCGAAGGCGCGAGGCATCGACGTCGTGCTCGCCGACACCGCCGGGCGCCTGCCCACGCAGCTCAACCTGATGGACGAGCTCGCGAAGGTGAAGCGCGTGATCGGCAAGGCGCATGAAGGCGCGCCGCACGCGGTGCTGCTCGTGCTGGACGCGAACACCGGGCAGAACGCGCTCGCGCAGGTCGGGGCGTTCGATCGGGCGGTCGGCCTCACCGGGCTCGTGCTCACGAAGCTCGACGGGAGCGCCAAGGGCGGCGTCGTCGCCGCGATCGCACGCGAGCACCCGGTGCCGCTCGCGTTCGTCGGCGTGGGGGAAGGCGTCGACGACCTCCGGCCATTCGTCGCGTCCGAGTTCGTCGACGCGCTGCTGCCTGCCGACGCCTGACCCCCGGCGTCGCCGCCAGGCACGCCCCCTCGCCGCGAGCGCTAGCGCTCACTCACGTCGCCAACCCCGTCGAAGCGCGGCACCGGGGTCGGGCCTCCGCCGCAGCCATCCATCCTCCCCGGCCGCCACTCGCTCCGCCCGCTGCGGCGCCGGTCATATCCGACTGGCACGCTCAGGAACTTTTCGGCACGTTAGCACTCTCATTGCACGAGTGCTAAACTGGTGTCGGGCAAGGAGGATCCCGAGGATTCCCCGGCACCCTTGAGAGAGGAGATTCACGATGACCGGTTCCGCGCTGGCGTTCCCGACCCCCGCTTCGCTGGGGAGTCTGGATCACTACATCCAGGCGGTGAATCGCTTCCCGCTCCTGACCGCGGAGCAGGAGACCGAGCTCGGCCGCCGCTGGCGCAATGCCGAGGACGTCGATGCCGCCCGCCAACTGGTGATGTCGCACCTGCGCCTGGTCGTCGCCGTGTCGCGCAACTACCAGGGCTACGGTCTCCCGCAGGGCGACCTGATCCAGGAAGGCAACGTCGGCCTGATGAAGGCCGTGCGGCGGTTCGACCCCGAGAGGGGCGTGCGCCTGGTTTCGTTCGCGCTGCACTGGATCAAGGCCGAGATCCACGAGTACATCCTGCGCAACTGGCGGCTCGTGAAGGTCGCGACCACCAAGGCGCAGCGCAAGCTGTTCTTCAACCTGCGGAGCATGAAGACCTCGTCGCACGCGCTGTCCCGCGACCAGGCGGCGGTGATCGCGCGCGAGCTCGGCGTGAAGCCCGAGGAAGTGGTCGAGATGGAGACCCGGCTTTCCGGGCACGACATCGCGCTCGACCCGACCCCGGCGGACGACGAAGAGCACGCCTACGCGCCGATCGCCTGGCTCACCGCCAACGGCGACGACGAGCCCGCGCAGATCCTCGAGCGCAAGCAGGCGGAGCAGGGGCGCAGCGAGGGACTGAAGCGCGCGCTCGGGAAGCTCGACGCGCGGAGCCGCCGCATCATCGAAGCGCGCTGGCTCAAGGAAACCGACCCGGCGACGCTCCAGGAGCTCGCGGACGAGTACGGCGTGTCGGCCGAGCGCATCCGCCAGATCGAGAGCAAGGCGCTGAAGCAGATGCGCGGCGCGTTCCCGATGGCCGCGTAACCGGGAACGACCTCCGCAACGACGAAACGCCGGCCTCGTGCCGGCGTTTTCGTTTGCCGGGCCGCGGGATGCCGGCGGGACCGCCCCGGAACGCGGGTTGCGCGCGTGGTCGGGCTACGCAGCGGCTTACTAGAGCTCGACCTGCGTGCCGAGCTCCACGACCCGGTTCGCCGGCACGTGGAAGAAGTCGCTCGCCTTGACGGCGTTCTTCGACATCGAGGAGAAGACGTTTTCGCGCCAGCGCGCCATGCCCGGGCGTCTCGTCGCGATCAGCGTCTCCCGCGACACGAAGAACGACGTCTCCATCATCTCGAACGGGAAGCCCGCACGCGCCGCCTCCTCGAGGAGCGCGGGAACGTCCGGCTCGTCCTTGAAGCCGTAGTAGGCGAGCATCCGGTGGAAATCGGCGCCCAGCGACCTGATCTCGAGCCGGTCCTCGGTCGCGACGTAAGGGATTTCCCGCGTCACGATGGTCAGGAACACGACGCGCTCGTGAAGCACCTTGTTGTGCTTGAGGTTGTGCAGCAGCGCGTGCGGCACGCGGTCCGGCGTCGACGTCATGAACACGGCCGTCCCCTCGACCCGGACCGGCGGCGCGAGCTCGATCGACTGGATGAACTGGTCGAGCGGAAGCGCGTCCTCCGCCAGGCGGTCGAGCAGCACCCTGCGCCCACGCTTCCACGTCGTGAACAGCGTGAAGATCAGCGCCCCGACCAGGATCGGGAACCAGCCGCCGGCGGGGATCTTGAGCGAGTTCGAGGTCAGGTACGCGACGTCGACCGCGAGCAGCGGCGTCGTGACCGCCAGCGTCACGGGCAGCGACCAGCACCAGATCCGCCGTATCACGACGAAGAGCAGGATCGAGTCGATCACCATGTTGAGCGTCACCGCGATCCCGTACGCGCCGGCGAGCGCGCTCGAACTGCGGAATGTCAGCACCAGCAGGATCACCGCGACGAGAAGCATCCAGTTGATGAACGGCACGTAGATCTGCCCGATCTCCCGGTCCGACGTGTGCATGATGCGAAGCCGCGGGCAGTAGCCCATCTGGATCGCCGCGCGCGTGAGCGAGAACGCGCCCGAGATCATCGCCTGCGACGCGACGACGGTCGCCATCGTGGCCAGGACCACGAGCGGCACCAGCGCCCACTCGGGCGCGAGCAGGTAGAACGGGTTCTTGACCGCGGCCGGATCGGCGAGGATCAGTGCGCCCTGGCCGAAATAGTTGATCACGAGCGCCGGCAGCACGAAGAACAGCCACGCGCGCCGGATCGGCTTGACGCCGAAGTGACCCATGTCCGCGTAGATGGCGCCTACGCCCGTCACGGCGAGCACCATCGCGCCGAGCGCGACGAAGGCCGCGACCGGATTCGCCGCCGCGAGCGCCACGGCCGACATCGGATTGACCGCCCGCAGCACGGCCGGGTTCTCCACGATCTGCGCTGCCCCGAGCAGCGCGAGCACCACGAACCATAGGGTGGTGATCGGACCGAACAGCTTGCCCACGGTCCCGGTGCCCTTGCGCTGGATCGCGAACAGTCCGACCAGGATCACCACCGCCACCGGGACGATGAACGGGTGCAGGTCCGGTGCGATGATCTCGAGACCCTCGACGGCGGAGAGCACCGAGATCGCCGGCGTGATCATCCCGTCGGCGTAGAACATCGACGCGCCGACGATGCCGAAGCCCACGAGCCACCAGCGCCGACGCGCGTTGCGCTCGAGGCCGCGCGAGACGAGCGCGGTCAGCGCCATGATGCCGCCCTCCCCCCGGTTGTCCGCCCGTAGCAGGATCGTGACGTACTTGACGGTCACGACGATGACGAGCGACCAGAAGATGATCGACAGGACGCCGAGAACGTTCTCGGAGGTCAGCTCGAGCCTGCGCGACCCGGTGAAGCACTCGCGCAGCGTGTAGAGCGGCGACGTGCCGATGTCGCCGAACACGACGCCGATCGCGCCCAGCATCAGCATGCCCATCGGCTGGCGGGCGCCGGGAGTTGCGGGCGTGCTCATCGCTGCGTGGCCGTCCGCGTCAGGCGGGCGGCGTTCCGTCGTCGCCGCGTCGCGCGAAGCGGATGTTGAGCTGCTTCAGCTTCCGGTAGAGGTGGGTGCGCTCGAGCCCCGCCTTCTCCGCGACGCGGCTCATGTTGCTCTGCTCGCGCCCGAGCAGCTGTTCGAAGTAGATGCGCTCGAACGCCTCGCGCGCCTCGCGCAGCGGCAGCTCGAAGAAGCGGGCGGTGAGCTCGGGCGCGACCGGGCCGCTCCCGGTGGCCGCCGCCGTCTCGCCGATCAGCCTCTTTGCGTGGTCTGGTCCGATCTCGCCGCGCAGGAGCTTCAGGTTCGACACGACGCTCGCGAGCTGGTCGAGGTTGCCCGGCCAGTGCGCGTTGGCGAGCGTCGCGAGCGTGGAGGGCTGCAGCGTTCCGAGCAGCGGTTCGCCGCCGCCTCCCGCGCGCCAGAACCGCTCGATCAGCGGCGGAATGTCCTCGCGCCGCGCCCGGAGCGGCGGCAGCATCACCGCGCCGGCCGACAGCGCCGACAGGAGGGCTGCGTCGAACTTGCCTTCGGCGGCGAGCTCGCCCAGCGACTCCGAGGACGTCGCGACCAGCGTCACGTGATGCCGCTCGAGCTTCGGCAGCAGGAACGCGAGCCCCTTCTGCTCCGACTTCGAGTACTGCCCGATCTCGGCGCACCAGAGCGTGCCCTCGCGCGCCTCCTCGAGCAGCAACGCCGGGTTGGACGCGAGCCGGCTTCCGTCGGCGAGCGCGACGAACGGCGCATCGGGAACGCGCAGCGCCTGCGCCGCGGCGTCGTGGCCGGTCCCGGCCTCGCCCAGGATGAGGATGGGCCTGCGCGCGCCGAGCAGCGCCTCGAGCGAGCGTTCGGCCTCGCGCACCGGCGCGCCGGTGCCGAGCGCCGCGAGCGATACGCGGCGCGGCTCGCGGGCGGCCGCGCTCTTGAGCGCGCGCGAGATCGTGCCGAGCAGCTTCTGCAGGCCGATCGGCTTCTCAAGGAAGTCGAATGCGCCGATGCGCGTCGCCTCGACCGCGGTCTCGATCGTCCCGTGGCCCGACATCATCACGACGGGCATCGTGAGCAGGCCCGAGGAGCCCCATTCGCGCAGCAGCGTGACGCCGTCGGTGTCCGGCATCCAGATGTCGAGCAGCACGAGCGCGGGCTGGGCACGCGCCCGGTAGTTGCGCGCCTCCTGCGCGTTCTCCGCGACCGCCACGCGATAGCCCTCGTCCTGCAGGATCTCGGACAAGAGCTCGCGGATGCCGACCTCGTCGTCGACGACCAGGATTTCGCGCAGGTGGACGTTCATGGCTTCGCCAGGGGCAGCACGACGGTGACGCGGGCGCCGGCCGGCGCGGCGTTGGCGATCGAGACGCGCCCGGCGTGCTCCTCGACGATCTTGCGCACGATCGCGAGCCCGAGTCCGGTGCCCTTGGGCTTCGTCGTCACGTACGGCTCGAATGCGTGCGCGATCACTTCGGGCGGGAATCCCGGCCCGTTGTCGGCGACCGACAGCTGCGCTTCGCCTCCGGTCGTCTCGACGGAGATCGCGTACGACGGATCGGCGCGCTCGGACTGGGCATCGACGGCATTCTGCAGGAGATTGTGCAACACCTGGCGGAGGCGGGTCGGTTCGCCCTGGACGACGACCGGGGCGTTCGGAAGGTTCAGCGACACGTGGGGACGCAGATTGTCGTACAGGGCGAGCACGTCTAGCAATAGAGCCGACAGGTCGACCGGCTGGAGCTGCCCCGGGCGCGGCTGGCGCGCGTAGACGGCGAAGTCGTCGACCATGTGCTTCATCGCGGTCACCTGATTGACGATCGTCTGCGTCCCGCGCTTCAGCGTCTCCTGGTCCGCGCCCTCGAGCCGGCTCTCGAGCTTCACCGCGAGTCGCTCGGCCGACAGCTGGATCGGCGTCAGCGGGTTCTTGATCTCGTGCGCGAGGCGTCGCGCGACCTCGGCCCAGGCGGCGTCGCGCTGCGCCTGCACGAGCTCGGAGACGTCGTCGAACACCACGACGTATCCGTGCGGCGTCCCCGGCAGCCGCGAGCCGCGCATCAGCAGCGTGCGCGACAGGTTGGCGACGCCGATCTGCGCCTCCCGCTGCCACTGGCCCTCGCGCGCACCGCGAAAGCCCTCGGCCACGAGCTCCGCGAAGGGTGCGAGCGCGGGCAGCTGGCGTCCCCAGTCGGCGAGCGCGAGTCCGGAGAGCTCGGCGATCGGCTGCTGCAGGATCACGCTCGCACTCGGATTCGCCGTCCGCAGCCGCGTGCGGTCGTCGAACGCGAGCACGCCCGCCGACAGGTTGCCGAGGATGCTCTCCAGATACGCGCGCGTGGTCTCGATCGCGCGCCTCGACTCCTCGTTCCTGGCGTTCGCATCGGCGAGCTGCACGGTCATCGCGTTGAAGGATTCGGTGAGCACGCCGAGCTCGTCGCTCGAGGTCACCGGCTGGCGGCGCGTGAAGTCCCCCTGCGCGACGGCGCGCGTGCCCTCCGCCAGCAGTGCGAGAGGCGCGCTGAACCGTTCGGAGAGCACGACCGCGAGGCCCAGCGCCGTGGTGAGCGCGAGCAGCAGCGTGAGCGTAAGCGTGAGCGCGTAGAGCCGCTTGAGCGCGCCGCGCGAGTACGAGATCTCCTGGTAGTCGCGGAAACCGGCTTCCGCCTTCTCGATCTCCTGAGCGAGCCCCCGCGGAACCGGCTCGATCACCTGCAGGAGCTTCATGGGCTCGCGACGATCGGCGCTGTTGACCGGCACGACGATCCGCAGTCGGATGCCTCCCGCGGGCAGCTGGTCTATCGACGAGTACGCCTGCTGAAGCCTCGCGCTCCGCAGCGCCTGCGACGGCAGCGGTTCGGGCGACACCGGTCCGCCGGCGACGCCGGCGACCGCAAGCACGCCTCCGGACGCGTTGAACAGCGCGGCTTCCGACAGGCCGGCCTGCTCGGTCGCGCGCGACAGCACGACCGGGTACTGGCCCGGCGCCTCGCCGATCTGGTCGGCGATCTGCGTCGCGCGATTCGTCGTTTCGCGGATCAGGTAATCGAGCGCGTTGCGGCTCAGCGCAAGGCCGCCCTCGAGCGCGCGGTCGACGCGGACGTCGAACCAGCTTTCGATGGAGCGACCGAGGAACTGCACGGACACCGCATACACGAGTGCGCCGGGCAGAACCGCGACGAGCGCGAACAGCAGCACGAGACGCGCGGCGAGACGCGAGCCGAACACGCCGCGGGTGTAGTTGCGCCGGAGGCGCCAGAGCTGCCAGCCCACGATCAGCATCAGCAGCGCCACCGTCGCGATGTTGATCACGACGAGCGTGTCGTATCCGCGCGCGAACAGCTCGCTGTTCTCGGTCGCGGTGGCGAGCAGGAAAAGACCGATCGCGGACAGGCTCGCCGCGACGACGAGGAGCCAGCGGAGACTGCGCGAGCTCAGGAACGCGCTCACCGGGAACCCCTCCCGGGGACGGTCACCGACACGGCCTCGCCCGTGCTTTCCCGCATGACGGCGCGGATGTCCCCCCGAACCGAACGGCGTTCGCTTCTCCCCGGAGCACATCCTCCCCCAGGCTCGTTCGCTTCGCGCACTTCGCACACCCCCTCCCGAGGGAGGGGGCGATCGCCTTGGGACGGCCCGGCGGCGATCGGTGCAATGCCTCCCCCAGGCTCGTTCGCTTCGCGCACTTCGCACACCCCCTCCCGAGGGAGGGGGCGATCGCCTTGGGACGGCCCGGCGGCGATCATGGCGTGAACGGGAAGCGCTTCCAGTCGCTCGCGAGTTGCCACTCTCGCGACGCCAGCGCGTTGACCTGGAACGGCTTGGGAAGCTGATTGACGTCGAGGCGCAGGCGCACCGCTGCCTCGTAGCGGGCACCTCGCGCGAAGTCCGCGGCGCTCGCGATGGGCCGCGAAGTGACGCGCCCGATCAGCCGCTCGACCTCGGCGATCGAACTCACGTTCTGGCTGAAGAGCCCGCTCGCGACGCGGTACTGCTGCGAGAGAGGCGCGTACGAAACGCGCCAGGTCGTCGACGCCGACTGCACCTTCTCGTCGAGCCAGTACCAGCGCGGGCGCGCGAGCTCGACTTCGAGCACGAAGTAGAGCGGCACCCCCTTCTGCAGCGCCTCCTCCAGCGTCGGGTTGAGCGCGAACTCGAATTCCGCGTTGAGCAGGACCTCGCCCTCCTCGACGCGCATCTCGGCGCTCTTCACCGGGATCACGTCCGCGCGCGCGCTCGGCGACGGCAACGCCGCGCCAACGGCGAGCGCCGCGGCGAACGCGAGCGCCCGCCGTCTCGCGGGGGCGACGGGCGGTGCGGTTCGAGTCGGAAGGATCCGGGGCATCGTGCCTGCGTGGGAGAGGCCCCGCGACGGGTACGCCGCCGCGCGCGGCCGGCGCGGCCCTGGCGTCACGCCCTGCGGAAACGCGCGTAGAAGAAGCCGTCCTGATTGTGGCGTGCGCCCGGGAGCGAAGGCAAGAGCTGCCCCCCCGACGACTCGGCGCCGGCCGGGAAGTCGGGGCTTTCGCGCAACGCGTCGGGCGTGCGTGCGACGAAAGCCTCTGCCTGCGCCTCGTTCTCTTCGACGAACACCGAGCAGGTCGCGTAGACGAGCGTGCCGCCGCGAGCCAGGCAGCTCCACAGCGCGTCGAGCATCGTGCGCTGCACGGCGGCGAACGATGCGACGTCGCTTGCGCGGCGCAGCCATTTGACGTCGGGGTGCCGCCGTACGATCCCGGACGCCGTGCACGGCACGTCGGCGAGGATCCGGTCGTACGGGCGCCCGTCCCACCATGTCGCGGGCGACGATCCGTCGCCCGCCACGACGCGGACGCGCTCGCTCCCGAGCTTCAGCCTCGCGAGATTCTCGTGCACGCGCGGCAGGCGCGCGGCATCGCTGTCGAGCGCCGTCAGCTCGACGTCGGCGAGCTCCAGGACGTGCGTCGTCTTGCCGCCGGGCGCGGCGCACGCATCGAGCACGCGATCGCCATCGCGTGCACCGAGGAGCGGCGCGGCGACCTGCGCGCCCGCGTCCTGAACGGAGAACGCGCCCTCGTCGTAGCCGGGGAGCTCGCGCACCGGTCGCGCGGGAGCGACGATCACGCCGGCCTCGCCCACCGGTTCGCACGCGATGCCCTGCGCGGCTAACCGCGCGGCGAGTTCGTCGCGGGATCCTGCGCGCACGTTCGCCCGCAGCGTGAGCGGAGGATGCTCGTTGCCCGCAGCGAGTATCCGCTCCCACTGCGCCGGCCAGTCCGCGCGAACGCGCGCGATCCACCAGCGCGGATGCGACCAGCGCGCGACGGGAGTCGTCGCGGCCTTCGCGAGCACCTCGTCGCGCTCGCGAAGGTAGCGGCGCAGCAGCGCGTTCGCGAGACCCTTCGCCTGAGGACGAACCGCATCGCCTGCCGCAGCCACGGCGCGATCGACGACTGCGTGCGCCTCGGCGCGCATGTGCTCGAGCTGGTAGACCGCGACCGCGAGGATCGCGACCAGCATCGGGTCGGCGATCGGCTTGTGCGCCAGCGAACGGACGATCGCTTCGAGCGTTCCCCAGTGCCGCAGCGTTCCGTACGCGAGCTCCTGGACGAACCCTCGCGCGGGCGTCGCCTCCGCCCCCGAAGCCTCCAGCGCACGTGCGAGCGTCGCGCCGCCCATCACGCGGACGATCGCGTCCGCCGCCTGTCGCTGCGACGCGTCCATCATCGTAGGGGCGCTCATCGCGCCTCGATGGCGCCAGGTCCGAAGCGCGAGCCCGCGTCGATGCCGCGACCCGCCGCATAGGCGAAAGCGTCCATCCGCCGGCCACCGGCGGGCTGCACCTCGACGAGGCGCAGGGAACCGTCCTCGACACGGGTACCGCACGCGACGTCCACGCCTGCGGAGCCCCGCGCGACGACCTCGCCCGGTTCGGCGGGCGCGCTCCGCCCGACGGGAAGCGCGCGCCAGATCTTGACCGCCTCGCTCCCGCAGGTCGCGTGCACGCCGGGCGCGGGATCGAAGGCGCGGATCATCGCATCGAGCGCGGTCGCAGGACGTTCCCAGCGGATCGCCGCGTCGCTCCTGCCGATCTTCTGCGCGTAGGTCGCGCCCTCGGCGGGCTGCGGCACCGACGCGAGCGCCCCGTCGCGCGCGAGGCGGCGCAGGACCGCGACGACCGCGTCCCCGCCGGCTTCGGCCAGGCGGTCGTGCAGCGTGCCGCTCGTCTCTCGCGCACC
This sequence comes from uncultured Pseudomonadota bacterium, assembly GCA_937898875.1. GTDB lineage: Bacteria > Pseudomonadota > Gammaproteobacteria > Burkholderiales > Casimicrobiaceae > VBCG01. The sequence continues at coordinate 545 of CALDKM010000208.1, read as the reverse complement.
GATCGGCACGTCGACGACCTCGATCATCGGGCCGGTGTCGAGGCCGGCGTCCATCTGCATGATCGTGATGCCGGTCATCGTGTCGCCCGCCTCGATCGCGCGCGCGATCGGAGCGGCCCCGCGCCAGCGCGGCAGCTTCGATGCGTGGATGTTGAGGCACCCGTGCCGCGGCCAGGCGAGGACCGGCGCGGGGAGGATCAGTCCGTACGCGGCGACCACCAGCACGTCTAGCGGAATCGCGAGCGCCTCCGCCCGGCCGGCCTCGGACCTGAGAGTCCCCGGTTGCAGCACCGGGATGCCCAGCGAGACCGCCAGCGCCTTGACCGGCGACGGCTCGAGCCGCAGCCCTCGTCCTTTCGGCCGATCGGGCTGCGTGAGCACCAGGGGTATCGTGTGTCCGGCGCGGGCGATCGCATCCAGGGCCAGTGCCGCGAACGCCGGAGTGCCGGCAAAGCCGACGCGCATGGCCTAGCGAACCTCCCCCAGGCTGGCCGCTCGCGCGGCGTCGCACCCCCCCTCCTGAAGGAGGGGGCGGGCGCCTTGGG